>JAGTJU010000005.1:305918-611837 GCA_022184915.1 Myxococcales bacterium | reverse complement strand
GTCTCACGTAAATCCGTAAACCCCCAGGAAGGAATTCCCGCACTGGGTCCCTGGTGGTTTTGGTGATGAGGGGGCGGAAAGCGGAAGAAGGGTGAGGTGGCTTTTTGCGGGAAACGGGGATCTGGGTGAGGCTACCGGCCGGCAGGCATAACGCCCGCCCTTGGGACCCCAGAAAAAGGTTGGGCCCGCCACGGAGGCAACCGTGCGAGCCCTTGGCCGGTCGTGCAGTTGCGCCAAGCGACAGTACTGACCAGCGAGCAATACGTTAAGCAGGAAGGCTGGCAACAGGCAAGGCTCGAGCGGTGTCCGGCGCACGGATCTGGTAGCAAATGTGGCTTTCGCAGCCTCGGGACCTACGCCCGGGTGGAGCCAGCTGGGATGCGGGTGGCCCGGTACTACTGCCCGACGGCACATCGGACCTTCAGCCTGTTGCCCGACTGCTTGGCGTCTCGGCTCAGTGGCTCCCTGGAGGAGGTCGAGGCCGTGGTGACCGCGGTGGAGGCCGCGCCGTCGATAGAGGCAGCCGCCGATCGGCTGCGGCCAGACATCGAACTGCCCGGGGCGGTGCGATGGGTGCGCCGCCGCTACAGCGCCACCCGGGCGGCCCTGCTGGTGCTGGTGACCTCGACGCCCGCGCTGCTCGGCAACTGCGAGCCCACGCTCGCTGAGGTCCGCCAGCGTCTGGGCACTCCGGTACTGCGGCACGTACGAGCCGAATCCGAGAAGCAGCTTGGCGCCTTGCCCGCGCCAGTCGGATTCGGCCCCCGCAGTCGAGCCGCCAGCAGACTGTGGACACCTCGCGAACACGAAACGGGGCCAGACCCGCCGCCCTAACGCCTGTAGTGGTCGAGGCATAGGCGCTCACCGCCAAAACCACGGGCGCCGAGGAGAAAACATGGACACCCAAGCCGACGACAACGAGCGACGCAAGGCCGTCGCGCTCTTTCGCTATGGTGTGATTGCCGACCTATTGCACTGGCCCAAAGGCAAGCGAGGCCTGGGCGAGCAAATCGCAAAGAAGGCGGACCGCACCTACGACATCCCCGGCTCACGCAGGAGCCGTATCGCTGCCGAAACCATCAGAGACTGGCTCAAGGCCTATCGCCACGGCGGCTTCGATGCCCTGATGCCCAAGGCGCGCAGTGACGAGGGGCAGGCACGCAAGATCCCACAGTCCATCGTGGACCTTCTGTGCATGGTCAAGGAAGACAGGCCCGCACTGTCTGTGCGCATGGTCATCGATGCCGTGCGAGCCTCGGGCGAGGTACCACAGGACCTGGAGCTGGCGCCAGCCACGGTGCATCGGGTGCTCTCTCGTGCAGGCTTGATGGCTCGCAAGCCCGAGACGCCAACGAGCAACGACCGCCGTCGCTTCGCCTTCGCGAAGGCGGGGGAGATGTGGATGAGCGACGTGATGCACGGACCGTCCGTGCTGATCGGAGGCAAGCGCCGCCAAAAGACGTATCTCATCTCATTCATGGACGACGCCACCCGAGTCGTCCCGTACGCTGCCTTCGCGCTCGGCGAAAACGTCTCTTGTTTCATGCCCGTCTTCGAGCAAGCGCTGCGACGGCGTGGACTTCCCCTGCGGCTTTACGTCGACAACGGGGCAGCATATCGGTCGCATCATCTGTCCCTCGTCTGTGCCAGGCTGGGCGTGACTCTCATCCATGCACGCCCCTACCAGCCCCAGGGCAAGGGCAAGCAGGAGCGCTGGCACCGCGAGGTGCGCCGGCAATGCCTTGGCACCCTCGCCGAAGGAGACACTGCGAGCCTCGAAGCCCTCAACCGCAAGCTCTGGACCTGGGTCGAGGGGGAGTACCACCAGGCCCCTCACAGAGGCCTTGATGGCGAGACCCCGCTCGAGCGCTGGGCTCGCGCTTGCGACGAGGTGCGGCTGCCGGACATCGGCGCAGACTTCAGTGCGCTCTTTCTCTTCGAGGAAAAGCGCAAGGTACACAAAGACAGGACCGTCAGCTTGCGGGGCGTCGTCTATGAGGTGGACGCTTCGCTCGTCGGCGAAACCGTCTCTTTGCGCTTCGACCCGAGCCGGGTCGGCAAGCCCGTCGAGCTCTGGGTCAAGGGGCGCAAAGTCGGCCTGGCCAAACCCGTCGATGCGTATGCCAACTGCTTCGTCAAACGCGACAACGAGGTGCGCTCCGTCCTGCGTGCCGACCGCGTTGCACCGAATCCGCCAGAAGGACTTCGCCTGCGCGACTTCGACGTCGTCGAGCACCACGACCAAGGAGAGCGATGATGTACCGCAAGCACTTCGGCCTGAACCGCCATCCCTTCGGCAAGGAGGTCGAGCCTGATGACCTCTTTGTCTCATCTGCAAGTCAGGAGCTGTCGGTCCGCCTCAATCACCTCATCGAGATGAGGGGCATCGGCCTCGTCACGGGCGACAGCGGCAGCGGGAAGACCACTGCCTGTCGCAAGGTAGTCTCGGGACTGCACACGGGGCTACACAAGGTGGTCTACGTCGCCCACTCGACCGGCAACGTCATGGACGTCTACAAAGCCATCGCCTGGGAAATGGGCCTGCCCACCGAGCGCAACCGTGCCGCCGTGTATCGGCAGATCCGAACCGAGGTCACACGCCTGACCACCGAGGCACGGTGTCGCCCCATCCTCATCGTCGATGAGGCCCATCATCTCAGGCCTGACGTGCTCGAAGACCTCAGGCTCCTGACCAACTACCAAATGGACGCAGAGAATCGGCTTTGCCTGCTGCTGGTGGGACAATCTGAGCTGCGTCGTCGACTGGGCATGGCTGTCTACGAGGCGCTCAGCCAGCGCATCGTCATGCGCTATCACTTCGCAGGTCTTTCCCGTGAGGAGCTGTCCGGATACTTTGCTCACCGGCTTCGCCTCGCGGGGACCGAGCTGCCGCTCTTTGATCCCGCAGCCCTCGAGGCAACCTTCCAGGCCACAGGAGGTCTGCCACGAAAAGTGAACCTCCTTGCTCACCACGCCCTCATGGCCGCAGCTCTCGCACGGGCCAAATCCGTGACTGTCGAGCACGTCCAGGCAGCTTTGCCGGAGGTCGGGTGACCATGGGCACTACGATTCCATTGGAGGCTGGTCCCATCATCCAGCCCGGGCTCGACGAGCTTTGTGTCGCGCCCGCGATCGGCGTCCTTGCCGCCCTGGACGCCACGCTCGCAGCTGCTGCCCAACAGCTACACGCAGCGCATCCAGACCTAACCCTGGGCGGGCTGGCCTTTGGTGAGCCGCTCTCACCGCAAGCGCGCTCGGCGTACCTCCTTCTCTTTCGCTGTGTCGACTTGCGCACCGCGATCAGGGAATACAGGCACGTGGCCATCGACAACGCCTGCGACCAGCTCGACCTGCCCTTCTGAACCCCGAGAAGAATCCCCAAATCAGCCCCGGCTTCGCCTCAACCGCGCCGGGGCTTCTCCATTTGTGCCCTTATCCAACCCGGCACGCACCCACCCTCCAATCTGAGAAATCAACCCCCTGTCAGGGTGATCTTCGCTGAGAAACTCGAGGTGAGATAGCGTGAGAGACAACAGCGGGTCTATCCGCTGGCTGGCGCCCCCTCATCCCACCGGACGTGCGGATTTCCCGCATCCGGCGGTTCGACCGGATTCGTCAACGCGTCCACGCGGTGTCTTGACTCCAAGGTTGCACAGGAGCCCATTCGAGTACGCCGTACTCGCGGTGGACCTTGTGCCCCGACACGAGCGACCATGCCGGGTGTTTCTGGTGGCGCTTCCGACGAAACCATTTCGCGATTGCATGGCTACGTAGCTGTCGAGACGGCGTCTTGACCACCACGGCGCCAGCTTGAAGTAGTTCCGGGCCCTGGGGTTGACCCGATTCAGTGGACACCGGCGCTCAGTTGTAAGAGCGTGGAAAGGTGACCACATGAGCAAGGCAAAGACAAGAAGAACCCGGCGGGTCCATACCCCGGAGTTCAAGAGTGAAACAGTCGCCCTCGTCCAGAGCGTGACCCATCAGCGACACCGGGATGACGTTCGCCGAAAGGCGTGCGTGGGCTTCAGCCGAGCGTCTTCTTGAATGCGGCTGGGGTGAGGGCGTCGAGAGGGAGTCCGAAGACGTCGCGGTGGGTGCCGAGGCGCTCGAAGGCCCAGGCGAGATAGGCCTGGGCCGCGACCCCCTGGGCGCGGCAGGTGGCGATGATGCCGAGGAGGACGCAGGCTCGGTGAGCACCCTCCGTGCTGCCGGCGAAGAGCATGTTGAGTCGCAGCTTGGCGACGTTCTGGAACTCGCGCTCGGTGGGCGAGTTGTCGATCGGAACGAGCGGGTCGTCCACGAAACGGAAGAGCGCGTCGTGGTGGTTCTTGTAGTAGCGGATCGCCACGGCGAGTGGCTCGGACGGCAGGAGCGTCGGAGAAACGGCATCGAGCCAGCGCTTGAATTCTGCAATGAGCGGACGGATGAAGGTTTGCCGATGCTCGAGGAGTTGGTCGCCACGAAGGCCGAGCTTTCGGGCCCGTTCCTCCTCGCCATAAATCGCGCCCAAGAATGCGCCCCCTTCGACCGCGAGCACGGGCTGGGTTGCCTCGGCGTCTCGGAACTTCCGGCGTCCGTGAGCGTTGCATCCCGCCTCCAGCACGCGCCCCGAGGCGAATACATCGTTGAAGCGATGCTCGGCATCTTCGGTGAGGGTTCCAGTGAAAGGCGCAAGCTTCTTGGCGACGGTCTCACCGCTCTTGTCAGCCTCGTACTGGAAGACGGCGACTTGGTCGTTGCGATAGAGCTCGATGTAGCCGTTGTGGGCGGCGGGAAGCTTGGGAATGAGTACCTTCAATCCTGTGCCGTCCGTCGCCATCCATCTGCTGCCGAGCAGCTGCTTCCAATGAAGGCGATCGACGCCCGCCAGCAAATCGGAGGCGCGCTCGATGAACGTCACGAGCGTGCTCATCGCGAGCGGAATGCTGCGCTCCGCGAGGTCGCGACGGATGCGGTCGAGCGGCGTCAGCAGCCAGAACTTCTGGTAGACGAGCCACGCGAGCCATTCACAGGTAACCTTGGATCGCTCATACGGAGCGGGCAGCGATCGCATCGTGGTGCGCTCCCCACACGCGCGACAGCGGCACGTGTAGCGGCGAACCACGCGGCGGCGCTGATGCTCTTTGACGACGTGGAGCTTCTCCTCGATGAGCTCGTCCACCAAGTCTAACGCTGCGCTGCCGCAGTCGCCGCACTCCTTCGGCCGCAGCTCATGCTCCTCCGCCTCGAGGTGCTTGGGCAGCGGTTTGCGGCCCGTGGGCTTCCTCGGCTTCTTCGGCGCTGGCTCCTCGGCAGGCTTGTCGGGCGCTTTCGGACGCTCCTCGAAGGCGCGTCGATGCTCGCCCTCGACGACCGGTGGTGATGCGGGCGCGGACGGCGCTACTGTCGGGGTCGGTTTTCGCTGCTTGCGTTGCGCGATGGCGAGCAGCTCGGCGACGCGATCATTGAGCCGCGCCAGCTCGAACAGGAGCTGCGCGATTTGCTTTCGCATCTCCGCGTTCTCCCTTTGCAGGCCTTCGAGCTCGTCCACAGATCAGTAGAGATCATGATCTACGATCCGTGTCGATCCCCTAATTACACTTTTCGCCGATACCAGCCCCGCCGAGCGGCGGTGAAGTCGATCCCGGCCAGGAGCGAAGCGAAGGCGGAGCCATCGATTGCGACCTGGGGCTTTTCGCCGTCGAGGGGCGGAAGCTGGAAGCTTCCGGCTTCGAGTCGCTTGGCGAGCACGCACCAACCCGAGCCGTCGAACCACAACGCCTTCGCCAGCCGCCGGCGCTTGTTGAAGAAGAGGTACAGATGGCCGTCGACCGGATCGAGCCCGAGACCCCTGACGGCGCCGGCGAGCGCATCGAAGGATCCACGCATGTCGAGCGGCGCGACCGCGACGAACACGCGCACGGTCGCGGGGAAACTCAGCACGAGCGCAGTACCTCGATCACCTGGCGCAGCAGCACCATCGATGCATCGTCGCCGAACTCAACCCGCCCCGCGGCGAGCTTGACCACGTAACGAGCAGTTCCAACAGTGCCGCGAGGTGGAGCGGGAACAAGCTCCACCAAGGCCGACCGGGGCACCTTCCCCTTGCCCCGTCGCTGTCCCCGACTTTGCGGCGTCCGCCGCTCCAGCGCCATCACCCAGGCGTGCAGCGAGCGCCCATCGATCCCACGCGCCCGCGCCCAGTCGCCGATGCTCACTCGCGACAGCTTCGCGGCCGCCAGATACTCCTGTGCCTCATCTTCGTTCCGAATCTTCCGTCCTGCTGCCAAGTGCAACCTCCAAGCCGTGCAGGAGCCTGCCGGACCGAGCCACCGCCGTCATCCCGGTGTCGCTGATGGGTCACTCCAGAGCGGACGGCGGGGGATACCGTGGCTCACTGCCGCCCGCGCCCAGCCGATCCACAAAGGAGACCGGTGGCCGATGCGTTCGAGGATGAACGCGTGCATCTATTGCCGTTGCCACAGAACCCTTTCCCCTGCGAAAAGCTGCTTGCGGTGAGGTCAGGCAAACAGCCCTATGTGCGCTTCGATCTGAACGACTACTCCATCCCCCATACCCATGTGGGCCAGGCGCTGTCACTTTCGTGCTCGGAGAAGGCGGTCCGAGTACTTGATGAAACGGGCCATGTCCTTGCTCGACACGAGCGATGCTACGAACGCGGGCGCACCATCGAGGATCCCGCTCATCTGGCGGGACTACGGGAACAAAAACAGCGGGGACGCGAGCTTCGCGGGCGGGGGCGGCTCCTCGAGGTGATACCTTCATGCAAGCCGTTCCTTGAGCAGCTCGCCCTACGCGGGCAATCGATGTCTTACGAGACAGTCCGCCTGACCCGGCTGCTCGATCAGTTTGGTGTCGAGAAGCTCCAGGTGGCGATAGAACGCGCGATCGCCCAGGGGGCCATCTCTGCAGCGTCCGTCGCGCACATTCTGGATGTCGACAACCGACGACAGGGCGTTCGGCCGCCACTGCCCCAACCGGTCAGCAGCGACCCTCGTATTGCGAACCTGCGCGTGGACACTCACAACCTCAAACCATACGACGAGCTCGCACGCGACACGGAGGACGAATCATAAACCTGTCCCAACACTTGTTCGCACTTGGTCTTCACCACCTTTCAGAAAACCTCGATGATATCCTCGCAACGGCAACCACAAAGCGTTGGAGCCCGACGCAGCTTCTGGAGCATCTTGCCAAGGTCGAGACTGCCGACCGCCAAAAGCGCAGTCTTGAGCGCCGTCTCACCCGCGCACGCCTCGGAAGATCAAGGCCATGGCAGATTTTGAATTGGCATGGCCCAAGAGGATCGATCGCGATGCTGTCGAGACCACGCTGTGCCTCGACTTCGTCAAGCATGGTCGCAATCTCATCCTGGTGGCACCGCAGGGACTCGGCAAAACCATGATAGCCAAGAACGTCGCTCACCAAGCAATTCTTCACGGCCACTCGGTCCTGTCGGTGACAGCCGAAGAGCTCCTCATGGACCTCGGCAGCCAGGACAGCGCTCGCGGCCTCGATCGCCGTCTACGCCACTACGCCCAACCGGCGCGCTCGTATGTGACGAGCTCGGCTATCTCTCCTACGACAATCGAAACGCCGACCATCTCTTTCAAGTCGTCTCCCGTCGCTACGAGAACAAGAGCATTCTGCTCACGACCAATCTGCCATTTTCAGACTGGCCATCCATCTTCCCTAACGCCACCTGCGCCATCGCCCTTATCGATCGAATCATCCACCACGCCGACATCATCCCCATCGAAGGCGACAGCTTTAGGCGCCGCGAAGCCCAGGGCACCAGAGATGCTCGGAGGCAAAAACGCCCGGACAAGCCGTGATGTCGGCCGCCTGTTCAATTTTCTGCGCTTTCCTACGATCGCCAACAGCGTTCGTTGTCGCGCTCGAAGGCTTCGGCTACGCGGCGAACGGCGCGGGTTTGGTAGTGGCGTTCGACGGGGCGATGGGGCTGAGGCTGCGGTCGTGGCGGTAGGCCCACATCACGGCCAGTTCGAGGGCGCGGCGGGCGTAGAAGCAGGCGGTGCGAGGTTCCGGGAACGCGGCGTCGGCGGCCTTCTGGGCGGCCTCGTGAATTTCGGGCCATTCGGCCTGCAGGAAACCGAACACGTCTCCCATGGTAACCGCTTTGCGCAATTTGTGGCGCAAGTTTTGGCGCGAGTTTGGCGCGAGTTTGGCGCGACGCGCCTCTCTCACCACTTTCCGGACGGCGTATAGGCGGCTTTGTTGGTGCCGCCTTCTCGCGTGAGCAGCCCCATCGCCTCCATCTGGGCAAGGTCCCGCTGGAGGGTGCGCCGGGGGGATTCGGGGCACAAGGCCTCGAAAGTGCGAATGTCGATGCGGCCGTGTTCGAGCACGTGCTCGACGGCCTGGGCCTGGCGGGGGTTCAGGCGGTGGGCGTTCACCAAAACGTCGCGGCGAATGGCGAACTCGCCGCGCAGCTTGACCTCGGCGAGCTGGGTGGCGAGGCCTTCGACGAAGAACTCGAGCCAGCCGGTGAGGTCCATGTCATTTTCGCGCACGGCCTGAAGGGCGCGGTAAAACCGGGTGCGGTCGCGGTCGTAGAACTCGCTGAGGGTGAACAGGCGCTTGAAGTCGTAGCCGGTGCGGTAAAGGCACAGGGTGGACAGCAGGCGCGAGGTGCGGCCGTTGCCGTCGAGGAAGGGGTGAATGTGTACGAGCTGGAACTGGGCGATGCCGGCCACCATTACGGGGTGAATGGGCGTATCGGTGCGCAGCCAGGCGATCAGCTCCTGCATCAGCGGGGGCACGTCGGCGGGCGGGGGCGGGGTGTAGATGACGGCGCGGGTCTGGCTGCTGACGACGTAGTTCTGGACGTTGCGATAGACGCCGGGGCCGCCTTCACCGCCACGCACGCCTTCCACCAGGCACTTGTGGATCTCGCGCACGAGGCCTTCTGTGATGGCCTCGCCGCTTTGCAGGTATTCGGAGACGAGGTTGAAGGCGTTGCGGTAGTTCAGAAACTCGCGCGCGTCGTCGGCGGGGGCTTCGGCCACGGTCTGGCCGGCCCACAGGCGTTCGGCTTGCTCGATGGTGAGCTGCGTGCCCTCGATATGCGTGGTGTGGTGGGCTTCGAGCAGCAGGGCGCGCTGGCTCATGCGCCGGACCCACTCATCGGACAGCGTGGCGGCCTCGAGGAACCCTCTCGCGCGCTCGATCGTGGTCAGACCCGCCGTGAGGGCGTGGGTGATCGTGAAGCGCGGGGGGAGGTTGGACATGGTCAAAGCTCGCCGCGAAAGGCGCGGTGTTGAAGCGAAGCGAAGAGGGCGTCGAGTTCGGCGAGCGAGGCCCGGTTGGCCGTCTTGAGCTTTTCGACGGCGGCGATACGGCGGGCGAAGTCTTGCTGGAGGGCGAGGGGGGGAACATTGATGACGAACGACTTTACGTCTTGCTGATTGATCCTGACTATCGGAACGCCAGTCCCATAGTCAGCTGACGGCATATAGATGCCATTCTGCGGGCCGCTGCTGATCAGTGCGGCCAACGCTAGCCGTGGCCACGCCTTGGGGTTGATCCTCGGATCCCCGAACATGTCGAGGAAGGTGGATTGGGTGAGGGTGTCGAGGAGGGCGAGGGCGGCGCGGCGCTTGGCCCGCAACGCCTCCGCCCGGTCCAGCACCTCCACAATCCGCCGCTGCTCTTCGAGGGGGGGATACGCGAAGGGGATCGATCGAACGATCTGCGTGTTGAGGTTGAGCATCGTGACGCCCTTGGCGTCATGCTCCAGCCAGCTCTTGATCTCCGCCTGCTGCCAGATCCGGTCGATTTGGTTTCTTAGCTCTCCCGTCAGCATTCGTGCGATGACCTAACCAGATTCCCGGGTGATTTTCACGCCTTTCGTGGCGTGCCCGGTTGCCCCACCCCGTACCGGTCCAGCCAGTTCGACAGCGTCTGGTAGTTGGAAAGCCCCACCAGCGCGGCAGCCCGGGTCTTGTTCCCGTGCGCCTCGTCCATCGCGCGGCCGAGATAGTGCGCCGCCACCTCGCCCAGCACCCCTGTAAATCCAGCCCCTCCCCCAGCGGCCGCCCCAGGATCTCCCCCCCGGTAGGCGCCGCCACCGGCAGCAGCGCCTCCCGTGCGTCCTCCGCCGTGAGGGTCTCGCCGTCGCTCCACAGCGCTGCCCGGCGAAGGGTGTTGTAGGGCTCGCGCACATTGCCCGGCCAGCGATGTTCCATCATGACGCGACGTGCGGCCACCGACAGCCGCTTCGGCGAAGCCCCCAGGTCCGCCGTGGCCTCGCGGTTGACCGCCGCCCAAAGATGGTCGATGAGCGGCCCCAGGTCGTTCGGCCGCTCGCGCAGCGGAGGCAACTTAAGCACCGCCACCGCCAGCCGGTAGAACAGATCCTCACGAAACCGGCCGCGGGCGATCTGTTCGGTCAGCGTGCAGTTCGTTGCCGCCACCACCCGGACATCGACCGGTCGCGCGCGACGCCCCCACGCGCACCACCTCACCCTCTTGCAGAGCCCGCAGCAGTTTGACCTGCGCGAGCAGCGGCAACTCGCCCAACTCGTCCAGAAACAGCGTTCCCCCATGCGCCTCCTGGAAGTGTCCGCGCCGGGCCTGCGTGGCCCCCGTGAACGCCCCCTTTTCGTGGCCAAACAGTTCCGATTCCACCAGGTCGGCCGGGATCGCCCCGCAGTTGACCGCCACGAAAGGCGCATCGCCGATATCCCCTTCTAGCGGGTAGTACACCCCCCCCCATCCTGAAACTCGATCGAAGGTACATACGTCTTCCCATCCTCCACAAACGCCCCTCGAAAGCGCAGATCCACCCCCGTTTGCGCATTCTGGATCCAACCCACCGGATCCTTCACCCGCACTTTGAGATACATCGGATCCACCGCCCCAAACGTTGCTTCCAGGTCTGCAAGCAGCGGCGCCGCTGACCGATCAAAAGCAAACGAGATCGTGGGACCACAATCCCCCTGCCCCGCCGCCATGCGAACGCTTGGCAACGGCCGGAAACGCGCATGAACATCGTCGATCCACTCGCAAGCCACAACCTTGCAAAGACCACTCAACGAAGATCCAACATGGGTAGCTGCCTCTTTCAACAGGGAAAGAACAGCACTCTTCTGCTCAGCACTCAATGCCGTCACATCGCTGCGCCCGCAGTTGCGCAGATCGATGAACGACACCTCGTCCACAAAATCAGAATCCCCGCGGCGGCGAAGCAACATAGTGGCATCACCATGGCCATACGGCAGTTCAGCCGACCCATCTTGCTTCCAGGCCAACCTGAACGCCTCACCAAAAGCCCCCCACTGCGCCTCCAGCTCATCTAAGGACACGACCACGCCATCTGCAATATGCAGATTCAGGGCGTCCACGAAACACGCACCTATCCCTGCCTTCATCGTGATGCCCGCAGGGGCCTTGAACGTCTTCGTTTGCGGAAAGCTACGCCGAACATGATCAATAAACTGCGCACCAAGCTCAGCCGCTGCCTGAGGAGCTGCGTCCCCCGCATCCCCCGCAACAACCAGTGGCTGGGGTTTGGCACTTTGGCTCTTGCACCCCAAGGACAAACAAACGTTGAAAACAACGCAGCTAGCGATTGCCCTGTACACGCTGTACCCCAACAATCACGAGCTTCTGCATGCCCGGGTAAAAGTGGGCCTCATAAGGCGGACCAATGTTCGGCGCATCGCTTCGGAACTTCGTGTAAAGAACGCTGTGGGTGAACCACAAACAGTTGGTTTGCTTTCAGGTATCCCGCACTAACGGCGGTGTCGATGTCGCCCGGCCTCACGTGCACGCAACCGTGAGATTCGCCCAAGTTGTAGGAAGGTTCGATCCCCTTTGCCCGCGCCAAATGCTCAGCCGCTTCATCGTTAGGCGTCGTGTGAATAAATTCGCTCAAACGCGGTTCCTGTTTCCGGTCCCACCGCCCGTCTTTGTTCTTATCAACATAAAGATACACGGTGAGGTGGCCAAAATCGTTGAACAGCCATTCCGTTGGTGCATCCGTCATTTTGTACAGCAGCTTGTACGTCCGCAAAACCCAATCAGCAGAAGCGCCCGTGAGCTTTTCAACATCCTGCCGCTTGCCCTTTAGATCCACCTCAAAACGATCCCCCTTGCGGATGAGCTTTGTTCCCCAAGGTATTTTCGACAAAGGGTACTTCCACTTGCTGACATGCTGGCCAATCGACGCCACCCGATAGGTCCCCGCTGGCGTCGGCGTTTTCATATAGCCATCGCTCCCCATTGTGGGCGTGGCTGGCCCCCCAACAGCGTCAAAAAAGGCCTTGATGGCTTGCGTAGTAAGTTATCGGTCCAAAGCTGCCCAAAGTTGTCTCAAATCGACCGCCCGAACCCTACCCCAACCCACCCCGAAATCCCACCGCAACGCGCTAATTTTCGTGAACCGGAAGTTCAAGCACCAAGTCCACTCGCGTCAAAAAAGGGCCCGATATAATATGTTCTGTCAACTAAGGGCATGCCGCGAAATAAATAGGTTGACTTTATCTGCGAGGAGGATCTCCATTGGAGGTGCATGACCAAGGAACGATCGCGGCGTGAATCCGAGATACGGGATCGCTACGGCAAGATAAAGGGGAGTCTGACAGAGAGAGCTCGGCGGCTATTCGTGGCGAACGAGGCGATCGCTTTTGGCTACGGCGGCATTGTCGCTGCATCTCGTGCGACGGGTATGGCACCGAGCGTGGTGGGGCGCGGGATCGCCGAAGTACGGGCGATCGAAAACGGGACGGCGAGGCATTTACCGCCAACGCGAAGCCGTCGACCAGGCGCCGGGCGCAAGAAGGCAACCGAGAAGGATCCGAGATTGATTCCGGATCTGAAGAAGCTTGTAGAATCGACGACACGCGGAGATCCCGAGTCGCCGCTTCTGTGGACAGCTCGTAGCCAGCGCAATCTCGTGGAGGCGCTCAAGAAGCAGGGGCACCAAACGAGCATGAAGATGGTCTCAAGACTGCTCAAGGAGCTCGGCTACAGTCTCCAGGCGAATCGCAAGCGGCTTGAGGGCGCGCAGCATCCAGATCGAAACGCTCAGTTTGAGCACATCAACGAGACACTCCGTCGACAGCTCGAAACGAACGAGCCGGCGATCTCTGTGGACACGAAGAAACGAGAGCTTGTCGGACCGTACAAGAACGGCGGCCGCGAGCTCAGCGGGAAGGAAGATCCGGTCGATGTCAACGTGCACGACTTCGTCGACGACGAAAAGGGACGCGCCACACCGTACGGCATCTACGACCTCCAGAAGAACGAGGCGTGGGTCAGCGTTGGCGTGAGCCACGACACGGGGGAATTCGCGGTGCAGAGCATCCGCACCTGGTGGAGCGAGATGGGCGCCTCGAGGTATCCAAACGCGACCTCGCTCGTGATCACGGCGGACGGAGGTGGAAGCAACGGCTATAGGCTGCGCCTATGGAAGCTCGAGCTACAAAAGCTCGTCGACGACCTGCGCTTCCCCATCACCGTCTGTCATCTGCCTCCGGGAACGAGCAAGTGGAACAAGATCGAGCACCGCTTGTTTTCCTTCATCACCCAGAACTGGCGCGGAAAGCCTCTGGTCACCCATCAAGTCATCGTCAATCTAATCGCAGCGACGACGACGACGACCGGACTGCTCGTGAAGAGCCGAGTCGACAGTCGCACTTACGCCAAGGGTCGCCGCGTCTCGGACAAGGACCTCGCACTCGTGAATCTCGATCCCAACGTCTTCCACGGCGAGTGGAACTACACCATCCACCCGACCGTACCGACATGACGAGACGATCGACTTTTTTCGCGGCAGCCCCTTAGTTAATGGCCGGGCACCTTCAGCCTGATCACTTTTTGATCGGGGTGTCGTAACCAGTGCACGCAGACGGTCGGCCTTTTTTTGCTCGGTCTTGCCAGGATGAATGCATCGATCGCTCGACGAGCGCCGGCCTGATCTCCCGCCAAAGGAGTGCGTCGATGCGAAGCAACTCGGCCTCTTCCCGGCGATCGGGGAAAACGAAGTTGTCATAAGAAAGGCCAGTCGTTTTAAGTACTTTGCCTCAATGCGCCCCCCGGCAGCAAGGCCGAGGATGCGAGGCGGCTTGCGTTAGTTGACAGGACATTCTTTGTCGAGCGTTTTCTGGCGCGGAAGGACGTGGTGCTGAGGCTCTCTATTAACATCGCGATGCATTGCGAAGCTGTGGCGCCGGTTGCCGCGGGAAGCCACCACCGATGCACGAGGTGTGTTCAGTTCTCCCGGGCTTTCTCCGGCGAGAGCACGTCCTCGCGACGATCCCGAAGGGTGCCCGTCGGGACGCGCAGCTTCGACGCGGTGAACCGCTCGTCCGCGCCCCGCCGGGAGATCTGGAACGCTGTCCCCGTCGGCAGCAGGCCGATCACCGGCCCCTCATACGCGGCGGCCAGCCGGACGAAACGCCGGTCCTTCCTGAGCCATGTCGCGATGGCCGCCCAATACGCGCGGACACGTTCAGACCGATGCGCGCCTACCAGGCGTACGAGCTGATCGGCGTTCACGTGCCCGTGATGCACCCCGAGCCACGTGGTCAGCACGGCGAGCACCCGGAGATCACCGTCGTCCATCCCAAGCGCAGAGGCATAGAGCAGGGTGCGCTCGATGTCCGCGTCCGCTGCCGCTTTGCCAGCGAAGTTCATTCCGATGGCCACCATTCGCGCCGTCAGTTCGTCGGGCGAGGGCGTCGGCTCGGGGGAGGTCGCACGGTTAAACGCCATGGACGAGCCTCCGCGCGACTTCGGCCATCGTGGCGCGGACATGGGCTGGCCAAGCATCGTTGCCGTCCTGCCGTTCCAGCCAGGGCAGGCACTCGGCGAGCTCCTCCGCAGTCGGTGCGAGCGCGATGCACTCGGGCAGATCCGTGCCGCGATGTCAAAGTGCGAACAGCTTACTCTTCAGCAGATCGGGTCTGCCCAACGTGCTGAGCGCGAGGACCTGGCCCTGGAAGATGGGCTGCACCCGTTCGCGCCACCCCGTAGGCAGGACATCGCTGAGCTGCATCGGCCCGTTGTTGAGCCAGTCGTCGATCAAGTCGACTCCGACCTTCCGCTGGGCCTTCGCTACTCGCGCGCCGCCTCCGCGATGGCTGGCGGCAACTCGGGCACGAGTATGTCGAAGTCCCGCGTCGGCCGGTGGATGACGCCCATGAGCCCGAGCGCCGAGTCACCGATGGCCACGCCCTCGAAACGGAGGCCGAGCCCCAGCAGGTGGCGGTCGGAGGCTTCGATAGTCGCGGGCAGAATGGCGGTGGTATCGCGGGGCCGCTACCGGGCCCACAACGCGCCCAGGTCCAGCGCCACCGCATCGAACGGTTCGGCGCGAATCTGGGCGTCGCCCTTCCACGTGTTCACCAGCCGGTAGGTCTCGCCGTCCAACCGATAAACCTCCAACGTCATCGAGGCGGGCTGCACCAGCCACACGTGCTGGCACCCCTCGCGGCGGTAAACAGCCATCTTGTCGACTCGGTCCTTGGCCTCGGTCGACGGCGAGAGGACCTCGCATACCCAGTCCGGCGGCAGCTCGATGGCAGGCAACTCGGGAATCTGAGGCATGCGCTCCCGTCGCCACCCGGCGAGATCGGGCACCAAGACGTTGCCTCCCTGCAGGTGCAGTTCGGGTTCATCGAGAATCACCCAGCCGCCGGGCCCCCCCTTGCCGCGGTTGAAGGGGCCGACCAACTCGGCGCCCAGGTGCGATGCCGCGACCGCGTGGGGGATGGCTGGCCGAGGCTGCGCGAACAGCTCGCCCCCGATGATCTCGCCGACGACGTTCTCCGGCAGCGCCAGCAGATCCTCGTAGGTGGCACGTTTTCGAGCCGCGTTAGCCATGGTGTAAACCCAGCAGCAATCGTACCAGGAAACCCTGCCAGGCCCCAGGCGCCCCCCGGTCTCCACCCCGGGCGAAACGTGCAAGTTCGGCCCGACAATGGTGCGACCCGGTGCGCCTTTGGACTCGACGTGGCGGGGACCCCCCGGGTGCAGTCGCACATGCTCCCCCACTTTTGAGGTCCTCGGGCGAGTTTTTCTGGGGTTTCCCGTCAGGGAGCAGGAGGCCTGCGGGAGGGTAGGGAGGACCACCTGGGAGTAGGGGGGTGGAAACCAACGGCACCGAGACCGCGACCGCTATCGGCTGCGCCACGCCCACGCGGTTGGGTACCCAGTCAGTGTCGAGACCGCCGGCTAGCACAGGAGCGAGGAAGGATTGGACGGCCGCTGTGACCTCGGCCAGCGTCCTCCAGGCAAGCTGGTCCTCCCGCGCCATGGCCTCGTAGGGTCGCGCCCAAGCTTCTGGTGGCGGAGGAACCGCGGCGGGCAACGGGTGCGTCTTGCGGAACGCGAACGTTTGGTCGAGAGCGGCGCGGACGTGCCTGCCGTGCAGGGCCCGGACGGTTGCGAGCAGCGCAAGATCGGGGAGATCCTTGACCCGAGAGTTCGGCCGTAAGCGGGGCACCGGGTACGCGTGGAGCTTCTCCGCGATGTGCGACTCAAGCGGATAGAGCCGCGGCGTCGGCGGTGCGACGCCGGCGAATCCAAGAACGTCCTCGGCAACAATGACCTCCGGATCCCCAAAGATCGGATCGCCGAACGCCACGTCGACACCGAAGGACTGCCCGTAGAGCTTGCCCGCGAGCCTCAGCGAGAGCTTGACATACGTATGCAGATACGTATTCTGTGATTATGAGAACCACGCTGGTCCTCGACGATAACCTGTTCAAGAAAGCGCGAGAACGAGCGAACGCGTCAAACTGCACCATCAGCGATGTTGTAAACGAGGCCTTGCGCGCAGCGTTGGCCAAACCTCCCTTGATAGCGACGCCATTCGAAATGCTGACGTTTGCCGGAGGCGAGACGAAAATGCATGAGCCAAGCGATTTCGCAGAACTGCTGGCCATGGATGACACCGCATCTCTGGGACGCTGAACCGTGCTAATGCCCGACGTCAACGTGTTGGTTTATGCACACCGACAAGACGAGGTCGTTCACGAGGCTTACAAGCATTGGCTGGATGCGATGGTACAAGGCCCACAACCTTTCGCACTAAGCGTGTTGGTTGCGGTGGCATTCGTTCGCATCTGTACGAATCCACGCATATACAAAGTGCCAACACCGCTTCCCATTGCGCTGGCTTCGGTCGATCAGATTGCCAACCATCCGAACTGCCGAATCGTGTCCCCCGACACCAACCATTGGCAGCTCGTCTCACGGTTATGTCGTGCAACCAATGCGACAGGGAAACTCGTAGCAGATGCCCAGCATGCAGCCCTCGCAATTGCGGAAGGCTGCACTTTTGTAACGCGCGACTCTGACTTCGCGAAGTTCGCTAACCACGGTTTAGGGTGGAAGCATTTGGCGTTCTAGTTGCAACAGCCTCCGTTTCGCAGCTCTTTCGTGGCGGCGCACAGCTTCTTTCACTAGGTCCAGAATGATGCGGCTCCCCGAAACCCCGCACGCTCGGGCGCAAAAGGAGACATCCGGGCGCTTGTGTCGCAATGATGAGATTCGTATCGTGCAACCGAGGGATCAACATCAAGCGCCCATGACTCGATGCCTCCGATGAGATTGCAGACATTCGTGAAACCAAGTACGGCGCATTGGATAGCTGCATTCCGGCTACGCACACCGTGATGGCACCGGAACACAATCAATGTCACGGTCGGCAAGTTCTTCAGGTACGCAATGCCGCCTTGATCAAGGAGACGAGCGCCGTCAGTCGGAGCGATGGCACGCTCAGTGGGCATCCTCTCGAACATTGTTGAGCTACTGTTCAGCAGACAACCCTGAGCGGTCGGCCAGGGGTTGGCTTAGTTCCCTGACTCAGTCACACTACAAGGGTGAAGTCTGTAAACGTACACGAGGCCAAAACCCACCTTTCCCGCCTCCTTGAACGTGCCCATGCGGGTGAAGAGATCGTGATTGCGAAGGGTGGAGAGCCCTATGCCCGGCTCGTTCCGCTGGCTACGGGCCCGGCAAAACGCGAAGCCGGCTCGTTGAAGGGTTTGGTCAGTGTTTCTGCGGAATTTTTTGAGCCACTTCCTTCTGGCTGGTCCGGAGAAGATTGATGCCAGCACAAAATTTATTGCTCGACACCCACGCGTTGCTTTGGTGGGCATCGGGCGACAGGGCATTGAGCAAAAAGGTGCGACGGCTCGTAGAAGACGATGCAACACACGTCTTCGTAAGCGCCGCGAACGCGTGGGAAATCACAACAAAAGTGCGTTTGGACAAGCTTCGTTGGGAAGCTAGCAAGTCGATCGAGGCTTATTGTTCAAGCCAGCGTTTCGACCTATTGCCTGTCTCGTTTGCCCACGCCGAACGGGCGGGTTCGTGGCCTCGAGCGCATGGTGACCCGTTTGATCGTATGCTCGCAGCCCAAAGCGCGATCGACCACCTGCCACTGGCCACGAATGACCGGGCGATTTGTGCATTCGGCATCGAGACGGTTTGGTAAGCACTCATCACATGACCGCCAGCACGCTCTCCAAAATACCTGCCGCGTGTTCGATCTCTGCCTCGCTCACATTCAACGCGGGAAACTCCCGCAAAACATCGGGCTAAGGCGCGTTCAACATCCTTAATGCCCGGCGGGTAGAGTGGGATGGCTTACGTTAGTTGACAGAACAGATTTTCAGGGCTCGAGGGGAGCACGGTGTAGCCCGCTACGCTCCCGCCACCGGTGTGGGGCGTCGAAGGAAGCCCCGGCCACCGACACTGAGGGCCACCCGCTATGCCCGCGCCCCCAACAGCCTTGCCATCCCCTCGAACAGCGAGATGAGTGCGTCCGCCGCCTCGGGAGGCGCTTCGATGTTCACCCGTCCCTCGGGCGTGCGGCTGACCGTCAAGGCACCCAGCAACGCCCCCACAGAGCTTGGTGCGTTCGGGGCCCTCACGGGCTCGGCCCCGGCCGCCGCGTCCTTGCGACCAGTCTCCTCCTCGCTCGCCTCCACATCCTGGACGTCCTCGAGCTCGTCGTCGCTAACCTCGGTCGCCCCGGCAAGCGCCTGCGCCGGTTCGGTCGTGGGCGGCAGCAACGACAAAAGCGCGCCCGAGCGCTCGAACCGAATCTCGTCGCCCTTGCCCGTGAACAAGCTGCGAAAAAGCGCCCGCTTGTCCGAGACCAGGGCCGCAATGCGCTCCTCGATGCAGGCGCGGCTGACCAGGTTGTAGATCGCGACCGGCTGCTTTTGCCCCAGGCGATAGATGCGGCCAATGCGCTGCTCCAGCACGGCGGGATTCCACGGCAGCTCCAGGTTGATGCAGGCGCTGGCGGCCCGTTGCAAATTCAAACCCACACCTCCCGCATCGCTGAGGAACAGCACCGCCGTGGCGGGATCGTCGTGAAAGTCCACCAGGTTGTGCTGACGTCGGCGTGCCCCCTCTTGCCCCGTGAAGAACAGCGCCCGTCGCCCGTGCTTGTCCAGCAGATCCGAAACGGCCCACGCCGCCAATTGCAGCATGCGGCGCCACTGCGAGAACACCACGACCTTGCGGTTTTGCGTCAGTACCAGGTTGCTAATGAGCTCGCGCAGTTCGATGAGCTTCGGCGAACCCAGCGAAGCCAGCAGCGCCGGGGTGGGCGTTCGGCCCGAGATGCCCGGCCACGTCGACGTGAAGTCTTGCTGGGCCATGCCGTTGGCGATGATCCGCTGCGTGTTGAGCAGGGTCATCAGCCGCAAGAACTCCGCCGGCTTCAAGGGCCGGCGTGACGTGATCGACGCCAGCTTCGCAATGTCCTGGTTGAGCTCATCGTGCGCGGCTCTCTGCTCTTCCGTCAGATCGACTGGCAACACCGTGTCCTGTCGCCGGGGCAGCTGGGCCAGCACCTCCGCACGTTCGCGCCGCAACAGGACCGGCGCCAGCCGTGCGCGCAAGGCGTCCAGGTTGCGCGCCCCCGTGACCTCCTTCTTGCCGTCTGCGAACACGCTGTGGAATGGTCCCAGTCGCCACTTGGGTTCCAAGGCCCGATCGTCCACCCATTCGACCACCGACGCCAGCTCGTCCAGGCGGTTCTCCATCGGCGTGCCCGTCAGCACCAGGCGATAGTCAGGTTGCAATTGCTTGACTGCCAAAGCCGTCCGCGTGGCCCAGTTCTTGATTCGCTGAGCTTCGTCCAGCACCACGGCCTGCGGGGCCCAGCGCAGGATTTCAGGAAGATCGCGTACCACCTGTTCGTAGTTGGCGATGAGAAAGCCGCGTCGGTGTTTGCGGTAAAGCCCCCTGCGCTCGTCGGCCGTGCCGTCGACGACGCAAACGGGTGTGTCCGTGATCGCGCGCCACTCGGCCTCCCATTGTGCCTTCAGCGGTGCGGGCACCACCAGCAGGCCGCGGGTGACCAGCCCCGCCCCGTGCAGCGCCGCCACCGCCGCCGTGGCCTGCGTGGTCTTGCCCAGGCCCATGTCGTCGGCCAGGACCAGACGCCCTTCTGCAAAGAACCGTGCGATGCCGGCCTTTTGGTAGTCATACAGTTTGCGCTTGCTGCTACGCAGAGCCCGGTCGAGGGCGGGTCTTTTCGCCTGCAGCCGCAGCAACCGTTCGAGCCGCGCGGCCTCGTCGCGCAGGACCGCCGGCGCCGCGGCATCGCTACCCAGCCCCGGCGCTCTGAGCGCACGCTGTAAGGCCGTGACGATGCGCTGGCGCTGCGCCAGATCCTTTGCCTGCAGCGCAACCAGCGGGTGCCGGCCCGCCGCGTCCTTCTGATTGAAATCGAACAGCCGCCGGAGGGCACCGGACGGACGGCCCACGGAGGTCGGCAGTTCCAGTTGGAAGCCCCCCAGGGGATCGAGGGCGCCGCCGTGACCGCTGGCGGCCTCCCACGCGAGCTGGGGACGCGTGCGGCGAACGGGCCTCGCCTGGAGGGCCGCGCGCCACCGGGTGGGTTTTGCCGCCAGGTGGTCGATGACGGCCAAGAGGTGCTTGCACAGACCCAGGGAGCTGCGCAGAAAGTCGGCGCACCCGCACGAGCCCGACAGCGGCTCGAGTGACTCCAGGGACACGACGTAGGGTAGCGCCCCGTCGGTGTCGGGCCGGCCCAGGCGGTAGCGCCCCCAGGGGCTCTTTGCCGGTTGGGAAAGTACCGACAGCTCTTGCTTCCGTGCCGACCCCAGTCGCCGTAAGAGCGCCTCGAACGCCGCCCGCTGAACGGGCCAGTCCCACGAGCCGGGCAGCGCCAGTATGTGCTGCGCCAGGAGGTCCGGGTGGATGGGCAGCGTGCGACGGCCGGCCAGCTGTTTCAGGGCGGCCAGGGCTTCGGCAGGGCTGGGGGCGGGGAGGCGGGGCATGGCGCCATGCCTGCCAGGAAATAGCGCGCGGGTAAAGCACGGTTTTGGTCCGACCGGCTCGCCGCGATCACCGACCGAAGGCTTATCCCCGTCCCCTATCCCCTTTGCCGGGCGGGCTTCGGGTGCGGAATCAGGGCATGCTCCATGCGAAAAATCAGGGCATCGACCGGATCGGGAGGCTCGATCGGGTGAGTCTTCTCCTCGTAGGCATCGACGAGGGTGACGAGCACCTCGAGTTCGTCGGCCTCGGCCGAGCCGGGTGCCGCCCCCCAGGTTCGGACCCCGCCAACTATCCTCGCTTTCTCTACCTTTTCAACATTGATGTCTGCGAATCAACCGACAAGCGTTCACTCGTACCGTGTCAGTGAATCCTGATCACCAGAGCAAGCCTTCGGGGCACTGCCCGGCGGTTGGCTGTCAACGGCGACGAACTGAGCTGGCAGCGTGTGGGCAGCGATTCCCCAACGGGCAAAGGGCCGAGCGAGAGAAGAGGCGTAGTCGAATGCTTACTGCCGGCAGCCTCGCGCTATTGCTGCAAAGCATTGTGCGGTGATTGTTCGATGCCTCTCTTACCGCCCTTGATCCGGGCACCATGCATGTATATACATGTACACATGGCCACCAAGACAATATCAATCGATCTGGAGGCTTATCAGAGGCTGCGGCAGGCTCGGACCCGCCCTGATGAATCGTTTTCGATGGTTATCAAGCGGGCACGCTGGGGTGGGGAAACCTCAAACGCTGCAGATTTGCTCAGCGCTTTCGAGGCACTTAGCCCTGTTTCCCAAGAAACCATTGCATCCTGGGATGCTGCTCAGGCTGCCGATGCCCCGGCCGAGGATCCTTGGAACAATTTGCGTTAGATACAAGCTTCCTTATCGACCTTCAAAGGGCGGCAACAGGGAGAGCACAAACAGGCGCAGGATTCGGCGCGCTAAAATTCCTTCGCTCTCACCAAGGCGCCAATCTTTTTCTGCCGTCTGTGGCGCGGGGAGAGTATCTGGAGGGCTTTGCCAACCCAGAGTCTCCGGAAGCCCTGGCGTTGTTGCTACCGTTAGAAGATCTTCCCGTGACAGCCGATGTGGCCCGCGTTTACGCGCAGGTATCGAAAAGGCTACGGGTAGCAGGGCGGCTCATCGGGGCGAACGACGCGTGGATCGGTTGCACAGCGCTCGCAACTTCAATGCCGTTGGTCACGAGCAATGCTGGGCATTTCTCGCGCATTACCGACCTTGTCGTTATCGACTACTCAAAGCTCGCCTGATTTCAAGCTATCCACAGCCTACTTCTTGAGCTTAGCTCCTGCCTAACCCAGAATTGAAGGCGTACAGGAAGTTTAGGCACCACATCCTTCCGCGGCAAAAAACGCCCGGTACAAGAATGTTCTGTCAACTAACGTAAGCCGCCTCGCATCCTCTGCCTTGCTGCCGGGCCGTAGCCTGCGCCCGCCAGCATGCCAAGCACCATCTCGGTGTCGGCCACCTTCATCTGGCACCCGTAGGTCTCCACGCACGCCAGCCGGCGCTTGTCACCGGCACCCGAGGAACGCTGAAATCTGACGGTCTGGGGCGCACGGGTGTGAAATTCGCCTGATCGAGGGTTCCGGGGTATGGATCGCGCGGCGGGAGAATCGCCCCGTGGCGAGGTTGGCGTCCAGTTTTTTTCGTGGCAGCGTCCGCACCGGTGCGGGAGTTCGTGGCTCGGATGCGGCCACGGCCGCCACGTGAAGCTTATCTGCGTGTCGCCCCCCTAATTGGGACCAGGGCTCAGGTAGACTGGGCCTACGTTGGCGATGTGGATGTGCCTGGCGGAAAACGCGCTTTGTGGCTGTTTGTAGGCCAGGCCTGGGACTTCGACGACGCGTTCGAGTGGGTGTGGACAGGGCTCGTCGTGCGCTTTCAGGCGACCCCTGGAAGGGCGGCTGACGGTCGGGGACAAATCGCTTTCACTCACGATGCATGTGCAGGCGTTTTGTCTCCTGTCCCCGAGGCCCGCGCCCGCCGTGCATCTGTGGACAAGTGGCCAAAACCCCGCCTCCGCTACGTCCTCCTCGCCGCGCCGCATGAAGGACATTTCTACTTTGCAGAAAAGCGGACATTTCTACTTTGCGTTGACATCGGACGCGGATAGACGTGGTGTTTTAAATCCTGTGCGCTCCAGGCTGAACGTCGTGGCAAGGTCTGCTTGGCTGCATATACCGGCGAACGTGATCAATCAGATCGGGCATCGTGATCGGTCGGAGCGGAGCGACGATGGAAGTTGTTCTGGGGGCAAGGTTACTCGGTCGGGATCTCCTGGGTTGTCTTTCTGCGCGAAGGACCCTTTAGCACGATGCGGTGAGAGTTGTGAAGAAGGCGGTCGAGGATGGCATCTGCCATGGTTTGGTCATTCAGATGTTCGTACCAGCTGTTGGGCGGGAGCTGGCTGGTCATGATGGTGGACCGCTGGCCATAGCGGTCCTCAAGGACCTCGAGAAAGTCCCTGCGCTCCTGCTCACGTGCGGGTGCCAGTCCCCAGTCATCCACCACCAGGACATCTGCGCGCGCGAGCTTTGCAAGAAGGCGCACGTAGCTGCCGTCCGCTCGGGCGAGCGCCAGTTCGTCGAAGAGACGAGAGGCTCGACGGTAGATGGCGGAGAAGCCCTTGCGGCACGCCTGCTGGGCGAGCGCACAGGCAAGAAAGGTCTTTCCGGTTCCAGTCATTCCCGTGACGATCACGTTTTGGTGTTGCTGGATCCAAGCACAGGAAGCCAGCTGACGAACGGTGGCTTTGTCGATCTCTCGGCGTGGTGAGTAGTCGATGTCCTCGATGCAAGCTTGACTCAGGCGTAGCTTGGCTTCTTTCAGCAATCTCGAAAGCCGCTTGTTTTCTCGCGCGAGGCATTCCGCATCGACGAGCAATCCAAGCCTCTCGTCGAAGGACAGTCTGGCGATTTCTGTGTTCTTCTGCTGCTCTGTCCACGTCGTGGCAAAAGCGTCAAGACGTAGGCTGCGAAGCTTGTCGAGTGTCTGTTCCTTCAGCATGTGGTTCCTTCAGTTGTAGTAGTTGGGTCCGCGAATATTCGAATGTGCAGCAGGTGCTGCGCTTGACGAGTTTTCCTGCGAAGGCAAAGGCGAAGCATCCAAGCCGTTTTTCAAGATCGAATCGACATGGCGATAGGACCGCGCGCCCACGGCAACGGCCCGCGCGCATGCGGCCTCCAGCCTTGAGGCGCCGTAGCGCTTCTCCAGGCGCAGAATTCCAAGGCAGGATCGATAGCCCTGCTCCGGGTGGGGCCGATCGCCGAGGATTCGTTCCACCAGAAGGCGCGTCTGTGGTCCGATCGTTGCCGCCCAGTTCGCAATGCGCGAAGGAGACCACTGCATGTGTTTGCGGTGCGCAGCCGGCATATGCTCGGGCACGGTGGTGTGGCGCCCGCGCTGGAAGCTCCTTGCGTGCGAGGCGATGCGATGGCCGTCGCGAATAACCTCAACCGTGAAAGCCGACATCCGAGCCTCGACCTGTTCCCCCACATGCTGATGGGGAACCGAGTAATAGTGACCATCCACCTCGACGTGGTAATCGATGTTCACCTTGACGGCCTTCCACTCGCCGTAGGAGAACGGACGTTCGGGAAGCGGTCGGAGCATCGGTTTATCGAGCCGCTCGAACATCTCGCGCCGGCTGCGTTTGTATATCCGCATCTGCCGGTTGTTCAGGTCCTCAAGCAGTTCCCAAATGCGCTCATTCAACGATACGATCGAGAAGTGCTTCTCGTGGCGCAGACGCGCCAGGATCCACCGCTGTGCGACGCGCACGGCGGTCTCGACTTTGGCCTTGTCCTTGGGATGGTGTGGACGAGCAGGAATGACTGACGTTCCGTAATGTTCTGCCCACTCTTCGTAGGTCCGCTGGATGCCGGGTTCGTATCGGCAAGGGGCCGTGACGCCAGAGCGAAGCTGATCGCACACAACAACCTCGGTGGCACCGCCAAAGTATTGGACCGCGTGGCAGTGGCTCGAAATCCAATCGGGCCCCCGTTGTGTGGGCGTCGCCTCAGCGTACGTGTAGTTGGAAGCTCCGACAACCGCCACGAAGAGCTCAACGTCGATGCGCTCGCCCGTCTTCGGATCCCAAATGCAAGGCTTCTTTCCGGAGTAGTCAACGAACGTCTTCTCGCCGCCGCGGTGAACCTGCCGCATCGAGTAGCTACGCTGCTTGAGCCACGCACGATACATGTCGCAGAACCGCGTGTACCCGTAGCCATTGGGGTTGTCCTGGACATACTCGAGGTGCAGAAGCTCGAGCGTCACGCCAGGATAGCGCCGCTCGCGATGGATCCACGCACAGTCGGGGCGTGGCCTCTCTGCCTCAGCAGAGGACGGGTACAGCCGCCTTTCAAGCGCGCTTGCTGCCAGCGTGTCCACCTCCGCGAACTGTGTGAAGCCTGCTTCCTTGGCACGGCGAACGGTCTCGCCTACCGCCCCCGCGCTGATTCCGAGGCTGCGGGCGATATCGCGATGGCTCCGCCCAAGCAGCCATTTCTGTCGAAGGATTTCTCTGACTTGTCTCATTGGTAGTCGCTCCGTAGGCATCCCCGGCTTTTAGCCGGGGGGCAGCCCCTTCGAGCAACTCCATCGCCGCGACGCGGCGTGTTCCTTCGCAGGACACGCTGCGGCATCCGCTGATCACGATCACCGATCTAGGTGATCATGATGGCCGATCCCGCTGATCGTGAGCACCGATCCAGGTGATCATGATGGCCGATCCCGGCGATCACGATGGTTCGATCCGAGCGATCACGATCCGCCGGTGCATGCACTTGGCGCCACCAGGTGCCGTTGACGGGTGCAGAGCCGCTGTCGAGAGAAGGTACGGAGATCCAGCTGCCATCCGGCAACATCAGCTCGAGCTCACCCGGGATCACCCGCTGACCCAGAATCCGAAAGGTCCCTTTCAGGTCGTTGCTCGCGAACTCGACGTCGCTCGTGAGCAACTCTCCCTCCAGATGAAAAGTGGAAACGTCGATGCAAGCGCTGGCGCTCTGATAGAAGTCCCGGTTGTCGCAGGCGTAAGCCCCGCGAATGAAGGGGGTGGGGGCAGCCGCCCGCTCCGTCGGCCCCAAGGCGGGGCGCAGCGCAAAGGTCATCGCGAATCCTTCTCCCCGGAGTTTCCAAGTCCCCACCACCATGTCTTGCATCTCCTCCTGGCCAAAATCGTGCCCGGCACCGGACACGCAGCCGAAGTTTGGATTGATCACAAAGGCAACGAAGGCGCCGAGGAGGGCAATGGTGTTGGTGAGCTTCATGGGAAGACCTCGGTGAAGGGTGTTGGGCGCGAGCGCGGTGGTGGCTCCGGAGCAGAGCCGGGAGCGCGATGTCCATGGCCCTTCCCAATCCGGGGAGGGCCGCTGTTCCCTGCTTGTCCGCAAGGTAGATGCCGTCTCGACGTGACTCCAAAGGCCTTGAATCCCTTCGAGAGTCGGCTAGTCGCGCGAAAATCCAGCGTGCACGCCGACAAGCATGTCGTGCCTCGGTCGTCGGCCCCGTTGAGCGCAGCCACGGTCGCTCGCCCTGGGTTGCATGACGCCGAGGGCAGGGGCTGGTAGGGGCCCCCAGATGGCCGCGCGGGCATTGATGTTTCAGGGAAGGTCCCCCTGAACAGAATCCCTGAGGGTGGGAAAGCGGGAGGAGCGCCGGGCGAAAATGGGCGAAATGCGGCGGATTTGGGGCAAGCAGCAAGCGGCCCTGGATGCGCCAACGCTCGCTGATACAAGCCCCGCCGGGAGGTCAAATACCACAATCGAGCGCGGGCTGCTGGGGCAGGGCCCTGGCCGGCGCCAGTCGGGCGGCGTGGTACGCAGACCCATGGCGCCGAGGATTGGGTAATGGTGGCGGCTTCGTTCACGATGCCATCGCCGTTCTGAGCATCAAAGCATCAAGTGTTGCATCATGATGCTCCATCTGCCATTCTTGGAGGGTGAGAACGACTGTGGATATCGATCCCGCGGCGCTCGAGCGCGCGAAGCTTCTTGCTCAGCGCGAAAGCAGGACGCTTGGATCCGTCATCTCTGAGGCGGTTGCAGCGTACGTAACGAGGGAGCCCTCTCGTCAGTCAGAGCCACCTTTCGAGCTCATCGTATGCGGGCGGCCTGGCGCACGGTTTCCATCCGCCGTGGACATCGCACAGGTCGAGGAAGACGAGGACCTCGAATCGTTGCGCATACCTAGGTCGCAACGTGCTGATTCCTGACGTCAACGTCCTCATCTACGCGCATCGCGCAGAGTCCCCCGAACACGATCGATACGCGCAATGGCTGATCGGCCTTGCCCGAGGCCCAGAGCCGTTTGCTTTGTCGGACTTGGGAGCCAGCGGGTTCGTGAGGATTGTGACGAATCCCAAGATCTGGGAAGCTCCTACGGATACCTCAGTCGCCATCGCCTTCATTGATCGCTTGCGGTCCCGTTCCCACGCGCGCCCGCTCACCCACGGCGCAAGCAGTTGGAGAATTTTTGCCGACCTTTGCGCCCAAGCCAAGGCACGCGGCAAACTTGTTGCCGATGCCTACCACGCGGCGCTTGCCATCGAGCATGGCTGCGAGCTCGTAACATGCGACGGCGATTTCGCCAGATTCGCAGGACTGCGGCATCGGCATCCCCTGGCGAGGTCTTAGGCTGAAGGCCGAGGCGTCGCTTGGCGTTGAAGGAAAGCAGGCGGGTGCAGCCGCAGAATCTGGCGGCGGCGGTGAGTTGAGGTTGTCTCCGTTTCCGCAGCTTGCCGTTCGCCACGTTTTTGCCCGACGGCGACGTTAGGCCGTTAGGCAATCAGATGAGCGCAATTCTCTGCGCCAGTCGCTGGGGTGGTGGGCCAATCGTGGCGTTCAGTTTGTAGCGCACGCGATCAATTTCGCTGCCTTGCCGCAAGGCCACGTCCGCAAAAACATCGAACGGGCCAAGCCCTGTGGAAATGTCGGCCTGCAGTTTGGGCGCCTGATGGCCCTGCAAGATCGTCCCTAAATTTAGACCCAGCTCTGCCGCGCCAAGAACGAATTCTCCACGCGCAGCCCCCGCCAGCGCCCCCAGGTTCGACGTGGTGGTGACCGACTCGGTAACCGCGTAAGCGTAAAAATTCCAGCCCAGCTCTTCAACGGGCATATGAAGTTTCACTATCGTGGTGCCGGCGCGCGCGTCGAAAACGTCCAGCGGGTCGTGCGGCCTGATGTGCAGAAAATCGTTGGGCATCCAAAAGCGGCGCGTGCCCCAACGCACGTGCTGCTTTCCCGCCGTCACAAACACGCGATGGCCAAGGTCAAAGCGCAACCGCAACTGATCCAGACCGATTCTTCAGAACCACCACCTTTGCCGCATCCTGCAAGGCAGCCCTCGCCCCCCGTCGCCAGTGGCTGATCGTCGCCTCCTTGGCCGCCGTTATCATCGTTCGACAGGCCCCCCTCACCGTCCTCTTTCCTCGGCCAATCCGCCAATCTTTTCCACCCTCCTTGCCCCCCTTCCCCTGCCCCCTCGACCCCAAGGCACCCTTTGATCTACCTATCGGCTTGGGTGCGGCTCTTTTCGGGCGACAATTCGCCGACTCACTTGACGATGCGGAGGTGTGGTTTACGTCTGGCGCGAGCCTTGAGCGCCGGGATCTCTGTGGAAGGCACCTTGCCGTCTGCATATCTACTCTCGTGATGCCGCCTGAGCTCCGACCGCTCATGAAAAGACCAGTAGTCGTCGAAGTCGCCACTGGCTCGGAGAGAGCGAAGCCTCAGTATGGCTTCCGCGCCGTCCAGTGACCATCGTGCGCCCGTGATGTCCATGCGGTCCTTGATCAAGTGACGGCAGGCTCCTTCGATCACGCCGGTCGCAATTGGAAACCCTGCTGCGAGCGCTTGGTCGTAGCGAAGGAATTCCTTGTGGTTGAGGGAGGTATCTCGCGCAGCTGTCGGCCGCTCGCCAGCGGGAATCACTTTTACGTAGGCCTCGACGTGTGGCACTTCGACGAATCCCGCCGGCGACCAGGCTGCTGCGCCCTCGGAGTACCAGCAGAAGCCGTTCGGTCACCCAGTCCTGCGCCGCCTTGGTGCCCTCGCCGCAGAACGCATTGCCCGCTTTCCACAGGTATTCAAGCACGTGAATAATGTCCATGACGATCGTGACCTTGACCTTGCGGTCTCGGGCTTGCTGCTCGATGATCTCGAGCTGAGTGGCGTTCCCATCGACTAAAGCCACCCACGGCTTTTCTCGCTTTGGGTCACGGTACGCAGCCTCCTCGAAGGCTTCGGAAATTACCTCAGCAGGTATTCTTCGCAGACTGGCCCAGACCCGCTTGTTCTGCGGCCGCGGCCGTTTCACCTCCTCCTCCAGAACACGCGAGAGGTCGAGAGCAACGTCAGCAGGCGTTCGCACGAATTCGTCGATGGTGTACACCGTTGCCACAGTGGCCATCCGCTTGCTGCCGCTCTTTTCACCCTTGCTGCGACGCTTGTCGAGCCGAGCCTCGCGTTGCTCGGCGGCCCTGCGCGTGGCAGGTCGAAGGTCATCGGGACGCATGACCACTCCCTTGCCGTCGACGGACAGAACCACGATCTGCCCCGACTCGGCCGACCCGGCCGAGGTGGCTCGCCGCGATTCGTTGAAGCCGTCGAAGTCCTGCGCCGCCTTGACCGCCAACTGTTCAGCCTGGCGCTTTGGAACGGCGGTCCCGGTCGTCTGTTCCATCGCTTCTGTGACGTTGTCGAAAGAGCCCTTGGCAGCCTCGGTGGCCACACGCTTGCGAACCCCATGCGAATACGCGTCGGGGGGCAGGTTCAACTCCGCGTCTCTCGGAAACAGCGTGCCGACCACTCTGCTCCGGTATCCCGCTCGCTCGACCTCCACTTCTCCGAAAACCGTCTTGAGCTTCCGGCTCGTCACACGCTCGTGCGTTCGCGATTCTCCGTCCGAGCCCTCCACACGTCCGCCCGCCACTTGCCCTTCGCCTCGACTTTCCATGTGGGCTTGAAACAGCCGACGCAGCAGCTCCCGCCCTTCGGTTTCCAAAAGCGACTCGATCTCGCCATGTTCCATCTTGAGTCTCTCCCCGGACCCCAGTAGCTCGGTCAGCTCATCAAATTTTTGCCGAGCTCCATCAAAGGGGTTCTCAACGACGACCGCTTGTGCTTCCATGTCCGTGGGGTCCTTTGGTCACGTAACTTTGTTCGCACCAATTACGTACACCGATTGACCCCATCCTTCTTCAACAATTCCTCGTTTTCTCGAGGGTCTTTGTCGCCTCAAAAGATCTGCACCCTATCGGCTTCGCGCTCTGAGATTATTTGCCTGGTAGTTCTTGAGTTCGATAAACATGAGAAAGAGCTTCATTTGTAGGACGGCTTTGTCAATCAAGCTGGGCCAGCTATAGCTGGACCACTTGAAACATCATTGTTGAGCTCAGCTCCTTCGGGCGCGGGCCAGCACTGGTAGAACGTCGCTTAATAAGAACTTAACGTGGTTTTCCTGCCAAGTGGTTTGATTGAAGGTGCCAACAATCACCGCGTCGTGCTCCGCAGCATAGTAGGCGAAGGCGCCCGTTGCGCCGGAATGCCCAACCAGATCAGGCAAACCGCCAAGAGCGAAGAAGATCCCCCGAGGGCGAATCCGCCACGCGCACAGCCCCACGTCAATGCCCGCATGCATGGCGTCTTTCGTGTACGCGGTGGCCATGGTTGATAGCGGCACCGGACGACCTTCGACCAGGGCTCGAATGAAGCGCCCCAGATCGCCCAGCGTTGTTACCAAGCCGCCGCCCGCCTGATCCGCGGAGAGCGAGCTCGCCCCCGTCATGTTCACGCTTTTGATGAAAACGTCGGCGGTTGTAGGGAGCCCGGGAGGAGCTGTCTCGAACGCGTGGTACCACGTGGACCCGAGTGCAAGCGGCGTGAGCACCTCTTGGCGAACGACCTGATGGAATGTGGGAGGGGCGCCCGCGGCTATGGCATGGGCTCCACCCGCCACTACGCCTTCGAGCACCATGCCGAGGAGGTCGTAGTTCGTGTCGGCGTAGGCGAATATTGTGCCGGGCGCACCCACTGGGTCGTAGTGCTGGCGGGCGTAGTCAAGCAAGGCGGTGCGCGTCCACGTTGTGCCCGGCTGCTTGGCCATCACATCAAAGAGACGTTCGGCTCCTGCCCGTGGCTTGCCCGAAAAGTAGTCAGGCAGGCCAGAGCGATGTGTCAGAAGCATTTGCACGGTGATGCGGCCAAGCGCTCTGTCCCCCCCCACCACGGGGAGCCCGGTGATAGAGCTTAGCGGGACCCACTTGGTGAGTGGATCGTCAAGCGACAGGCGCCCGTCGGCAACGAGCTTCATCACCGCAGTGGCCACGAAGAGCTTTCCAATGCTTGCAGAGAGAAAAGGTGTTTCGGTGGTCATGGCCGTGCCGGTGGCCTCGTGTGCAACGCCGACTGCCAGCTGAACACTCAAGCCAAGCCGAGGGGCGTCGACAAGGAGAGCCGCACTTTTAACCTCCTCGTCTTCTGTAACCGCATCGGCCAGCGAGGCCGCGAGCCGAGCGTTTATTTCTTTGACGGTGAGTTGGCCACAGCCGAACGGAGTCAACGCCACAGCGGCCACCAGGAGCCATGGCCTTGTGTTGAATCGGGGATTGCGCTTCCGCTTTATGTTAGTCACACTAACATCGTAGTTGCGAAAACCCATTCGCGCAACGTCGATCCGCGATGTCGAACAAACCGCCCCCCAAACACCTCCCACAAGCTGGCCGCGCCGGCCCAGCGAAGAAGCGCAAGCCCGCGCGCTACCACCACGGCGATCTTCGCCGCTCGCTCCTCGACGCTGCGCTTCGGGTGGTGGCCAACCAGGGGGTAGAGGCCGTGAAGTTGAACGTTCTCGCAAAGGGGCTGCGGGTTTCGGTGGCGGCCCCCTTTCGCCACTTTCCCACCAAAGAGGCGCTGCTCGTGGCCCTTGCCGAAGAGGGGGCCAACCTTATGGTCCAGCGACTGGCCCAAGCGGCCGCGCGCGAGGTGGATCCGCTGGAGGCGCAGCGAGCCAGGGGGGTGGCCTATGTGCGTTTCGCCGTCGATAAGCCAGGCTACTTTCGTTTGCTGGTGAGGCCCGAGATCTTGAACGCATCAGAGCATCTCCGCCATCTCACCGCATCCAGCGAGGCGTTGATGGAACCAATCCTCGGGCGCCGCCATCGCGGCCAAGCCTCGGCTGAACTTGCCAAGAGAAGCGCAGGCGTGCTCGCTGCACAAGCGCTTACCTACGGTTTGGCCCGCATGATTGTAGACGGGCTGCTTGGCGAGGTAAATGCAGCCGACGCCGAACGTCTTGCCTACGAGCTTACTGGCGTGCTCGGCGAAGGTTTGATCGCAAGCGATGCACGAAGCCTCGGATGAGGGTCGAAGACGAAGCCGCAGACCGCGGGCATGGACAGACGAAAGAAAGACGAGCGGCGTAGGGACTTTGCCTCCTTAGTGGGATCAGGAGTAAGCACGGCAAAGGCGGCGGAGGCGGTTGGCATTTCGCCTTCAACAGGCTTCAAGTGGGCTTAGCCATTGCGGGGGCAACGCGAGGCAAAGCGCAAAGCGCAAAGCTAAGAGCGTGCACTTTGCTCGTCTGATTCCTCAGAGTGCCTCGCCAAGTCAAATCCACAGAGATTCCGGCACTCAAGCTTCGCGCCGGAAATAGATCACACCTCCGCATCGTCAAGTGAGTCGGCGAATTGTCGCCCGAAAAGAGCCGCACCCTGGCCGGTCCCAGGTTCGGGGCTCAACGAGACGCCCGAGGCCATCGTTCAGTCGCCAACGGTTGCGGAACGATTGACCGTGGTGACGCGCAACAACGGCTACCGAACCGTCGATGGCGGGCTGACCTTCACACGGCTGTTCGAGCTTGCAACTCCGGGCTCGATCCTCACCGCCGCGGTCAGCGCGGCAGAGCCGCACGCCATCTACATCGAGCAGTTTGTGGAAACGCATGGTCCCCTCTTGCGCGCTTCGTTCGACGACGGAGCGACCTGGGTGACCGGGCAGACACCCGTCCGTTCGCGGGGCTGCCTGACCGTCCACCCGGCGCGACGAGAGTGAGGGCGTGTTCCGGTCCACCGATGCGGGTGACACGTGGGAGCACGTGGCGGCCGCGCCCGCCGGATCGAACGAGTTGCGGTTCGAATTCCACGACCGCGGGCGCTACATCCTTTCGCGAACGGGCGTGCTTCACCGGATGGTGGAAGCGCAGTGAGTTGAGGAGGGCGCGCGAGCGAGCTCCAGCACGCGTGAGGGCAGACGTTATTCACGCGCCGAGGACGGGAAGCCCTCGCGCTAGCCCGTTTTGGCCATGTATCGACTCGCGTCACCCATCCCGGGCACGCACGCCTCAAGATCTGCGGCAACCCACAGCCGGGGTTCGCGTATCGCCTGCGACGCGGGCGAGGCGCGCTTCGCGAACACATGTACACGTCCATGTGCTATGTCCCGGTCCAACAAACCAAAGTACCCAACTTAGGGCCTGTTCAAGAGTGACCTGACCGCATGTCCGACGCGTTTCCCACATTAAGCCGGGCCCAATCGTTTGTTGGTCGTAAGGTCAACAACTACAACGTGGTTTCGCTGTTGGGGGTGGGGGGCATGGGGGCGGTTTATGTTGCGGAGCATCCGTTCATTGATCGCAAGGTGGCGATCAAGGTTTTGAAGCGCGAGCACACCGAAGACGAATCGCTGATTCGCCGGTTCTTTAACGAGGCGAAGGCGGCGAGCGCGATCAGGCATCCGCACATCGTCGAGATCTTCGACATGGGCGAGTTGGACGATGGCATCCCCTACATCGTGATGGAGTTGCTGGCGGGCGAAAGTTTGCGGGCGCTCATCGAGCGCGAAAAGCAGCTGGACGTTTCCACGGCCATCCGAATCACCCACCAGACTGCGGCAGCTTTGACAGCAGCGCACGCCAAGGGAATCATCCACCGCGATTTGAAGCCCGACAACTTGCACATGGTAGCGGCAGAAAGCGGCCGCGGCGAACACGTCAAGGTGCTTGATTTTGGCATCGCTAAGCTGCGCCCCGAAATGGCGGGCAGCAACGGCGGCACAAACACCGGGGCAGTGATGGGCACGCCGCCGTATATGTCGCCGGAGCAGTGCTTGGGGATCAACGCCGACATTGACAGCCGCACGGATATCTATGCGTTGGGCGTGATTCTGTTTCAGATGTTGTGTGGTCGGACGCCGTTTGTCGGCACAGGCATGGGCGAGATCCTGGTGGCGCATGTGACGAAGCAACCGCCGTTGCCATCAGCGTTCAATGCGAAGGTTCCACCCGACGTTGAAGGCATCATCTTGAAGGCATTGTCGAAGAGGCGCGAGGATCGCTTTGCGACGATGTCTGAGCTTCAAACAGCATTGATGGCGGTGACTGCACAGGAAAATGCGCCTCTGAAGACGATGACGTTACCGGAAGCGGACCGAACCAGTGCGGCTGTTGCTACGCCACCCGAGACGCCTGCGCCTAGGTCGGTCCGACCAACCACGCCGCTGCCGGCAGCGACCAAACAAGGGGGGAATGACCTGCACGCCAAAATGCAGACTGACCTCGGTCAAGTGCCACGGAATGCGGGTTCGTCGAGCAAGCACGTTGTGCTTTTGTTGGCTGTAGTCGTGTTCGGGGGTGTCGTGGCGTTTTTGTGGATGGGTCGGCGGGGAGGCGAAGCGCGCGTGACAGCTCCTGTGCCGGTTGTGACGCCTGGACCGGTTTTGGCGCCTCCCCGGGAAGCTCTACCCGTGCCAGTTGAGGTGGCTCCAACCCCGCCTACGCAGCCAATGGTGCAAGACGCCCACCCTGTACCTGCCCCTGTAGCACGCCGTAAATCCAAGGTACACCGTGACCGAATGGGTGCGCAGGTTGATGGCACACCGGCGCCGGCCATCCATTCACCTCAAACGACAAAGCTTCGAGGAGCCCCTGTCAACGTGGTTGCACCTGGACCGGCTCCCCCACCCGTGCCACCGAAGCCCAAGAAGAAAATTATACCTTCCCTAGAATTTTGAGGGTTCTTTATCGTATGCAGACGATGCGCTCATCTCCGACACATTTCGCAGCGTTCTTCACGCTTACACTTGCTGTTTTGTCCGTGGTGTCACCCGGGGCACAGGCTGAAGAAGGAGACGAGGTTGATCCTCGCGTTGGCGAAGCGATGGCGGCTTGTTTGGCGAACGACCTGGAAAAAGGCATAAGCATTCTGGCAGAGCTTTACGCTGAAACGCAGGATGCCATCTGGGTGTTCAACCAGGCGCGTTGTTACCAGCAAAACGATAGATTAGAAGACGCGCGCAAACGGTTCGTGGAATTTCGGCGTGCGAACAAGCGGAAGGATCTGGCGCGCGACGGCCGGGCACAAGACTTCATTGCGGAGATCGACAAAGAGCTCGAGCGCCGGGCAGGCAACGAGGAACGCGAACGTACGGCCAGCTCAAAGAGTGAGCCTCCAAAGCCGGAGCATGTGGCAGCGCCTGACGTCGTGCCTGCGTATGTGCCAACAAACAGCCCCCCCCAACAATCGCCCTTGGTGAACGCGAAGTCCGTAGAGCCCAAAGCCGACGACGCGCAGAAGCCGATGACTCACAAGTGGTGGTTCTGGACGGGTATGGCCGCCGTCGTGGTGAGCTCTGCGGTTCTGTTTGCAGTGGCAAGTTCAGGAACGAAGACAGTCATCGACTGTGGTGCTCCGCTTTGCGACTCAGCGCCGTGAGCAAAGGACGAGGTATGACTCAACTTGGCAAACGCAATCTTTCGGTGTGGCTGCTTTGTTTGGGGGCAATGTCATGTTCGAAAACAACGGTCTTGCGAACGTCGTTAGCTGTGACCGTCGAAAGCGAATTTGCGGTAGGCACCGAGGTAAACAGAATAGAGGCCACGTACGCGAACGTGCGCGGAACCAGCGCTCCTCAAATACTGGATCTGCTGGCGCCGCAAACATTCCCCGTAACCTTTAGACCCGTTAGTTCACCTGGCGCTGACGGCGAGGAAATGAGGGTCACCGTCACGGCGTTTCTCGACGACGTGGCGGTCGTGTCGCAGAAAGTGACGACCTTCTTGATCAAGGACAAGCATGCTTTCTTGACTGTGAGGCTAAACAGGAGCTGCGCGTCAGCCGTGATTGCGTGCAACGAGACGCAGACCTGCCTTGATGGTACTTGTGGCGCCATTCCCCGGCGGGCAGCGACACTCATCGTCGAGGCCGACGGGGGCTCCAGTGACGATGCGCTTTCCGGCCCAACGGCTGGTGACGGGGGAGCGAAAGCAGAGTGCGTTTCTGACAGCGACTGCACTTCAAACCATTGTGCTGATGGCGTGTGTTGCGACGTTGCGTGCACCGGAAAGTGCCAAGCTTGCAATCTTCCGGGCTCGCTTCGTGTTTGCAAACCGGTTCCAGAAAACGCCGCAGACCCACGCAAGATCTGCCAAGACAAAGGCCAGTGCGACACCACTGGCCTGTGCGATGGGAGAGGGGGCTGTGCGTTCTACGGTGTTGCGACTCTGTGTGGTGGCCCTCAAACGTGCGTTGAAGGCGTGCATACGCCGCAACGCAATTGCAATGGCGCTGGTGCATGCAGCCCAGCGGTTCCAAGCCCTTGCCCGATGGGGCTCGCGTGTAGAGATGGCACCTGTACCGGGTCTTGCACCGTTGACGCCGATTGTGGCAACAGCATCGATTTCTATTGCGATCGCGACATGTGCAAGCAGAAAATCGGCAAGGGCATGAGATGCGCGACGGGCAATAGCTGCGCCACGGGATTTTGTGTTGATGGGGTGTGCTGCGGAAACGCAACCTGCGGTGTTTGCCAAGCCTGCAACGTGAACGGCATGGGCACATGCAGCGCGGTGCCTTCTGGGAACATGGACCCTCGAGGTTTATGCTTGAACCAAGGGCCCGCCAATGCATGCGGCACCACTGGCTTTTGTGATGGCGACAGCGCCTGTGCCTACTACCCAAGCACCACGGCATGTGGAGCGGGCGCGAGTTGCTCTGCTGCCATGTACACGGCCGCGAGTCAGTGCGACGGCAGAGGTGCTTGCGTGAGTGTTGCGTCGGTGGCATGCCCCAAGGGGCTGGGCTGCCTCAGCGCTACGGAATGCAGAGGTTCATGCCGTGCAGACGGCGACTGTGTGTCATCGTCGATGTATTGCTCTGCGGGCCAGTGCGTGCCGAAGTTGGGCAATGGGGCCATATGTGCTGCAGGCGGGTGCGCTTCGGGCAATTGCGTGAACGAGATTTGCTGCAGCGAAGCGTGCGTGGACCAGGGAGCGGCGTCTTGCGGGCAAACGGGTGTGTGTGGGGCGGGGGGGACGTGTCAGAAGTACACGTGCACGTGTGATGGCTTTGTAATGCCCAACCCTGCATCTGCCGTGGGGCTGCCAAACCCGACGTCCTATTCATCTACCGCAGGTTCGGGATTCGTAGTCGACAACGTAACCAACCTCGCGTGGGAGCAACCCATCGGTTCGGCGAGCATGGACCAGGTGGCGGCCTTGAAGTACTGTGCTGACAAGGGCGGCGGCTGGCGTCTGCCCACGATGGTGGAGCTATATTCGCTGGTTGACTTCACGCGCAGCGATCCCGCAATCGATATTGCGGCATTCCCCAACACACCCAGTAGCTACTTCTGGACCTCTACCGCGGTGACGGGCGATCCCTCCAGAGCGTGGGGGATCTACTTCTTTTATGGCAGCGCGAGCACAAGCACCGTTAGCAGTACAGTCCAGGTTCGTTGTGTGCGATCGATGCTTTGAGGACCTAACCATCGGAGACATCATGAAGTACTTCGCACTTGGTGCCGCTTCCTTTGTGACCGTCTTGGCGGCGACCGCGGCGTTTGCCGGTTTGCCATGCTATCCGTCGCCACGCTTTACCGTGAGTGCGACCGAGGTGGTCGACGGTAAAACAGGGCTGACCTGGCAACGTTCTGTAGCCCCTGAAGCAAAAACGTGGGCCGATGCGAAGACCTATTGCCCCACGGTCGGAGCCAACTTTCGCTTGCCCAGCGTGAAAGAACTTCTGACAATCGTAGACTTCACGAGGAGTGAGCCTGCGATAGACACAGCGGTGTTCCCGGGCACGAAGTCCGCAAGTTTTTGGACCTCTTCCCCGGTGGCGGGCAGTCCCCCATTCGCGTGGTTCGTAGGTTTCGAGTCCGGCGTCACGAACGGTCTCGGCGTGGGCGAGACGTCTCAGGTTCGTTGTGTACGCTAACACCCAATGCGCACCTGCCGGTCATGGCCGGGCGCTGCGAATCCCGCACCTGCAGAACCAGCGGCGCTCGACAGGCCCTGCGCCGCAATGGCGAGCTTCGACGGTGTCCGGGGCTGGATTCACCATCTGGCGGTGGCGGACGACCGGCGCCACCGCGGCATGCGACGCGCTTGGTGCGGCGTGCCGTAAAGTCCGGTCTCGAGAACCTGGGTTGCCCGAAGAAAGATGATGATGAAACTGAACAGACTTCTGGTGTTAGCGATCTTCCTCAGTTCGGGGTGCGCGAGTGGATGGAAGGTTCAGGGCGGGCCCAAGCAATGCGTGGAGATCTGTACCGGTTGGGGTCTACACTTCGCCGGGATGGTTGCTGTCGGAGATCAATCATCGATGGGACCCGGTGCGAGCGCTTGTGTATGCCAGGTTTCGCCTGTCGTCGCTCGTTCAGAACCAGGTGCGCCTTCGGCCGCAGTATCATCGCTTGCCGGTCCCATCACTGCGGCTCAAGCGGCCGCTGCTGCCAATCTGGCACTTCAACAACGGACGATGCAGATGCAGGGTGGCCGGTCTCCGCGCTGACCGCATCGACCCACGACGACGGCGAAGTGGGGGGCCGGTCCCAACGAGCATCTGTGGGGTGCTTCCTCTGAGGTCGAGGCGGGCATGGGCCATGCTTCGGTGGTCGGTAATTCGAGACAGTCCCCATGATGCGCGCCGCTTCTGAAGCCTGTCCTCCGGGTCAGGCTGGCGGCTTCCGGCGGTGGGGCAGCAGGTTGTCGAGACGCGAGGCAGGCAGGATGGGATCCGATTCGGAGATTCGGACGAGGGCAGGCGCATCCACAAGTTGACGATTCGGTTGACGATTCTCGCCTCAGGTTGACGACTCATCGCCTGGCATTGACGATTCTGTTGACGAATCGTGAACTCGAACAACATTCAGGCTGCGCTGAGGGCGTTAATTGACCGGGGCGACCCATTTGGCAGCGGCGACGTGGTCGCAGCGCATGGCGCATCGCGCCATGCTGTGGGCGTCACCTGCGGCGAATGTGGGTCTACCGCCATCTGCGAGAGAATGTGGGCCGCCTTGGGGGGGCGCACGTGGATCCGTCCACTCCCCCCGCGGTTCAGCTTCGTTGGGCTTTGGGCTCGGCCTCCGACGAGATAGCGTTGCACGTCTCACCCGAAAGAATGAGACTAGCGCCAACGAGGACTTCATCGAACCCGGCGGTCCCGTAGGAGTGTCTTTCGCGAAGCACCACCAGCTGCTCGTGGGGACGCATGCTGCGCGTCTGGGCCGAGTGCGGCGGCAACACCGTGACGGGTGCCGCTTCGTAGAGCGCCAGCGCTCTCTTCTTTCCCAGGCCCGGCGGGACGAGAACGAACCGCACCTCCATAGCGCGATCGCAATCGTTCTTGATGAGCACGGGGAAAGGCTTGTCGGTCTTTTCAGCCTTGGCTCGTCCTCGCGCTTCCTTCGCGGCGGCAGGAGCCGCGGCGAGGATACAAGCCAGAACCGCCGCACCGGTGGCCGGAAAGCGCCGTATCTCACTCGACCTCATGACCGTGGACGTTACCACGGCCTGCCATGATGAGGGGCGCAAGGTCGCGCTGCCCGGCAGCGAGCTGGGACGGCCGCCAACATGGCCGAACCCATTCAGCCGCTTGGTCGCATCTCACCAGAGCACGTTCACGGGGTACCGATGTATCCATTCATCGGGGGTCACCAGCGTCAACCCACCCTCGATGGCCTGGGACACCAGCAACCGATCGAAGGGATCGCGATGAACTTCGGGCAGTTCCGTCGAACGATAGCAATCGCCCGACCTGATGGGCAATCGGGTCAGTTGCCACACCGCCGCTTGCTCCTCGATCCAGGTGCGCGGGGGAGCCGGCAGCCCGAGCTTTTTCGTCTGCCACTTGGTGCATATCTCCCAGACGGAGACATCACTGAGGAGGATGTCCCGGCATGTATCGATGGCCTCGCGGGCGTTCTCGCTGAGCTTCTCGGACTCGCAGGTGAGCCAGATGAAGGAACAGGTATCGAGCAGAAGCTTCAACCGATTCCCCACACATCGAGATCCTCACCCTCGAGAGGCGCAAACACGTCTGCCTCCTGTCGTACGGGTTTCGATGTCGCGACCCCCACGCGCGGCCGGGTCGAACGATTCGATGTCGCGTCCACCGCGGTCAGGCGGGCGGCGGGGACACTGCCGCGAAGAATGATGATCTCCTCGCCGGCCTCGACCTCCGCCAGCAAACGCGAAAGATGCGTTTTGGCTTCATGCGTTGTCACCGTCTTCATCTCTGAGGTATGCGGTGGCGTGTGGACTTAGTCAAGGCTAAGTCTTGGGTGCTCGGCTCCTGGGCGGCGTCGCTCACGCCCCCGGAGCGGAGCTTCTTGCCAGAACGACGACAGCCCGCAGCGGGGATGCCCCCACCGCGGGCCCACAGCCCTTAGCCGCGCCTCGAACGACCCCGGCGAGGCCGAAGCGCGAGCGAAGTCAGCGCCGCCAGCAGCAGGGTGCCCCAATCCGCGTCGGGGCTTCCCGTGGGTGAGCCGTAGGCACAACCCCCGCCCGAGACCACCACGGGCAAGTCCTGGGCCACGGCACAGGTGTTCGTCCGCGCGCTGCAGATGCCCGTAGCGCACACGGCGGCGCTGAGGGCCGGCGTGCAGAGGCCGTCGTGGATGGGGTCGACCGGCAGCGCAGCACCCGAACTCAGCTTTGGCTTGCACAGGAGCACCAGGCGGTCGCAGAAGCGCAAGGGGCCGCACGCCTCATCCTGCGCGCAAGCGTCTGGGCTGTTGGGCACACAGACGTCGTCCTGCGCGCTGCAAACACCGCTTTGGCACAGCTTGCCGCCGCTCAGCCGCGAGCAGGAGCCCTGCCCATCAGCCCAGCCACAACGCCCGTTCTGCGCGCAGAAGCCAACCTCACACACCGTTGAGGTGGTGCACAACGCGCCCGAGGCCTCCGCGCAGGTGTTCGCGGCTGCGTTGCACAGCCCCGAAGCGCAGACAGCCGCTGCCTCACCGGGCATGCACACGCCCTGGTGCAGACCGTCCTTGGGCAGGGGCACGCCGGCGCCGAGGCGAGGCACGCAGGTCAGCATCGTGCCGTTGCAGTAGGTGCTCGCGCCGCAATCGGCGTCCACGGCACAGGCCCCTGTCTGCGCCGGCACACAGCGGCCGCCCGTGGCGCTACACACGCCGCTTTGGCACAGGGCGCCCGTGGTGGCCATGCAGCCGGGGGCTCCGTCGGGGATCCCGCACAGGCCGTTGCTGCCGCAGGTGCTGGTGTCGCAGCCTGCATCCGAGGCACAAACACCTCCCACAGGACGCGCACACGTGTTCTGAGTGGCGTTGCAGCGGCCGCTTTCGCAAGCGCCGGACAGGCCCGTGGAGGGGCAAGCGCCCCGCACAGGGTCCATGGGCAAAGTTGCACCCGCCGGCAACTTGGCCTGGCAAAGGCCTGTGCCGTTGCAGAAGGCGGTGTTGGGGCACTCGGAATCCAGGGCGCAACCATTCGCACCACAGACGCCGCTCATCGTGCACACGCCCGATTGACAGCCGCTGCCGTTGCCGGCCTCGCAGCCCGGCTCGCCGTCGGCCCAGCCGCAGCGGCCGTTGCGGCCACAGACGTTCGAGACGCAGTCGGCGGCCGCCGCACAGGTTTCACCCGTGGCGGTCGCGCAGGAGCCGGCCACCGCGTTGCAGAGCCCCGTGGCGCAAGCCGAGCTCATGCCCTGGGTGCAGGTGACCGCTACCGGCAAGGGCGCCCCCGGCGCAAGCCTGGGCTTGCAGGTTTTGCTCGACGGCTCGCAGAACTGCGCGTCGGCGCAGTCATCGTCGCTCCCGCAGCCTGCCCCCCCCGAGGGGACACAGACGCCGCTCTCCGGACCGCAGGTGCCGCTTTGGCAGACAGCAGCCGCCGTGGCGCCGGTGCACGTGCCCGATCCTGCCTCGAAGCCGCAGCGGCCGTTGCCCCCGCAGTGGTTCACCGCGCATTCCGCAGCCGTGGTGCAGGCAGAGGAAGGCGTGCCGCCGCAGGTGCTCGTGGTGGCGTTGCACGCCCCCGAGGCACAAACGGCCGCGCCCACCTCCGGCGTGCACGCGCCGTCGTGTTGCCCATCGTTGGGCAGGGGCGCGCCAGGCGCAAGGCGATCACGGCAGGTGTTGGCGTTGCGGTCGCAGAAACGCTCGGCGCCACAATCCGCGTCCACCCAGCAGCCCCCGCCCGTGCCCAGACATACGCCCGCGGTCGCGCTGCAGACGCCCGAGGCGCAGATGGTCGAAGCGTTGTCGCTGGTGCAAGGGCCCGCGCCACGGGCCAACCCGCAGAACCCCTCGGACGTGCAGACATTGGTCACGCAGGCCGTGGGCGCCGTGCAGGCGTTGCCGCTGGGGTTGGCGCAGGTGTTGGTGACCGGGTTGCAGGCGCCGCTCGCGCAGACGTTGACCGCCAGGGAGGGCGTACAGGTTCCGTCGTGGAGCTTGTCGGTGGGCAAGGGCGCCCCCGGCTCGAGCTTCGGCTGGCAGGTGAGCGTGCCCGCGTCGCAATAGCCGGCGCCCGCGCAGTCGACGTCGGAGCCACAGCCGCCGTTGCCCGCGGGGATGCAGACCGCACCCGCCGCGCTGCAGACGCCGGATTGGCAGGAGGAGGCCGCCGTTGCCGTGCTACACGGCCCTTCACCCAGCCCAAGGCCGCAAAGGCCGTTGCCGCCGCAGACGTTGGTCTGGCAAGCCGCCGCTCCGCTGCAGGCAGAGCCCAGCCCGCCCGCGCAGGTGGTGGTGGATTCGTTGCAAAGTCCCGTCGCGCAGACCGCGAGGGCCGAGGCGCAGGCGCCCCCGTGAAGCCCGTCATTTGGGATGGGCGCGCCCGCCAGGCGCTTCGTCACGCACGAGAGCAACGCCCGGTCACAGTAGTGGGTGCCCGCGCAGTCCGCGTCCACCCAGCAGGCGCCAGAGCCGGCGGGCAAGCACACCCCGCCGGTGCTGCAGGCCCCCGACTGGCAGACCGTTGCGGCGGTTCCCGCGGTGCAGCTGCCCGTTCCGCTGGGAGCCCCACACTGACCGTTGCCACCGCAGACGTTGTTGGCGCAGCTCGCATTGTTGGCGCAGAGCGCGTTCAGCGCGCTGGCGCAGGTGTTGGTGATCGCGTTGCACAGGCCCGTCGTGCACACCGCCGTGGCCACGTTGCTGGTGCAAACGCCGCCATGCAATCCGTCGTCGGGAATGGTGCTGCCCGGGCCCAGCTTGGGCGTGCAGGTGAACGTGCTCCGAACGCAGAAGCTATCGGAAGCGCAATCGCCGTCGCCATAGCAGCGGCCATTGCCGGCGGGCACACAAACGCCGCCGGTGCTGCAGGCCCCCGATTGGCAATAGGTACCCGCGTTGGCCCCCGTGCACCCCGCGGTGCCGTTGGTACCCCCACACAGGCCGTTGCTGCCGCAGAGGTTGCCCGTGCACATGGCAGCCGCCGTGCAAGCCGTGCCCGCCGCAGCGGCACAGGTGTTCGTCGCGGTGTTGCAGGCTCCCGTGCTGCAGACGGCGCTGGCGTTCGCGGGGCTACAGGTGCCATCGTGAAGCCCATCCGAGGGGATCGAGGCTCCGGCGGCGAGCTTGCTCTTGCAGCTGAAGCTGCTGCGCTCGCAGTACTGGTTCGACGCGCACTCGCCGTCCACGTAGCAGGCCCCGCTGGCGGCCGGGATGCAGACACCTGCCGTGCTACAGGCGCCCGACTGGCACACGGTGGTCGCGTTGCTCGGCGTGCAGCTGCCCGAACCGTTCGTGTAGCCACAGGTGTTGTTGCTGGTCGAACAAACACCCGACGCACAGTAAAGCTGCCCAGCCCCCACGCTGCAGGTTCCGCCCGGGATGGCTTGCCCATTGGCGGCCTTGGCGGCACATGTGCCACCGGCGCAGTAGTTCGCGGGCCCGCAGTCGTTGGCCCCGGCGCAGCTCGTGAGGCAACGTCCCGTGTCGCTGTTGCAGAAGGCGCCCGCGTGGGTGGCGCCGGCGGCGGTGCAGTCGGCGTTCGTGCTGCACAGGCCGCAGTAGCCGCTGGCAGCGCAATAGGGCGCCCCGCTCGCGCAGGACGCCGTCGCTCCCGTCCCGAAGTCGCCGCCGCACGCCGCGCACGAGCCCGCGCCCACGCCCGACGTGCGGCAAGCCGGGTAGGCCGCCGCGCTGCAGGCGTGGGACGTACTGGACCCGAAGTTGCCATCACAGGCCGTCATGCAGCTGTTGTGGGACGAGGACAGGTTACACCCATCGCCGCCGCCGCAGGTCGTGGCCTCGATCGTACAGGTTCCGCACACGTTCTTGACGGGATCGCAGATGGTGCCGAAGGAGGAACCCACGCAGTCGCTGTTGCTATTGCAGCAGGCCGCTTGCGCCGTGGCGCCGTTGTCAGTGACGTAAAGCTCGAGGAACTCGTGCAGGTTCCACGAACCTCCCGTCGAGCCCGTGAACCCAACGAAAAAGTCGCTCCCCAGCAAGGTGGGAAGATCCAGGGTGGCCGTGAGGGCGGTGGAGGCAGGTTTGGTGTCCGACTGAGACACGAAAACGTTCAGCGTCTTGGAGGTGCTCAGGTAGTCGATCCAGATGTTGAACGGCGTGCCGTCCGTGGGGTTGAAGGCGTTCGAGAGCTGGGAGAAGCGAACGACCGGCAGACCCGTGTTGTCGGTGGCGCTGTGAGACGCTGCACCGTTGCGGGTCAGTGCAATGTGGGGGCCGGAGGGGTCACTCGAGTTCTGGTAGGTGTCGAACTCCACCACCACCGAGTTCGTGAGCGTGGCGTAACCCACGCCTCCGCCCAGCTGACCCAACGCCGAAGTGCCCGCGGCGTTGTTGTGCATGATGAAGGCCATGCCGTCGGCAGGCTGAGCCGACCCGGGCGAGATCTTCACCTTCATTTGAATGTGGAAGTTCTGCGCCGTCGAGAACTTGCTCTGGTACATGGCCGAGCCGCCCTGGTTGCCCTGGTTCTTCGTGATGACGATGCTCTCGTCCGTCAGGGTAGCGGTGCCGTTGAGCTTGAAGTTCGCCAGAACGGGGCCACCGCGGTAGCACACATCGTTGGCCGCCTGGGCCCGCTTGGCGCCGGACAGCCCGAGGCCGATGGCCACAAGGAAGGCCCAAAAGGCCCTGGTGCGACGGGGCGCCCGAGGCCGTTTGGCGGCGAGACGAGCTCGTGGGGCAAGGCTGGAAGGCGAAAGGGAGTGACAGAGGAAACGAGCGTAGCGCGACATGCCCCGGGAGCTATCGGCATGCGCCTGCCGAAACGTGAGGCCCCCCGGGCCGGAAGCGAGGGCTGAGGCTGCGAGACGGCTCACGTTGAAGGAACGGCAGCGAGATTGAGGATGCGAGACGGCTTACGTCAGTTGCCAGAAACATTCAACGCGGGATAGTTATGACGCGGAGTGGCGTGGTGTTTGAACTTCCTGTGCGCCACGGCGTGGCTTCACCAGGGGCGCGAGCCAGTTGAGGACGATGGTGGGAGCTCGTGAGGGCTGCGTGTCGCGCACGCTCATCGGGCGGTCGCAGGCACCGAGATCTCGTGTGACAGAGCCGCGGCCGGACCGCTCGTGACGACGTCTGCCCTGACGAGCCATCGCCGTACGCCAAGGCGAGGCACTCGGCGAACAATCGTGACCGCTTCGCCGTTCGTTGGAACTTCGATGGGCATCACGATCTCGGTGGGGATCTCCGGGCGTTGTCGAAGACCCACCGGCGGTTCACCTTCAGGGATCTGAAGCTCGACAGCCGGCCAGCGTCTCTGGCGAAACGTTTTCTCCCACCTGGACTCCGAGATCACTTCGTCCGGGGCTACGTCTGCCCGTAGCGACTCCCTCCACAGACCGAGCGCCTGCCTCGGATGAGCGGCGACAGCCGCAAGGTCGCCGGCGGGGTCAGGAGATCGGCATCCGGCGCCGGTCCCTCGTTCCCCGCCGATGATCCTGAACGCAGCGTCAGCCCTGGAGATCGCTCCGTAAGACGACTTTAGCGCCAGCGTGATCTCGAGGTCGCACGTGACGGCCCCGCAGGTTTTCACGGAGGCGGCAAGTTCGAGATCGGCGCGGACAGCCCTGGGGCTTATGGACTGAGAGAGGGAGAGCACGCGGTGGTCGCGAACCAGCGTCGCGCGTGCGTGCAGCGGAGCGAACGACATCCGCTCTGGAAGCCGAAGCGTCACCAGTCCACCCTTTTCGCGCAAACGCTCTGAGCTGACGAGCTCGTTCGTACGAGCGTCGAAAACGTCGACCCACACCGAGGAAGATCCGTATCCCGAGCCCGCGAGCCATCGCAGGGTCTGTGCCGGCTCGGCGTCCGGCCCAGGGACCACGGTCTGAGGCAAGAGGTAAAGGCGCAGCTTTGCGAGGACCCCGCGGGCTTCCAGGTCCTCTGCACGGCCAACGAAGATGTGGGACACGGCTTCGATGGCCCGCTCGCGAGCGTCGACGCGGATTCGGTAGACTCCGGGCACCAAGGCCGGCAACGTCAGATAGGTATGCCCACAGCGATCAAAGGTGACGCTCTGTTGGCCGATGGTTCGAGCCACCTCCCAGTCGCTTAGCTCGGCATCCATTCCAGCGACGTTTTGGGAGGGGAGGTCCCGGTCGGGTCTCAGTTCGCTAAGTGGTCCGCGCGGCATCCGAGAGACCAGCTCCGCGTTCGGGGACGCCCTCAATGCCGGTAGTGTCTTGGGCGGTGACAACATCTCAATCGTGAGCGTCGCTTCGCCGGACACTGCATCGCTCCTGAACGTCCGCCAGTGAAGCTCGACCCCCTTGCCCCCGCTTGCCTCGAGCCACCTGTCCGAGCTCGTCAACACCGAGGAGGCGGCAGTGGCTCCGGCCCTGAACACGACGTCGTCCCAGAGGAAGGCGGCGTCTTTGTGGGCACTCTTGTTTGCGGGAGCGGCCCCAACGACCAACCGGAAACTGCGATGGGGCCAAGCCGGATAGGAGAAAGTCCGTTTGGGGTCGGATTCGCTATCGAACAGCCACGCGCGCGGTGTGAGCGTGAACGAAAAGTGACCATCCGCTTCCACCTTGAAATCACCGCGCTGAAGCACGCGGGCTGCCGCGGGAAGCTCGTTGCCGTTGTAAGGGTTGCCCTGTGAGTCCAAAAGCCACCAGCGTCCCTGCCATCGCCGATTCGGCGGGCGCGCCGGGCGGCTGACGATCTCTCCGCGAACGCTCATGGGCTCGCCGAGTCGAGCTTCCTTCGGGTACTGATCGATCGAGAGCCAGGGACCCGCAGGGCTCGTTTGTTTCGATTGACTCAAGCTGCGCGTGAGCTCCTGCAGGCGATGATTGCGTAGAGCTGCTTCGCGGAGCTCCGGATCGGCATCAGGGGTCGAGGACGGATGAATGTGTGACCAGGTCAGAGTTTCATCGGTTCCTTTTCTGGCCGAAAGGACATAAACATGATTGAGGCGAGCGGATAAAAAGGGGACCCAAGCCCACCCGTCCGGCCCAGACAAGGCCGAGTGCTCCACGCCGTCGCTCCACACCGAGGCCACGGCCCCCACTATCGGTTTTCCGTCTTCGAGAGACAGGACGTGGACCCCCAGGCCCCGTTCCGCAGCCACCCCCCGATTCGGCCACAGTAACAAGTTGCTGATGTTGATGATGCCGTCTGGTTGGGCGCCGTTGGGGTGTCCCCTCCGTCCGCCATCGGGCGTGGCTTGCAGAAGGTAAGCGCCCGGGGCGTGCGCTGGCATGGGCAATCGCCGCAGACCTCCAGCGCGGCGGGCGGCGCCGTCGAAGGCGACCTTCCAGGTCCTGGTCTGCTCGTGTTCGTGGCCTTGCTCTATCGCCCTTCCGATCGGGCGCTTCGTTCTGGCCCGCTGCATCCCAAAGCCATACCAGTCGGAATGTTCCCGACCCTGTTTGCTTTCGTGTTTCGCGTGCAGCTTGACCGTGCGTAGGTCGAGGGTGGCCGGAGGTCGACCCTCGAGCCACAACTCGGACGCTGACGGGCTCGAAAGCCGCTCTCCCACGAGCGCGAGCTCCCCGTTCAAGAACGCCTCTTCAGAGTCGGCCCTCGTGCGTGCGAGCTCGGACGGAAATCCTGATGTTTCCGCCGCATTCTTCGTCAGGTCGCGCGCGGATCCTTTTGCCTCCGCCGAGGGCACATTCGTGGTGAATATCGCCTCGAGCAGCGCCGTCGACTGCAGAGCATGGGACAACGGCAGCAGGGACGAAGATGACCTTTCGCCCTCGGCAGGGACCGGAGGGGGCGCCCTTGGTGGCTCGTCTTCAGGCGTCGCTGGGGCGGGCGGAAAGGGTGGGCGCGGGGCTGAGGGAGGAAGCACGCACACCGGAGGAAGCGGCACTGCGGGGGCGCAGCACGGCGGTAACGCAGGTCAAGGGACCGGAGGTACCGTGAGCGCCGGGGGGACAACGCCCCCAGGCAACAACGGCAAGGCGACGTGCGCAGACTCATCAGGCAAGGACATTCCCTTGCAGAGGGTCGTAGTCGATTCCAGCCCGCCGAGCCCGGGCCCTCACCTTTCTTGCAAGGCCGTCGGCGACATGAATGGAGACGGGCTCGCCGACATCATCACGGGCGCTGAGCGAGGTGGGGACGTCGCCTGGTACGAATACCCGACCTGGAGCAAGCACGTCATCCAAACCGGGGTCGACTGCTACACGGACATGGACGTGTTTGACGTCGACGGTGACGGAGACCTCGATGTGATCTACCCCGAACACCAGGGGACCCCATCGGGCATGATCTGGCTCGAGAATCCCATGCCTTCCGGGAAGACGGGCGACAACTGGGTGAGGCGCAAGATCGGCAACGGGGGTGCCCATGACCTCGAGGTTGCGAAGAATCCCAAGGACGATCGGCTTTACGTTCTGGGGCATCAGCAGGAGGGGCGCCTCTTCGTTCAAACCGCCCCGAAGGCCACGACGTGGGACGAGTTTGCTCTGGAGGGGCTGGCGCTTGCCGACATAGACGGCGACCTCGACCTGGACATCATCCGGTTGGGATCTTGGCTCGAGAATCCTGGCGATGCCAAAGGTGTATGGAAGGCGTACAGCATAGGTCAAGCCTCGGGAGACAATGCCACCGCCGGCGACCTCAACGGTGACGGGCGAATCGACGTTCTGTTCACCCCGGGTCGCAGTGCCGGATCAACGACGTGGTGGGAGTCTCCGGCCGATCCGAAGCAGCCCTGGACTCGGCATGTCCTCGATCCCAATGCGGGCGCCCATACCCCCAACATCGTCGACGTGGATAACGATGGCGACCTTGACGTCATCCTCGGATCAGAGGCTGGCGAAGGAGTTGCGCTCTTCGTCAATGACGGAAAAGCGCAGCCAAGCTTTCGTAAACAGTTCGTAGCGATGGAGCCCCAGCACAACGTTCGCGTTGCTGACTTCGGGAACGACGGAGACATTGATTTCGCGGGAACCAACTTCCTGAAGGGGTCGCCCCTCGTCTTCTACGAAGTGAAATGCCCAGGGTCTCCCTCACCACCTGAAGTTGCACCGCCGAAGAGGAGCCTTTCGCTTTGGCTGGCGGCCGATCACGGTGTTTCGACGAGCGGGGGAAAAGTCTCCGTCTGGAAGGATCAGTCAGGCCGGGGAATCGATGCCTCCCAGACCAAGCCTGAACTTCAACCGGCACTGGTGGCAAATGCCATCAACGGTCGACCCGCGGTCCGGTTCGTTCCTTCTGACTTGGGCAAGTCCACGAACGGAAACCAGCTGGATTTCTCGTATGAGATCAACGGACTTTCGGAGCTCACGATTGCATTGGTCTCTGCCAACCTCAGTCGGCAGTGTCATGCGTTTGGATGTGAAAACACTCTCGACAATCACGGCACCCTCGCCGCTCCGATCTCGTGGCAGCAAAGTGGCGACTGGGGCACCACCTATCTGACGCCCCTGCAGGGGAACGTTAGCTTTCGCTTCGGCACGGGTGAAGAGGACAACGTGACGGTTTACGATCGGCCTTCCTCGGTCATGGAGTCCGTCACAGTCACCGTTGCCGTCAAGAAAGGAGCGGTTGAAGACCTTTACATCCAAGGGAACAAGGTCTTGACTGTATCCAACCAACTGACAACGCTGAAGAACAACAAGACATTGGGCCACCTTGGTCTAGGCCGCGCCAATACCTACTTTCACGGGGACATAGGCGAGGTCCTCGTTTACGAGGCCGCCCTCAGCGAGGCTGAGTTGAATCAGCTTCAGGCCTATCTGAAGGGAAAGTACTCGCCCTAAAACGCTCGAATCATGCGACTCAGAGGAGCGGCTTCGGGCGCCTCAGGGCCGACCACACGATGCCGGGCGGATGCGCGTGTGCACGCACCATGCGCACCCACAGCAGCGTCATGTGTTCCAGATGCAGCGCCTGCACCAGCCCCCCCACGTCAAGGGGCTCGAACCCGAGGTCGGTGATGAGTTGGGCCACGGCCTGCTTGGCGGCCGGGTCTTCTCCGCAGAACAGCATTGCGGGGCGGGTGTCATACCCGGGGTAGGCGGTATTCTCGAAGTTCTCGAAGCCGTAGATGCTAAAGGCCTTCACAACGCGCGCTCGGGGTGCCAAGTCCTGCACCCTTTCGCTGCCCGAGCGCTGGCTGGAAAGGCCATGGCTCAGCCCCGGCCCCACGGGGTTGGTGCAATCAACCAACACCTTGCCGGCGAGCGCGTCTGCGAGTGGGGGCAGCACCGTCTCGTTCGCGGCGAACGGCGTTGCCAGGAACACCACCTCCGCAAAGTCCACCGCCTGGGCCAGGGGCCGTGCGGACAGCCGCGGGGATCGGGCCAGCGCCTCCACGACGCTGCGCGAGCCGGGGCGGGCTTCTGCCAGGACCACGTCGTGTCCGGCGTTCGCCAGCCCTGCGGCCAGGGCCCCGCCCACCTGACCGGTGCCAATGAATGTGATCTTCATGTGACGTCCTTTCTGCGTGTTCTCACACTAGGGGGGCAGAAGGGCTTGGACAAGGCAACAGGACGAAACTCGTCGTTGCATGCGGTGCAACTATGGTGGCCGACGAGACGCTGGGGTCGTATTACGACCTGGCGTGGACCCACCTTTGGGGGGGCAGGGACGAATGCGCCCCGAGGGATGAGGTCCCGCTACGGGGCGGGGGCGAGGGGGACGTCCCCGCCCCGTAGGAAGGACGGGACAAGCTCAGTCGTAGACGCCGCCGGGCGGCTCTGCAGACAGGTTCGACTCGACCAGAATGCGCGAGAAAGTGGTTCCTTCCTCACGATACGCAAACTCGAGCGTGTGGCTGCCCGCGGAAAGCGTTGGCTGTACGACGGCATTCGAGGCGTTCGTGTCTCGCACGTCGGCCCAGCCGTAGTCGCCCACGCCCACGATGTTGTCCCACTTGATCCACGTGCCATGATCGATGCGCACCCAGAACGAATCGGACGATGTCGACGGCGCGGTGACCAGCACCCAGAACTTCACCTTCGTGGTGGCGCCCAGCTGGAAGTCGAAGCGGGCGTATCCGGTGTTGGGTGCGGCGTTCAGGCTGTTGTAGCCCGGGAACACCTTGGCCTCTTCGTCGGTCCAGTCGAAGAACATCGGCGACGAGAACGAGGCATTGTAGCCGTTGCGAATGACCAGGGGATAGTCACCCGACGTGAAGCCGGTGCACAACACCTGCGAAGGCGTTCCGGTGTATCCGGAGCGCATGGGCACCACGCGGAAACAGCCGGTGGCCTGGGCGTTGTAAACCAGGTTTGCGTTGTTTTGCACGGAAGAGAAGGCGCCTGAAGCCTGTTGCTTCTGGATCTGGTAGCTGGTGGCGCCTGCCACAGCCGTCCAAGTGAAGCGAATCCGGTTGCTGCCACTCACGGAGCTCAATACCGGAGCGGCCAGCGGGGAGGAGAAGGCGGTGGGTGAGTAGTTGACGTTGTCCGTGAACACGAGCGCGTCGAGCTGCACGTTGTTCTCACGGTACGCCACCTCAAAATCGTGGGCACCGGCGGACAGGTTGAACGTGACGGCCGGTTTGTTGCCGTTGACGCTGTCGTGAACGAAGTCCCAGTGCCAGGCCGAGCCGAGGGCGATGTCCATCCAGCGCACCCAGGTGCCGCCATCGAAGCGGACCCAGAGCGAATCCGAGTTGGTATCCGGCGCCTTCACGCGACCGAACACGCCGTAAACGCCCGCGTTCGCCAGCTCGATGCGGTATCGCGCGATCCCTGTTGCGGCCGGCGCGTTCAAGCTGTTGAGGCCCGAGGGAACCTTGACGAAAGAGCCGTCAGACGCCAGCACCGCGTCCTCGATCCGCAAAGGCGAGGTGATGCTGTTGCCATCTTCGCTGCTTGCGAGTCGGACCGACTCCGCTTCGACCCAGAGAGTGTCCGCTCGTGAGCTCCCTGCAGACAAGGGGGGCAGAACCGCGGCGGCCGCCAGGGACAGGAGAATCTTCGTACGCATGTATTTCCGTTTCTTGCATCCGGGGTGGAACAGCGTGGATGCATGCCAGGTGGACGGCGCCCTAGCGGAAAGTCGCACGAAAAAATGAGAGGCCCGCAGAGAAGGCGGCGCATACCAGCCTCCCCCCTTGCGCAGCGGATTGCGCGACCGAAAGTCAGGTGCGGCGGTGGGTCGCCTTCACTGAAGAGCGCCGCCGCACCTTCGTTACAGTACGGGGACGATCTTGCAAAGCGTGCTACAGCCCACCCCGCCGTCGCATTCTTCGCCGAGGCTCGACTGGATGCGGCCGTCGCCGCAGAAGGGCGCGATCTGGCACGAGGTGGTGCACTTGCCTTGGCCGTAGGGGGCGGGTTCGTTCTGGGCGCCGAGGTCGCAGGCTTCGTTGCCGTTTTTGGCGCCGTCGCCGCAGTAGTCGGCGAGGGTGCAGGTGGGCCTGCAGGTGCCGTAGGCGCCGCTGTTGACGCCATCGTCACACTGCTCGCCAAGGTCTTTGGCGCCGTTGCCACACTTTATCCGGCAGCGTGAGTCGCAGGTGCTTTCCAGGGTACCGTTGGCGCTGCCCGTGTCGCAGGCCTCGTCGGGCTGCTTGACGCCGTCGCCGCACGAGGGCAGGGGGATGGCGGCCTTGCAGTCGCTTGCGCAGGAGCCCGGCGTGCCATCGTTTTTGCCGTCGTCACAGACCTCGCCGAACGTGACGTCCACGGTCCGATCGCCGCAGCGGGGGGCGGGCCGGCAGCGGGTGGTGCACACGTTGCTGCCGTAAGCGCTGCTGCTGGCGTTGGCGGGACCCTGGTCGCAAAGCTCACCGGCGGTGGCCTGTACTTCGTTGTCACCGCAGCGGGGGCCGAACGCGCAGCCTGGCGCGCAGGTGCCGTAAGTGCCGTCGTTTTTGCCATCGTCACATTGTTCACCCCCGTTGGGGATGCCGTCGCCGCAGCGAGGCCCGAGGGTGCAAGTGGACCGGCATTTGCCATAAGCCCCCGTATTTTGCAGGGTGCCTTCGTCACACTGCTCACCGGGATCGAGAAGCCCGTTGCCACACTTGAGCCGGCAGGTGGCCATGCACGCGCTGCCCGAGGTGCCATTGACGGCGGCGCCGTCGTCGCACGTCTCGCCATCGCTCGTGATCCCGTCGCCGCAGCGGGGGCCGAGCTTGCAGCCCGCCGCACAGAATCCGTAGCCCATGCCGTTCTGTGCGCCCTGGTCGCACTGCTCCCCGTACGTCGCGTCGACCATGCCGTCGCCGCAGTAAGGGGCAAACCGGCACCCGGCTCCGCAGACCTGAAGGGCGCCTCCGTAAGGTGTGAGGTTGATGCCGTTGTCGCACAGTTCGCCGTCCGGGGTGCTCGTGACGGCGTCGCCGCAGCGAGGGGGCAGGGTGCAGTTGGGGTTGCAGGTGCCATAGGCGCCCGTGTTCGCGGCCGTGCCGAGGTCGCAGGCTTCGTTGGGCGTGACGAAGCCGTCGCCACACACGGGGGTGCATTCACTCCGGGAGCCCGTGAAGTTCGACAGGGTGAGCCTGTAGTTCGACTCGGTGGTGTGACGCTCGGCCTGGAACACCACGATTTCGTACACACTGCCCTTGTCGAGGTCGAAGTCCACGGCTCTCCGGTTGTTGCAGTTGGTGGTGACCAGATCGCACACCCGTCCCGTGCCGTCGTTCGCATCGAGGATCACGCTGCCGTTCCTCACGCCGTGGATGCCGCCGATGTCCACTGCCAAGCGCTTGTTGATGAACACCCAGACGTCATCGTCTCCGCTGAAGTCGAGGCGCTCGCCGCCCCTGTACTCGAACCAGTACCGCACCTCCGAAGTGAAGTGAAAGTTGTGGGAGCCGTTGTTGTAGTTGCCCCACCCGAGCCCATCCAGGGGGAAGAAGTCCGCGTTGGCGTAGCGGTATTCGCCCGTCATCAACTTGGTGAAGGTCAAGCTCGACTTGAGGGTCTTGTTGTAGGCGGCGTTGTCCCGGTACCACACACCGAAGTAGTCGAACGAGACGCCCGGATCGTTGTTGGTGGTCCTTGCCTTGTTCTGATCGACGTGCTGGGGCTTGCCATCCACGCCCAGCAAGGGCTTCACGATGCCCGTTTCTTCGCCGGTGGAGTGTTGGAAGTCCGGGTGCCCGTTGGTCTCGTTTTTGGCTTTGAAGTCGCGGTACACGATGGGGAGGATCAAGGGGTCGGGTGTGATCTCGCGAGGGCTGCAGGTGTAGCCGCTCTCCACTTTGCATGCGGCGCTGCAGCCGTCGCCCGAAACGGTGTTGCCGTCGTCGCACTCCTGGCCGCTTGCGAGGTCGATGGGAAGCAGCAGGCCGTCGCCACAGGCTGTCATGCAAGGTCCACCTGCAGGAGGGCAGAGAGGCTCTTTGCGACAGAAGGGCGAGCAGCCGTCACCCGAATCGTTGTTCCCGTCGTCACACTGCTCGCTGCCTTCCTGTGTGCCGTTGCCGCAGACGGTGCGCTGGCAAGGCAGGCCCGGCGCCGGGCACACCCACCCTGCGTCTTCTTCGTCGCTCGGAAGTTCCAGCTTGCACGCGGCGCTACAGCCGTCCCCCCCGTCGGCGTCACCGTCGTCGCACTGTTCGGCGCCCGCGACCAGGCTGTCGCCGCATCGTTGCGCCCGACACGTGGAGCCCGCGGGACAGCTCCATCCCGACTCGACCTGGCAGGTGGCACTGCAGCCATCGTTGGCAACGTCATTGCCGTCATCGCAGGTTTCGCTGCCGCCGAGGCGGCCATCGCCACAGCGGATGGTGGAAGAGCAGAGCTGGCCTGGTTGAGGGCAGACGAAGTTGGCTTCCTTGATGCAGTCAGCGGTGCAGCCGTCGCCGGAGACGGTGTTCATGTCGTCGCACTCTTCAGCGCGGGCAAGGCTGAGTTTGCCGTCGCCGCACCACTCGGTGAGCTGGCAGCGGGTGCCTGGCGCGTTACAGGTAAAGCCGGGCTCTTCCCTGCAGGAGGCGGAGCAGCCATCGCCGGAGAGGTCGTTGCCGTCGTCGCAGAACTCACCGTAAGAGAGGCGGCCGTCGCCGCAGCGCTGGGAGGGGACGGGGACGCAGGGGCCGCCAACGCCGAGGGCGACGGGGCAGGTGAAGCCGGGTTCGCTGGATTTGCAGTCGGGGCTGCAGCCATCGGCGGGCAGGGTGTTGCCGTCGTCGCAGGCCTCGTCGCCGACGACCAAGCGGTCACCGCAGACGATGGTGGACAGACAAGGCATGCCGGGGGTGGGGCAGGAGAAGAAGGGCTCGCGCCTGCACAGGCCGGTGCAGCCGTCGCCGGGGGCGACATCGCCGTCGTCACACTCTTCGTTGGGACCCAGAGAGCCATCGCCGCAAAGCTCGTCTTTGGTGCAGGGCTGACCGGGCAAGGGGCAGCTCCAGCCGGCCTCACGCTGGCAGGTGCCCGAGCAGCCATCGAAGGAGACGGTGGCGCCGTCGTCGCAGGTTTCGCTGTCGTTGATGGCGCCGTCGCCGCAGCGGCTGGAGGAGGTGACGGGGGTGCAGAGGGCGCCCGGGGTGGCGCAGGCAAAACCGGGTTCGCGGTCGCAGGAGGCGGAGCAGCCGTCGCCGCTCGCGGTGTTGCGGTCGTCGCAGGTTTCTGCGCCGGAGAGCAGGCCATCACCGCAGAGCACGGTGGAGACACAAGGCTCCCCGGGGGAAGGGCAGGCATAGTCCTTTTCGACGCGGCAAAGGCCCGAGCAGCCGTCACCGGGGCGGGCGTTGCGGTCGTCACATTCCTCGGCCGGGTCGACGAGGCCATCGCCGCAGAAGGACGAGGCGGCATCGTCGGGGCAGAGGGGACCTGGGCAAACGGGGGCGTCGGGCAGGGCAAGGGCATCAGTGATGGGAAAGACAAAGGCGTCGAGGGGGTCGACGGGCGGGGCGGCGTCCGTGCTTTGGCCGCCGGCACCACCCGGGCCCGCGATCTCGATGAGAGGGCGCTCGATACAGCCACCTACGAGGCTCCCGCCCACGGCAAGGAACAGGAAGGCAAAAGGAAAAGCGAACGAGGGGCGTAAGGTCTTCAAGGCCGTCATCTCCGCGGTGAACCTGTCGTCGAGCCCGCTTCGTCGAGCGTTCCCGGCGGATGAGCCGATGGCCCCGGCAATGCCGGCGCCGCGGCTCCCTCCTTTAGGCATCGAAGGTCCACCCGCCAACCTTGAGGCTGGCGCGCTGCGCGTGGCTTGGGTGTGCGTGGCGCCTTCCCGCTGGAAGTGGAGGTGCGCAGCAGCGTACACTCAAGCCTGCGTCCCACCATGCCGCTTCCGTTACAGCTGTCCTCTTTTTTTGTGCCCGCTGCGCTCCTGTGTTCCCTCCTGCGGGCCGGAGACGCGGCCTGGGCCGCTGACGCGAGCGCGGGGCCTTTCCCGGACAGCCTCGTTCTGCCGAACCCCGCTCGGGGCATTTCCGAGGTGCGCCTCACCGCGCTCGACGCGGTGGCCCGCACGGCCTCTGGGCGGGTCGTCGTGAACCGGGCCGTGGCGGAGGCGATCTCGACCGAAGAAGTTCAGAGGGCCCTGCGCGACAAGCGGCCCGAGCTCTTGCGGGACGTGACGCTCGTCAAGACGCGGTACACGGGCGCCAAAGTCCAGGTGAAAGAGGTTCGTTTGCTGCGGGCCGACGGACCTCGTCGCATGAAGTTCGACGTGGTGGGGTTCGTCGACGCGGACGAAGACGAGCGGGTGTTCGAGGGCCTCAGCTATTCCTGGCAGCCGCGCGGGCGCAAGCCCGTGGCTGACTTCACGGTGCACGGACACCTCGACTTCGCCTTGGTCCCGAACGAGGCGCTCACGGCGCGCCCTTTGCGCGTCTCCGTTGCGAGCAACACGATCGACGTGGAACTGCGGGTGTCTTTGGCCAGCGGGCTTCGCGCCAGCTTTGCGTACGCCCGGCCGGTCTCCGAGCAGCGCCCCGAGCTCGTCCCCTCGCTTCGAGCGAACGAGTTGCCTTTTCTGGCGCGCATGCGCCTCGACGACTTACGCATCCACGATGTGCTTGAGGATCGCCTCATCCTCGACGTCGCGATAGGTCCCCTGGGCCCGACGCCTGCCTCGGAGTGAGTCGGGCCTTCGGCGGCCGGGACCTCACCGCCGAAACTCGACCCTGAGAGCTCCGAACGTATCCGGCATCGTGAGCTCGGAGAAACCAGTCGCATCGCGGTTCACGGCCGCGGGCTTTCCGTTGACCGTGGCCGATGCGGCGTACCGTTCGGGCGTGCGCACGACAAGAGAGCGGGGCGCTGGTTTATACGTCCCCTGGCACGCAGAGATGTCGACGCGAACGCGCTCGGCCGTGCGCACGCTTCGGAAGACACGCACGCACGCGGCGCCGTTCACATAAGCCATGCTCTCGCCATCGTCCTCGTAAAGGGTGCGCGTCGTCTCGCGTTCGGACGGATAGACCGAAACCCGAAGGGGCTGTCCCGGCAGCTGTCCCGTGTGCTGTACCACGTCCGTCGAGAAGACCACGCCCCCGGACCGGACGAAGAGCGGCAGGGTCGAAAGCGTGACGGGCACGGTGAGGGTCTGCCCTCCCCCCTGAGCCAGTGCGGTCTGGTCGCCTGACTTGGGGCCCTTGGATCGCGCCCCCGCATTCAACGCACCCGTACGGTGGTCGTACCAATCTCCGGGGGGCAAGTACACCTCGCGCTCGAGCGCCACTTCCTTGAGGACGGGCGCGACCAAGAGATCTTCGCCCCACATGAACTCGTCGTCCCGATCCCAGGTGGCAGGGTCGTCTGGAAATTCGAGGAACAGAGGGCGCATGGCGGGCACACCCGTGGCGCTTGCTTTTTGCATCTCGTTGTAGATGGTGGGCAGCAAGCGGTAGCGCAGCTCGATGATCCTACGGTTCTCGATCTCCTTCTCGACACCGTAGGACCACGGCTCCTGATCCAGGCTGGCGCGCGTCGTGTGCGCACGCATGAAAGGGAAGAACACGGCTGCCTGCGCCCATCGGGTGAAGAGGGCGGGCACGGGGGAATCGGCGAATCCGCCCACGTCGTTGCCCACGAACGCAAAACCCGAAAGTCCCATCCCCAACAACATGGGAATGCCTCCGCGCAGATGCGCCCAGTCGCTTTGGTTGTCGCCTGTCCACACGGCACTCCACTTTTGGCCGCCCGCGAAGCTCGCGCGGGTGAGCACGAAGGGGCGCTGGTTAGGTCGCGCTGCGCGAAGGCCCTCGAAGGTGGCACGTGTCATCTGCTGCCCGTAAACGTTGTGAACCTCACGGTGATCCGTGGGCTGTCCTTCGTTGTCGTGACGAACGTCGAAGGGCATGGTTCCGTTCTGTTGATCGCCCACGGCGGGCTCGTTCATGTCGTTCCAGATGCCCGCGACGCCCATGTCCAGAAAAGGTTTGTAGAGCTCGGCCCACCAGTGCCGTGTGCTGGGTCTCGTGAAATCGGGAAAAACGCTGCGCCGCGGGGGCGTTGCGCGCATCGGCCACACGGCGCCCGTAAAGATCGTGCCGTCTTGTGCGCGAACGAAATGATCCCCTGCCAGGCCCTCATCGAATACGGGGTATCCGCGCTGCTCGGGGGGATGGGGATCCACGATGGTGATGACGCGAAAGCCCTGGGCGGCCAGCTCCTTCAGCATGCGGGGCGGATCGGGAAAGCGCTGTTTGTCCCAGGTGAAGGGTTTGAACCCCTCCTGGTAATCGATGTCCAGCCACAGGGCGTCGGCTGGAATCTTCTTTTCCCGGAACGTGTTCGCCACCAGCCGCAGTCGTGACTCGGGCCAGTAGCCCCAGCGCGACTGATGAAATCCCAGGGCCCACTTGGGGGGAAGGTTGATGCGCCCGGTGAGTGCGGTGTAGCGAGCCACCACATCCTTGGGGTGCGGACCGGCGATCACGTAGTAGTTGAGTTCCCCCGATTCAGCACCAAACGAGAGCAAGCGCTGTGATTCGTGTCCCACGTCAAACGAGCTCCGGGACGTGTTGTCGAGAAAGACACCGTGGGCGCGTGCCTTGCGCATGACCATGAAAAAGGGAACCGATACGTAGATGGGATCTGTGTCGCTGTCGTACGCAAATGTGTCGTTGTTCCACATGGTGTACGAGGTGCCGCCCAAGTTGCGGCCGCGCTTGTCCAGGCGCCCTCCCTTTTCGCCAAGGCCGTAGACATGTGCGTCGTCTGGCAAGGTCTTCCAGACGCGGGTCGTTCGGCCCACGAATGCGATGCCGCGTTCAGCGTCGTCTTCGTCGATCACTGCGCCTGCGGTATCGCGAAATGTGAGCCGAAGTGGGCTGTGATTGATCGAAACGCTCAGGCCTTGAACCCTCACGAGGGACTGCGTCGCGCCCACCTCGACCGTGGGCTTCGTCGTCACCTTCGGTCTCGGTGAGGTCAACGCGTAGGAGTGGTCGCGGCCCAACGAGGCGCGGGGCGAAAAGCGCACCCGCAACACGTGATCGTTCTCAGCGCCCACCCACAAGGTGCCTTGGTCGCTCTGGAACGAAAGCCCGTCGGCCTGCGCCACAGGGCGAGGCATGTCACCCAGAGAGGCCCAGCCGGCCGTTCCCACACGGGGGGAGAGCCCGCCCGACAGGATCCACGCAAGAACGAGCACGAACACGGCAGCCTTCGAGGCGAATCTGCGGCCCCGGACTGTAGCGGCCGAATCATCAGGTGTTGTGCGGGGCACAACAGGTCCCCTGGTCCAAGGGCTGTTTTTGTCCCATATTGAGTAAGCTGGCTTACGTTCTATACATGGCACACCGATTGCTCTTCTCCGGGACAAGGGAATGTTCCCGAAACGGCAACACGCGGGCGACCGCGTTACGCAAAGCCACGGAGCTCCTCGAGCTGGCCGGGCTACCGAAGGAGACCTCAGATGAACACCGGATTCGCCAAGACCCTTGGATTCCTGCTCCTGGGAGGCGCCGTGGGCTGCGGCGCCGCCCCCGGCCAAAACGACAACTCTCTCCTGCAGGACGATCCCATCTCCCAGGGCGTTCTCAGCGAAAACGGTCTGTCCGCCATCAACGGCCTGTCCGCCATCAACGGCCTCGTGGCCACCAATGGTCTCATGACCACCAACGGCCTCGCCACCACCAATGGCCTCATGACCACCAACGGTCTCATGACCACCAACGGCCTCATGACCACCAACGGTGGCCGCCTCACGGTCAGGTACATCGCCAAGTGCGCGCTGGCCGCCAACGACTCGATCAGCAAACAAGACAACAACGGCAACTGGCACACCTTCCCCGGTGGCCTTGGTGTGGGCACCGGCTGGAAGAACGGCGCTTGTGATGCGCGCTGCCAGCAGCAGATCAGCGCCTGCGTGCTCGCACACCTCAACAGCACCGGCCAAAACGTGCCCATCTTCGTCACCGCCGACCCCGAGGACATGCCTTCGGTGGGCTTCTCCCTCGCTTACCAGGTGGGTAGCGACGCGCACATTCAGGAAGGCGTGTACATGGGCAACGTGTTTGCGTCCAACCCGCCCGTGGCTCATTACGCCAAGGGCCAGGGCTTCAAGGCCAACATCGCCGGCCGCCTGGGCGCCAGCTCTGGCAACCCCTACAAGCCCATCGAAGGCTACCGTGTGGACCAGGCCACCAAGTACACGGGCCTCGCCGAGCGCCTTTGCAGGCAAGTGCCGGTGGGTGATGGCGAGCACTACGATTACTCCTCCTGCGACTTCCACAGCGCGGCTTTTGGCGGTGGAACCTGGACCAACTGGCCCTACACGATGACCACCTACGTGAACTCCAACTACAACGGCGCCGTGACCCAGGACAACGTCTCGCGCACGCTCTCCTTCGAGGCCAATACCCTCGGCCTCGTCACCGAGAACCCCTCCGAGATCTGGACCACGTCGCACAACTTCGAGTTCGCGAACATCATCGATGCCTTCTCGCCTGGCAAGCTGAGCATCGAAACGGTCAAGGGCTCGAAGCGCCTGTGCGCCTACGACCAACGTGACACGATCACCATCACCAAGAACACGGGCGAGCCCTTCTCTCTCACCACCTTCGACCTCACGAAGCTCTGGGACGAATCTGCCGCCACCAGCTACCGCGTCTACGGCTACGTCAAGGGCCAGTCTGGCCGCCTCGTCAAGGACGTGTCCCTGCCCGCCTCGGGCACCTCCACCGTCAGCCTGTCGTGGAACAACCTCCTCAAGGTGGAAATCATCTCCACCACCGGCAGCACCTGCATCGACAACGTCAAGCTCAAGACCTAATCGCCCCTCCCCGAGGCGGAGCGCGAGGAGCCGGACGGCCCCCCAACAGGGCGCCTCCCGGCTCCTCGACGTTTTTCGGAGCCAAAGAAGGCGCAGGCCCGCCCCCCTGCGGGGTCTAGCTTGATTAGTCATAGTCACTAAATAAGATATAACCTTGACGCGAGTTCCGTGAGGGGGCATTGTACGGTTCTAGACGGCGTTGGAGCAGCTTTGGTGGTTCTAAGTGACCTCCCGCGCGTGACTTGGGGTCTACCATGAAGGTTTCGGTAGTCATATCCGTGCGTGTCCCTCAGTTCCTCGCCTTCCTGATCGGGGCGCTGCTGTGGTCTGCCTGCGTGGGCAACGTCAGCCGCACCCCCGTGGAAGACGAGCCTCCCCCGGAGGAGGAGCCCGACCAAACGACCGAAGAGCCGCCTCCCCCTCCCGAGATCGTACCGGTCAAGGACGAGACGGGCCGCGTGATCGGCGAAAAGCCCACGTTTGCTTGTCAGCAGTCCGTGGCGCCCGCGTCGGTCGCCCTACGCAAGCTGACGGCCACACAATACAAGAACAGCCTACGGGATGTCATCGACAGGTCGCTCGGCGATGCGAACGAGGCCGCGGCGGTGTGGAACAGCCTCGCGGATCTGCTCGCCAAATACCCGGCCGAAGAGCGAGAGAAGGTCCCGGAAGACCTGCATGGCAGCTACAGGCAGCTCGACCAAGACTTGCAACAGGCTCATGTAGACGTGAGCTACGACGTTGCGGTCAAGGCGGGAGCTGAGCTGGTCCAGGGCGAGCGATTGTCCAAACTGGTGGGCGCGTGTGCCACGGACAGCAACGCCGCGAATGACACCGCCTGCGTGGACGCCTTCCTGGAGCGTTTTGCGGCTCTGGCGCTGCGTCGCCCTGCCGAGCCAGAAGACCTGAACTTCTACCGGGGTATCTATGGCACGAGCGGCGGCGTCGATCGCCTTGCCCTGGCGGATGTGATCGCAACGGTCCTCTCGGCGCCTCAGTTCCTGTACATGGTCGAGCACGGGGAGAACGAGGCTGGAGGCAAGCCGGGCGTCTACCGACTCTCTGCTCATGAACTGGCCGCTCGCCTTTCCTATCAGCTCACCCAGTCGATGCCGGACGCCGAGCTATGGGACGCCGCACAGGACGGCAGCCTGAGCACCGCCGAAGGCTACGAAGCACAGGTGGACAGACTCATGGCGGACAGCCGGGGGCGGAATGCGTCTCGCGAGTTCTTCATGGACCTTCTGAAGGTGGAAGATCTGCCGGCGCTCGACAAGTCGATGGATCGGAAAGACTTCCGCGCGTTCGCCGGCGAGCTCGAGCCCAACGGCGCGCTTCGACAAGACATGGTCCAAGAGCCGATCGACCTCTTTCAGCACTACACCTGGACGGTCGACGGAACGGTGCAAGACCTCCTTTCGAGCGAGCTGTCCTTCGCGCGGACCTCAGCGCTGGCGCGGATCTACGGCGTCGAGGCCTGGTCCGGTGAGGGGCAACCGCCCTCCATCGCTGCGGGCGAGCGGCCTGGCTTTCTGACCCGGGCCGCATTCCTCTCGACGGGCATCACGACGACGAGGCCCATCATGAAGGGCGTATTCATCCGCCAGAGTGTGCTTTGCGATACCATTCCGCCCGCGCCCGAGAACGCCGGGAACACCCCCGTCGACACCTCGAGCAGCACCACGCGAGAAGCCGTCGAAGCCATCACGGAGCAGCAGGGAACGACCTGCGCCTCGTGCCACAGAAACCTGATCAATGGGCTCGGCTTTGCGACAGAGAACTTCGACTCTCTGGGGCGCCAGCGCACTCAGGAAGTCCTCTTTGACGATGCGGGGAAGGAGCGCCTGCGAAAGCCCGTCATCACGCGCAGCGTTCCGCGGGTATTCATCGATGACGACCGCGAGGTGGAAGGGCCGGGTGACCTGATGAACCGGATCGCCGAGAGCGGGAAGGTGGAAGCCTGCCTTGCCCGAAGCTACTTCAGGCACACGTTTGCGCGGTGGGATGACGTCGAGAGCGATGGCTGCGTGCTGGAGCGCCTCCGTTCGCAGCTGGCCGGAGGCGGGAGTCTGAAGAGCATGATCCGATCGATGGTGCTCTCGGACGCCTTCAAGTCGCGCCGTATCGACCTTTGAAAGCAAAGACTGCTCGGTCCGAGCTACGCCCACAGACTGACACACAACCGGGTGACGATGAATCACCCACCGGAGACTTTCATGAAGCCAGTTGTCGTTAGCCGTCGTCAGGTGCTACGGGGTGCCGGGGGATTCACGTTGGCGCTTCCCTTCCTTCCTTCGCTGGTTCCGGTCCGCGCCTACGCGGCCACTCCCGTGATCGCGCGCCAGCCTCGTCTGGTGTCGCTGGCGTCGAACCACGGGGGCGTGCGAGAAGCCACGATGTACCCGCCCGAGGCGTGGCTCGACAAGTCTCTGCAGCTTTACCCGGGGCACCAGATCCGGTGGGGAAGCTTGAAGTCACAGACCGAGGGCGGAAGCACCGCTCTATCCGGAATTCTGCGGGGACCCACGAACAAGTTGACCCCCGCGTTGGTTCAGAAGCTCAACGTGATCCGAGGGCTCGACGTTCCCTGGTACATCGCGCACAACACGGGCGGTCACCTCGGCAACTACGCCCGCAACGACGGCAACGGTGGCGACGGGAAGGCCTTGCAGGGCAAATCCACGCCCACCATCGACCAGCTCCTGGCTTTCTCCGATAAGTTCTATCCGAATCTCTCCGGGATTCGGGAGCGGGCCATGATCACGGGCGCGATCAACCAGCTGTCGTTCAACTTTTCGAACCCCGCGAACCGGTCGGGCACCATTCAGCCCATTTCGGGAACGGGAGAGCCCAAAGACCTGTTTACGAAGATCTTCGACCCCGCTGGGGGGGGGATGGGGGCGCCGCCCCCCGCGGCGCGAGCTCCCATCGTCGACCGCGTGCGGGAGAACTACAAGCGCCTCAGAGAATCCAACCGACGTTTGTCGGCGGAGGACCGCCAGAGGCTCGATGATCACATGCAGCGGCTCGCGGAGCTCGAACTCCGCGTGGGAGGCGGTCCCGTGGTGCGGTCGGCGGCGTGCAAAGATCAGAAGGCCCCCGGCGCGGTCACCGGTCGCGCGCGCTATCAGGCCTTGAATGACGTCATCGCTGCGGCGTTCATTTGCGGCACGAGTCGAATCGCCGTGATGGGGATCGATGAGAGCCAGTTTGCCTCGAACAGCAGCAATTGGCACCAGGGTGTCGCTCACTTGTGGGACACCTCGGGGCAGGGGCTGCTCGTGGAAGCCAATCGCAACCTCTTCTCCGAGGTGTTCGTGGATCTCATCGCGAAGCTCGGCGTCGAGGAGCAGCCGGGCCAAACGATCCTGGACAACAGCTTCGTGGTTTGGACCAACGAGTCCGGAGAAGAGACTCACGATTCTCGCAGCCGCCCCACGATCACGGCAGGCGGAGGCGCGGGAGCCTTCCAAACGGGCCTGTACATCGACTACCGCAACATGGCGCCCTCTGCCCGCCTGTCCATGTTTGGGCAGGCCAAGGGGCAAACAGGCCTCACGCACAACCAGTTCCTGGCCACGATTCTTCAGTCGTACGGGCTTCCTGCTTCCGACTGGCAGAACATTCCCAACAACGGCCGCACCGGATACGGTCTCGACTTCGTCTCCGGCGACTACAAAAAGGCTTACGTTCCCCAGGTCATGGAGAACGCCAGCAAACCGCTGCCCGTATTGACCCGCGGGTAGTGCCAGCGGCCTCCGCCTGGGGGGGACAAGCCGGGAACGAGAGGTCTACGGGTGGGGGCTCTCCACCCTGCGGACCAGGACAAACGCACGGAAGGTTCCGGGCGTGGCCCTTTGCGGGTAGTCTTGCACGGCTTGCCCATGCGGTCGTTGCTGGCCTGTTGTCTCGTCACGCTTTGCGCGGTCGCCTCCGCACGGGCTGCGACCGACGGGCAAGCGGCGAGCGCTTCGCCGCAGCTGCCCCAGGCTTCCCCGTGGGGCACCGCACCCGCGCCGCGCCGGCAGCAGGTGCTGGGGTCTTTGGGGTCGTACCAGGAAAACGCGCTGCTTCGCGTGCTCGAAGAGCGAGGACTCGAGATCGAGCTGCACCCGGAAGGTAAGCGCGTTGCCGGCGTGCTGGTGAAAAACTTCGACGTATTCTCCCGGGAAGAAGACGGCCGGGTGCTCGGTTGGCTCAACTTTTTTCATATGACCACGCGCGAGCACATCATTGCGCGCGAAGTGTTGCTGCAGCCGGGTGACCTCTGGGATCCCGTGGTGGCGCAGGAAACCAGGCGCCGGCTCACCGAACCGCTCTTCTCCGCGTTCGTCGTCGTGGCGCCCGTCAAGGCGCCCACGCCCGGCGAGGTGTTCGTGTTGGTGGTCACCCGCGACATCTTCAGCTTGCGGCTGAACACAAACTTCGAGTTTCAGGGCAACGTGCTTTCGCTGCTGCACATCGAGCCGGCCGAGAACAACTTTCTCGGCCGCCGCAAGCGTGTGGCCGGCGACCTCGAGATCACGTTGGGCCGTTATGCCCTGGGCCCCACCTACTTCGACAGCAACATCGCGGGCTCGCGGTGGCAGCTTTTGGCGCTGGCGCGCGCCTACGTGGGACGGGAGGAGCAAACTTGGGAGGGGCGGAGGCTCTATGCGAAGCTCGAACACCCGCTGTGGGCGTTCAGCCGCCGGTGGGGAGCCGTTTTCAGCTTGGATCAGTACGAGGCCACCGAGCGCAGTTTTTTGGGCGCGGGGCTACGCGCCTACGATGACCCCAACACGACGGCCGTCGAAGCGGTGCCTTGGCGCTACCGGTATCGCACCCTCAGCGTCGACACGCGAATCACCCGCCAATCCGGCACGCACGTCATCAAACAGGTGAGCCTGGGCTACGACTTCGACTTGCGCCGTCCGGAGGTCTTCGACGCGCTCTTCGTGGAGGCGCCTGCCTTGCGTGCGGCCTTCGCGCGCGACGTACTGCCCCGCTCGGAGCGGGTCTCGGCCCCGCTCGTGGCTTACCGGATGTTCACCCCCGAATTACGTCACCTTCCACGACTACGACACCTTCGATCTGCCCGAAGGACGTTCGGCTTGGGCCCGAGCTCGCGCTGTCTGCCGCGCGCGCCCTGCCGGCACTCGGGGCCGACAGGTCTTTCTGGCGGCTGACCGGTAGCGTGAAGTTCGTGTCCCGACTTGGCAAGAACGGCTTGTGGAGTGCGGAGCTCGAGGGCTCCACGCGGCGCCTTGCCGACAGTTGGGTCGACAATCAAGTCAGGGGCGGACTTTTGCTCGCCACGCCGCTGCTTTTCGAGGCGGGTCGTGTGGTGCTGAGGTTGCGTGCCGATCGCTTGATCGAAAACCGTGCCGTACGCAATGTGGCCCTGGGAGGGGACAGTGGTTTGCGGGGGTATCCGATCGGGGCGTTCCTGGGGCAGGCTCTGGCGGTGGGGAACCTCGAGGTGCGCACGCGGGGCATGCGGGTGTCCTTCATGCGCCTTGGCGTCGCGGCCTTTTGGGACTTCGGTCACGTGGCGGCCCGCTTCTCCGATCTCGTGCTTCATCACGACGTGGGCGCTGGCCTGCGGCTCTTGATTCCGCAGCTGCAGCCCACCGTGATTCGTGCGGACTGGGCGTTCGCCACCCAGGGCCCCACGGCCGGCCTTCCGGGCCGGTTTTCTGCGGGCTTCACACAGGCGTTTTGACCGTGCTGCCTTGCGGGAAGAGCTGGGCCAGCAGTGCCTGGTCGTTGACCGGCTTGAACACCACCCCGTCCACCAAAGCGGCCTGGTCGGCGTCGAGGTCTTGCCCCGTGAAGAACAGCACCCGCGCCCTGGGCAGGTGTTTGCGAAGGTCGGGAAGAATGAGATCCGCAGGCCCTCCCGGCATCGAGCGGTCGAGGAGCACGAGCTCGATCGAGGGCAGCTCACGCGCGAGGTCCAGCGCTTGCGCGAGCGTCGAAGCACGCCATACGCGCAGGCCGTGTCGCTGCAACAGGGCCGCGGTCGCCGCCGCCACGTCGTCCTCGTCGTCCACCACCAAGACGTCACGGATGCCGAGGGAAACGGCGGAATCGCCACGGTCCATGCGCTCTCCGTCGTGCAAGGTAGCCTCGACGGCTGGCAAGTAGAAGCTGAGCTGCGTGCCCTCCCCAGGCGCCGATCGGCACCCGGTACATCCGCCCGCTTGCTTCACCACCGCATGGGCCAATGCCAGCCCGAGCCCTGTGCCGCGGCCCACGTCCTTCGTGGTGAAGAAGGGCTCGAAGATGTGGGCTTGCACCTCGGGGGTCATGCCCACGCCGTTGTCCTCGACCTCGATGCAGGCATATAGGCTCACGGAAGGGGGCTCGTCTGGCGTGGGAGTTGCCTCGACCCGGCGCACGCGAACCAAAACGCGCTTGTCGATCCTGGAGGAGGCCAATACCGCATCTCGCGCGTTGATGAGCAGGTTCACCACCGCTTGCTCGAGGTCGGCGGCTGCCACGAAGACGTCGACGTCGTCCAGCACCTCTACCGATAGGGAAACGTGGCGCTCGAAGGCGTTGCGACAGATCTCGAGGGACCGGCTCACGACCAAGGCCACCGAAACGGCTCGGGGCGTTTCGTTGCGTTTGCCCGCGAAGGTCATCAACTGTCGCACCATCTCCGTGGCCCGCGCTGCGGCCTTCTGCGCACCCGCCGCGATGCCATCGAGGTCGCTCGGGATCACGGGACGCATGAGATCGAGCGCGGGGACGATCGCTGCGAGCATGTTGTTGAAGTTGTGGGCGATCCCCGCCGTGAGCTGCCCCATGGCCTCCATGCGCTGCGCCCCCCGGGCCCGCATCTCACGCTCGTGTTGTTGGGTCACGTCCATGGTGCCGCCGATGATGTGCGTCGGCTGCCCGCGCTCGTCGCAGAGCACGTCGCGGATCGTGGAGACCCAGCGCAGCTCACCATCGGGGCGGATGATGCGGTGAGGGGGCCCCGCGAAGCGCCCGGGAAGCAGGGGGCGCTGCATGTCGGCAAGCACGCTCGCTTGGTCGTCCGGATGCACCAATAGCCGCGCGTAGTCCCCGGGCAGCAACGCCTCGGGGTGGCCAAAAAGCTGGAAAGCGTGGTCGTTCCAGGTAACCCTCTGCGAGCGCAGCTCGACTGCCCACAGGGCAACCCCCGCCGCCTCGAGCGCCAGATCCAACATCGACTCGCTCTTGCGAAGCGCCAGGGCCTGAGCGTTCTGGGAGGTCACGTCGATGGCCACCAAAACGAAGCCGGTGCTTCCGTCTGCGTCTTTGACGGGGGCCACGTAGCTCTCGTAGTCCGCCGGCTGGCCGTGCGGGCCCATCCCCGAGACCTGGTAGCGCTGGGGCTCGCCCGTGGCCAGGCAGCGTTCCACGGCTTCGCGTGCCACGGAATGGTGTTCGGGGGGCATGTAGTCGAAGAAGTTTGTGCCCAGCACCTGCGCCCGGTCGAACCCCGGCTGCATGCGGCTGATGGCCTTCAGCCTGTAGTCCGCGTCGTAGCGGATGATGAAGGCGGGGACCGCCGCGAAGAGACCCTTGAGCAGCTCCTCGGCCTCCGTCGCCTCTTCGCGGGCCTGGTGGGCCGCATGAAGCTGCGCTTCCAGCTGGGCGATGCGCTCGAGGAGCCGGGCGGACGCGGCGTCTTCGGGGGGGCGGTCGTCGGGGGCTATGCGCGACACCCCGGCAGTATAGAAGCAATCCTTTGGTCTTCGCACCTTTCGGCAGGTCACGGTCCCAGGGCAGGTTGGCTTCCCCGGAGCTGCGAAGCGTCGTAGGATGCCCGTCATGGCCATGGATCGGCGGTTCACGGTGGTTTCGCCTTTGGGCGAAGACGTGTTGAGGCTCAAGAGCATGAACGGGCACGAAGCGCTCGGGCGTCCGTTTCGCTACGAACTCGAGCTTCTCTCGGAGCAAGCCGAGGTGGACGTGGACATGCTCATCGGCGCGCCCATGACGATCGAGGTACGGCTTCCCGACGAGGGGCTGCGCCGCTTCTGTGGCCTGGTCACCTCGTTCGGTGAGGCGGGTGGCTTTGGCCGCTACGCCCGCTTTCACGCCGTGCTCGAGCCCTGGTTTGCGGTGCTCGATCTGTCGACTGATTGTCGGATCTTTCAGGCCCTGCCGGTGCCCGAGATCGCCAAGAGCGTGTTTCGCGACCACGGGTTCTCGGACTTCGACGAGCGCCTGTACGAGATCTACCGCGAGTGGGAGTACATGGTGCAGTACCGTGAGTCGGCCTTCGCTTTCATCAGCCGCCTGATGGAACAGGAGGGCATCTACTACCACTTTCGCCACGAAGTCGACCGACACTTCCTGGTGTTTGCCGACTCCTCGAGTTCGCATGATCTGGCCGCCGGCTACGAAGAGATCCCGTTTTTTCCTCCCGGGCAAACGCGCCGAGAGCGAGAGAGCGTGAACTCGTTTCATCGCGTGCATCAGATGCAATCGGGGGCGGTGGCCCTCACCGACTTCGACTTCAAGCGGCCCAAGGTCAGCCTGATGGCCGAGGTCAGCGACCCTGGCCCGCACGCCCACGCCTCCTTCGAGGTCTATGACTTTCCCGGCGAATACGAGGCGGCGGCGGTCGGACAAGACCTTGCGAAGCGGCGCCTCGAAGAGCGCCAGGCCGCCTACGAGCGCTTCGAGGGCACCGGAGACGTGGCAGGCGTGGGTGTGGGACAGCTTTTCAAGCTCACCAATCACCCCCTCGACGGTCACAACAAAGAATACCTGGTGGTGGAGTCTCAGTACACCCTTGTGGTCAATGGCTACGAGTCGGCCGATCAGGGGCTCGACGAGAGTTTTCACTGGTCGTTTTCGGCGATCGATTCCCGACGCCCCTTTCGTACGCCGGGGCGCACGAAGAAGCCCCTCATCAGGGGGCCCCAGACCGCGGTGGTGGTAGGGCCGGGGGGCGAGGAGGTCTGGGTCGACGAGTTCGGTCGCATCAAGGTGCAGTTTCACTGGGATCGCGTGGGACAGAAGAACGAGAACAGCTCGTGCTGGGTCCGCGTGTCACAGGCCTGGGCGGGGGCGGGCTTCGGGGTGGTGACGTTGCCCCGCATCGGGCAAGAGGTGGTGGTCGAGTTCTTGGAAGGTGATCCGGACCGGCCCCTCGTCACGGGGCGTGTTTACAACGCCGACAACATGCCGCCGTACAAGCTGCCCGACAACAAGACCCAAAGCGGGGTCAAGTCCCGCAGCAGCAAGGGCGGCACCGCGGACAACTGCAACGAGATCCGCCTCGAGGACAAAAAGGGCAGCGAACTCTTCTTCGTGCAGGCGGAAAAGGATCTGGAAACGCTCACCAAACACGACGAGCAACGCACGACCCGAAACAACCGCACGAAGACGGTGGGGAACGACGAAACCGTCTCGATCGGCGCCAACCGCAGCGCCACCGTGGGAAAGAGCGAAACTCTCACGGTGGGCGAGAACCAAAGCGAGAGCATCGGCGGCGACCAGAGTACGTCTATCGGCGCCAACCACACGGTGACCGTGGGGGCAGGCCAAGCCGTGATGGTGGCCGCCGTCCAGTCGGTGGCTGTAGGGGGCGCCCAATCTCTCGACGTGGGCGCGGAGCAATCTGTGTCCATCGGAGGGGCCCAATCCCTTGACGTCGGCATGAATCGTTCCCTGAACGTGGGGGGCGGCCACACCGTGACCGTGGGGAAAGATGAAAACGTAACAATTGAGGGGAAACAGGCCATCAAAGTCATGAAGGATGGCACCCTCGACATCGGAAAGAAGATGGTGCTCACCGTGGGTGACGAGCTCACCATCAAGGTGGGCAAGGCGTCCATCACCCTCAAAAAGGATGGCTCAATCACCATCGATGGTAAGGACGTGAAGCTCAAGGCTTCGGGCAAGATTGATCTGAACGCCTCGAGTGACGTCAAGATCAAGGGCAGCAAGGTCGGCCAGAACTGAGCGTGGCAGATCCGCCCTGAACGGCCGTACGAGCGGCTGAAACGCGCGTTCGCTAGAACCGCCGCAGCCTGAGCTTGCGGTACTGAACCCGCATCGGGGCGCCCGGGATCACGGGCACGGCCAGTACGCCCGAACGCCGCCGTCGCTCGCGCTCGTCATCGACGAGCGATGACGTGGGTTGGTCGTTGATGTAAAGGTCGATGCGCAAACCGGCGGGAAGTCCTCTCGCTTTTTGTGCCGGAAGCTCTCATTTTCGGTGGTTCATCCAGCCGTCTCATCGGCGAAACGGCCGCGCCGCGTTCGGAGGTCCCGTCAGGTGGTATGTGGTAAACGAACGTGCGGCCTCTTCGGCGCATCTTGCCCGTAATGTCTTCCTCTGTGCCTCCCTCAAACTCCGTCCGTCCGCCCGCGCCGGCCCGACGATCCGTGTTGCAGGCTGCCGGTGCGCTCGCGGCGTTGGTGCCTTCCTGCACGGCCAGCAGCGTAGCGCCTCTCGGGGCAGGCGTGGCGCTCCCGCCGGTGCGGCGCGAGGGACGCGGGATCCAGCACCTCGAGAACCAACACCTGCAAGTCACGCTCTTCGACGACGCCTCGGCCGTCATCGTGGTGAAGGCCAGTGCGCAGCGCTGGCGCATGCGGCGGGTGGCCCTTCAGGATGAACGCCCCTTCGAGGAGGGGCTCGTGTGGCCGCTGTCGCGTCGTTCGTCGGCGCAGACCTATGCCGCGCGCTTCGTGGCCCGGCAAGAAGGGCCGCACGTCCGTTACGTCATGTTTGGACGCGACGGGCGCCCGCAGGCCACGTTCGTGGCGCACGTCACGCTCGAAGGCGCGGCCCTGTGTTTCGACCTGCGGGAGCTGCCGCGCGAGCTCGAGAACCTCACCTTTCCGCCTCCACTCGAGTGTGACAGCCTTCTCTTCCCGCAGGGTGTAGGGGCATGGGTCAGGGAGCCGCTCACGGAGCCGCGCTTTTGGCGCGCCCTCGGGCATCTCAACATGCGCTTTTTCGCCGGGCTGCGCGGCGGGCACGGCTGGCTCGCCATCTTCGCGCGCGGGGCGGAGAACGCCGGGGTCATGGCCACGGAGATGTCGGCCTCTCCCGGGTGGATGCAATCGCTGTCGACGTGGCGGGGGCCTCACACCGTTCGGTATGAGTTCGTGCAGGGAGATCACGTTGCCGTCGCGCGCGCGTTTCGCGTGTGGGCCCAAGGTCAGGGCCTGCACGGCTCGCTCCGCGAGAAGCTGCAACACACCCCCGCGTTGCAGAGCCTGGCGCGCGGCCGCCTGCTCACCTTCGTGGAGGCCTACACCACGGACCCTCTTGTCGACGAAGAGCGCCTGCGCTTCGGGACCGGACCTGGCGTGTCCCGAGAACCGCAGCTCCACGTACGCCTCACACACGGGGATGTCGCGCGTTTGTTGGCCGAGGCGAAGCAGATGGGTGTGTCACAAGGCATGGCCATGCTGCAAGGCTGGGCGCCGGGGGGATACGACTGGCGCCACCCCGATGTCTGGCCTCCCGAGCCTGCTTTGGGCTCGCTTTCCGAGATGAAGGCCTTGCTGACTTCGTCACCGCCCTTCACGCTCGGCGTGCACGACAACTACCAAGACATCTACCGCCAATCCCCCAGCTGGCCCAAGGGCGTCAACCGTCGCGCCGATGGCAGCCGGATGCCCGGGGGCCCCTGGCGCGGCGGCCAGGCATTCATCTTGAACTCACGAGCCAGCCTGCGCTACGCCGAACGTAACTGGCGAGAGCTGCGGACCCTCGGCCCTCGCATGATGTACATCGACACCGTCACGGCCGCGTCCCTCTATGAAAGCCACGACCCTTTGGAGACGCAGACCCGTGCGGACGATCTCGCGGGCAAACGAGATCTGCTGCGATTCTTCAAGGAACAAGGTTTGGTTGTGGGCAGCGAAGAGGGCGCCGACTTCGGTGTGCCGCTCACGGACTGGGTGTGGTGCCGCCACACCCGCAGCGCGCGCGTGTCCGTTCCGCTGTGGCCGCTCGTCTACCATGATGCAGTGCTGAGCAGCCGCATTCAGCCGCACTTCGATGCGGTCTTGAGTGGCGATGTTCGGTCTGCGCCGCGCGGGCCCGCCCCCCGCTGGCTTCCGGATCTGCTGTGGGCCTATCCGATGTGCGAGTCCCCTGAGGGCGAAGGGAAAGCCGCGCGGTGGGCGCCCACCTTCGCCGCGTCGCTGCCCGTCGACGCGTGGCTCGAGCGGACGGGCACTGCCGACCTCTACGCGCACCGGTACGTAACGGAAGACGGAGAGGTGGAACAAACCGAGTTCTCGAGCGGTCAGGCCTTGCTGGCGAACTTCGGAGACCAGCCCACGAGTTTCGAGGGCCAAACGGTCCCGGCCGGTGGCTTCGTCATGCGCGCGTAGGTGCGCCGGTTTTTCCCTCGCTCTTGGGAGCTCACGTGTTCGTGCGGGCCAGATACGTGCGGGGGGCGACTCCCATGAGCTCACGAAACACACGGTTGAACTGCGGGTAGCTTCCGAAGCCCGCGGCCAGCGCCGCCGCCAACATCGTGAGGTTTTTTCCATGCCCGTACGCCTCGAGGAAGCGCTGAATGCGCATGCGGTTGCGAAACTCGACCAGGCGTACGCCCATCTGCTGATGAAACAGGCGGCTCAAATAGCTCGGGTTTTGCCGCGTTTTGCGTGCCAGGGTGGGCAGGTCCATCTCGCGGGTGGAGAGCAGTTCGACCACCTGTTCGACTGCGGGATGAAGCGCCGTACCCGCAGGCCCTGCGCCCGGGCCTTCGCTATACATCATCCAAGCCGTGGCGGTGGCGTGGAGCAGGCCGCTGTTGAACACGTCGTCGTGTGCCTGATGCGTGAACACCTGCTGGAGCAGGGCGGCGAGCAGCCGCGTGTCGTTCGGCGCGAGCGCCCGACAGAAGTGCCCCGGCGGGTTCCCATGGCGCAGGACCTTTGTTGCCTCGGGGGAGACCAGGTGCAAAAGCGCGTCTTGCTTGATGATCCAGACCCACATCACGAAGTCTTCGGAGGTGTGACACAGCGTGTGCTCTTGCTCCGGAAACAGCCAAAATATGCTGTGGCGATGGATGTCGTAGCGCCGGTTCCACACCCGATAGGAGCCCGACCCGCGTACCACAAGATTGACTTCGAGCTCTGCGTGCCTGTGCACGTACGACATGGGCGCGATGCCGTCCCGGAACCAAAGCCGACCGTAACGCTGGGCAGGGATGTCGAAGTCCTCGTGCATGGGGCGGGCTCATCATAAGGGCAGAGGCCCTGGCGGGCGAGCCCCCGGCCGTGAAGGCCCGCGAACGAGCCGAGTAAAAAAATGCAATGTTTGGGGCGTGCCCACGCGGTGACGACGCATCGGTCTTCATCGACCGAACCGATTAGCCTAAACTTCAGAGTCTTTCCCATGCTTCGCTACCAAGCCTTCGTGATGCGTCTTTATGGTCCGCTCCTGGGGGCCCTCTGGGCGTGGGGAGGCTGCGCGACGGCCCCGCCCGCCCGCCTGCCCGAACCTTCGGCTTCTGCGGCGGCGCGGCCCCGCAAGGCGCCGAACGTGATCTTCATCATGGCGGACGATCTCGGCTATGGGCACCTCGGCAGCTACGGGCAAACGCGCATAGAGACCCCTCACCTCGATCGCATGGCGGCCGAGGGCATGCGGTTCACGCAATACTACGCAGGCAGCAAGGTGTGTGCGCCCTCACGCAGCGTCTTGATGACGGGCTTGCATACGGGCCATACCTCGGTGCGTGACAACTCGGGCGCGGTGCCTCTTTTGGATGAAGACATCACGCTGGCCGAGCGTTTGCGGCCGCTGGGCTACAAGACGGCGCTCTTCGGCAAGTGGGGACTTGGTGACGTGGGCAGCGCCGGTGTCCCTTGGCAGCAAGGCTTCGACGAATTCTTCGGATACCTCCACCAAGTGCACGCGCATTACTACTACCCCGCCTTCCTCTGGCATAAAGCCGAGAAGGTCGCGTTCCCCGAAAACGCCGATGATCGCAAGGGCCGCTATGCGCACGATGCGATCATGGACGAAGCCTTGGCCTGGCTCGAGCGCAACCACGAACGCCCCTTCTTTCTCTACCTGCCGGTCACCATCCCTCATACGGAGCTGCAGGCCCCCGAAGACGCGCTGGCCGCCTACGCGGGGCGGTTCCCCGAGCCCACGCCGTTCGTGGGCACGCACCATCTCGCGCCGCAGCCTCGCCCCCGCACGGCGCTCGCGGCCATGATCTCACGCCTGGATCGCGACGTCGGCCGCCTGCTCGCCCTCCTGCGCAGGCTCGGCCTCGCCGAAGACACCGTGGTGTTCTTCACCAGCGACAACGGCGCCAGCGACGACATGTCCGATGCCACCTTCTTCGCGGCCAACGGACCGCTGCGGGGCCACAAGCGGGAGCTTTACGAAGGAGGCATTCGCGTCCCCCTGATCGTGTGGGGCCCGTCCCGCATTCCCAAGGGCCGCGTGAGCGCCCACGTTTTTGCGGCGTGGGACGTGTTGCCCACCCTCGTGGATCTGGCCGGGGGCGAGGTGCCCGTGGGCATCGATGGGGTCTCGGTGCTTCCCACCTTGACCGGCGGTACCCAGGCGGAGATGCCGTTCCTTTATTGGGAAGCGGGTGGAGAGCGGAAGCTGGCCCAAGCGGTGCGCCACGGGTCCTGGAAGGGGCTGAGGGTCGAGCCCGGGGCCCCGCTGCGCCTCTTCGATCTCCGGGTGGATCTGGCCGAGGCCCACGACGTCTCGGCCCAGCATCCCGAGGTCGTCGAGACCTTGGAATCCTTTCTCAGACAGGCCCGCCGCCCGCCACGCCCTTATCCACCGACGCTGCCGCTCTACGACTACGAACGCAAAGCCACAGGCTTCGTGAACTGAGACGGCCTAGCCTTCGTCACCGGGTGATGTCGGCGCGGCGCCGCCATCTCTCGGCGAGCACCACGGCGGTGGCGGCCGCCACGTTGAGGCTCTCCACCTGACCCGAGCCTGGCACCGCCACGTTCAGGTCCGCCAGGCGCGCCACCTCGGGGGGAAGGCCCGCGGCCTCGCTTCCCACCATGATCACAGCTTGCGCGGGCCACCGGGTCTCGAACACGCTGTGCGCCGCGTGGCTCGAGGTGGCCACCAGCGTGAAGCCGGCCGCGCGGCAGGCGCCGAGCGCCTCTCGCCATCCCTCCACGGCCACCACGGCCAGCGCCTCGGCGCCCCCCTGGGCTGTGCGCAGCGCTGCGGGCGACAGCCGTCCCCCGGGGCCCAGCAAAACCGCGTTCACACCGAAATGCGCCGCGGTTCGCAGGATGGCGCCCACGTTGTGAGGGTTGGCGACGTCCGTCAGGGCGACGAAGGTCCGCGTCTGCCCTCGGCCCTCGGACAGCAGGCCGGACAGGGTGCGCGGCGGGCGCGGTCGAACCAGGAAGCAGACCCCCTCGTGGTGTGTGCTCTCGGTCAGGCGCTCGAGCTCGTCGTTGCTCACCACCTTGTAGGGGCGTCGTTCACGCGCCAGCGCTTGCAAGATGTCACCGAGCAGCGCCACGCGATCGTCGCGGAGGAACACCTTGAGCACCGCGTCGGGGCGCGTCGCAAAGACCGCGCGACAGGCGTGAAGACCACAAACTTTCACCTCGTCGCGGCGGCCCCGTTCCATGCGCGGCCACCTTAGCAGGTGGTCTGCCGAACGCCCTCGGGACCCGCGAGGGGTTGGCCGTTACGCGTAGGCTGACGTGGGGAGGCCCGCCGACATTGGGCCGATCCGCCCTCATGTCGGGGGATCTGTGGCCCGGTAAATTCTCATACTACATTGAAATTATTGGGAATTTTATGTCTTTGGCCGTCGCCTCATGTTACCTTCTGGGCCACGGTGGGAGGGACGGGGCGTGGGGGCCCACAGGGCGGAGAGGGTGCAGGGGTGGGGCCGAAGGGAGGCGCGGGTGAATCGCCCGGTGAGGGGCGGGTCGGTGGCGGTCCGGGCGAGGCGGCGGGGGCATGTCGACGGGGTCGACGTGTCCCCGGCGCCGGGGGTGACTCGTGGCCCTCAAGGTCCTGGCAGGGTGTATGCCAGGGACATCGCGTAGACGTAGGCCACCGCCAGGGCGAGCCCAGGTTCCAAGAGCGGCTCCGCGTCGATGAACTTGCGCGGCACCATGCCTAGCCGATCGAGGCGTGGGTGCAGGCTAAACACCACGCGTGCGCCTCCTGCCTGCGCCCGCGCCACGAAGGCCCACACGGCGCCCGTGCCGGAGCCCGCGACGGCTTCGGCACGCAAGGTCTTCCCGGCCGTCACGTCCCAAAGCGCGTCGAAGTCCAGAAACGGAAAGCTGCCGTCCACCTCCCAGCGTTGTCGGCTGCCCTCGCGTCCCCCTTCCTGTGTCCCCACCGGCGTGCTGGCGCGGATGTGCTTCCAGCCGGGCAGCGCGCGCCAGCGGTGGGGCTCGGCCAGGGCGGCCAGGGCGGCCTCGGGCGACAAAGGGGTGTCGAACGCCACCTCGACATGGGCAAGCCGTCCATTCGGCCTCCGCACCACGAGCCCCACGGGGCCCGAGAACGCGGGCCCGACCACGGCCAGGTGGGCGGGCAAGGCGTGCAGGGGCGGGGGCTCGCGCGGCGCCTGTGGCCAGCGGGGCAGCCCCTCTGCCTTGGAAAGTCCCAAGGCAGTATCTCGAGGGGCGAAGAGCGCGCTCATGCCCTCGAGCAAAACGTAGGCGGCAGCGGCGGTCATGGCGGGCTCCGCCAGAGGGCTGCGCCCGGCGATCCTTCGGGTGGCCCAATTAGCCTGCGCGGTGTTCGCGGTTCCGGTCAACACCAAGAGGCTGGCGTCGGGCGCGAGCGAGGGTGTGTGTTGCCAGGTGAATGCGCCCGGCGCAAAGGCGCCTTCCTGCATGCGAAGCTGCACGCTCGTACCGAAGGGCTTGAGCCACAGGGACCCCGCAAGGTTCCAAAGCGGCACCTCGAGTTCCCAGGCCACTTTGCGGTCTACCCCATCGCCGCGCGGGTGCGTGCCCACGTCTGCCACCCGCACGAACGACGGGATCGCCTGGGGGTAGGCCTCGGGCCGGGCGAGCTCGGAGAGGAGGGCCTCGCGAGACGTCGCCACGTGGCGGGCCATCCAAAGGGTGTTGTCGGCCGCCGGGCCGAACGCGACAAAGACCGTCCCCGCGGGCAGCGCTGCCAGCACCTCGGCCGCCACCTCGGGCGAGGGCCAGCGCTCCGCCACGGCCTCGGGTGCCCCCGTTGCCACGGCCGCCACGAGCACGCCCAGCGCGGCACGTTTCCGCATGCGCCAAGCTTGGCAGATCCGCGCCCGCGCGGCGGCTCAGGACTGCGGTTCGACGTCCACGGACACGGCCACCCGGTGCTGCCCACCCCCCAAAATCACCCCGCGTACGGGCGCCACGTCGCCGAAGTCGCGCCCCACGGCCACCTGTACGTGCTCCCCACCGGGAACCACGTCGTTCGTGGGATCGAAATCCACCCAGCCGAACTCGGGCACGAAGACCGAAAGCCACGCGTGCGAGGCGTCGGCGCCCACCAGGCGCGGCCGCCCGGGCGGCGGGCGCGTCAGCAGGTACCCGCTCACGTAGCGCGCCGCCAGGCCCAGGCTGCGGAGGCAAGCGATCTGCAAATGCGCGAAGTCCTGGCACACACCCCGGCGCAACCGAAACACCTCGGCCACCGGCGTGGCCACCGTGGTGGACGCCGGGTCGTAGGTGAAGTCTTCGTGGATGCGCCGGGTGAGATCCGCCACCGCCTCGAGCAAGGGCCGCCCGTTCGGAAACGACGTGCGTGCGTACTCGGCCATGCTGGCCGACAAAGGCGCGTAGGGGGAGTCGAAGGAAAACGCGTAGGCCGAAAGGATGTCCGGCCGGCGATCTTTGGCGAGGCGATCGCGCACCTCTTGCCAGGGTTGGCCCGAAAACGGCAGGCTCTGCTCCACGGGCAGCACGTCCACGAGCGCGCGCGAGAGCACCACGAGCTGCGTGTGCGGCTCTTGAATCGAAAAGTAAACGCAGCGGTTGCCATAGGCGTCCACGCGTTCTCGGCGCAACGCGGGCTCGGGAGAGATGACGAGCTCACGCGACAAACACGTCTGGGTGCTGCTGTTGCGGGGCACCAGGTGCGCCATGTGGTGCGACACACTCACCGGCTCGGTGTAGTGGTACGCGGTTTGGTGTTGGATGCGCAGTTTCACGGCGGTTCACAGGGGGCGATCGAAGGCGTTGGGATCGAAAGCCAGCTGGCGCGACACGGCCGAATGGCTGAGGTACTGGCCGCTCAATGCATCGGAAAGCGCGGGCAGATCGCGCAGCAGCCGTTCGATGAGTTGGTGAAGGGCGGGCCGCTCTCCATTGGGGGCGGCCGCACAGAGGGTTTGCACCTCGGCCAGCCGCAGGGCCGTCAGCCCTGCCAGCGCCAGCTTTTGTTGAGACGAGCGCTGTGCATCCGGCCCCTGTTCGGGCAGGGCATCCATCTGATCGACGAGGCATTGCAGCTGAAAGGCCACCGAGCGCGGGTTCGTTTCATCGGTGAGCAAGAGGTCCACGGCGGGCCCCACCTCGAGGCGCGTCGGGTAGCGGCGCCGGTAGGTGATGCCGCTGTCCGCAACCTCCAGCGTGGCTTCGAGCAAGCGCTCCTCCTGACGTGAGGCCCGCGTGAGCGTTTTCGTGAGCAGCAAGGCCATGGTGTTGGCGCGCTCGAGGCGGCGGCCGAGATCCAGGAACCGCCAGGCGTGCCCCCGGGTCATGCCGTCCATCGCAAGGCCCGCGAACGCTGCGAGCGTGAGCACCATGCGATCCATGGCGTGCACCACCTGCCCGAGGTCGGGATCGCCCTGATCGGGTGGGGTCTGTAGCTCGTCTTCGAGTGCGAGCAGAATGCGGAAGGTGTCGGTGGAGAGACGATCCCGGACCATGCGCGCCAGCTGCGTCGTGGCTTGCACCACGTGCCCGAGCGAGCCCGGCCACTCCCGCGACCAAATCGAACGGGTGACGGCCGCCTCGGCGCCGAGCCGCGCCGGAAAGGTGACGCCCAGCGATTCGGCCAACACTTGGAGCAGCCGTGCCTGGGCTTCGTCGTCGTTTTCGTCGCCGGCCTGCTCCATGCGCCGGCTGGCGATCACGCGGCAGAGGCGGGAGATGCCCTCGGCCCGCTCGGCGTAGCGGGCCAGCCAGAACAAGTTGTCGGCCACGCGGCTCGGCAGATCGCCGCCGCCGCGCGATAGCGGCGTCGCCAGCGTGGCCGGCGGCAAGAGCGAAAAGCTCTGGACCGGCCCTTCGCTCAACACCCAGGTGTCCTTGCTGCCGCCCCCCGCGCGCAGGGACACCTCGAGCGCATCGGGCCGAGGCCCGACGCGGGTCAAACCGCCGGGCATCACGTCGAAGCGATCGGCCGAGGCCGTCAAGAACGCGCGCAACACCGCGTGCCGTGGCTGCGGGCCTTCGGCCAAGAGCTCAGGGGTGGTGGACAGCGTCAGCGGATCCTGCGCGATGTACGCTTGCGGATGAGCGCTGATCTTCGCGGCCAGCTCTTGCCTTTGCACTTCGGAGAGCAGGCCCCCGAACTGGGGCACGGCAGGCCCGCTCGAAAACGCGGGCTTGATCACCAGCTGGCCGAGCCGCTCGAGCACGAAAGCGCGCGACTTGGCATCGCCACACCAGTACGTATTTACCGAAGGCGTGCGCAGCTCTTCCCCCAAAAAGCGCCGGCAGATGCCCGGCAGGAAGGGAAGCAGCGCGGGGCTGTGCACGAGCCCCGTGCCGAGCGGGTTCGCGATGGCCACGTTCCCGTCGCGCACCGCTTGCAGCAAGCCCGGGATCCCCGCCGGAGCCTCGGCCCGGAGCTCCAGAGGGTCGCAGAGCACGTCGGGTACGCGGCGTACGATGACATCCACCCGCTGCAAGCCGCCCAGCATTTTCAGGAACACGCGGGCGTCACGCACCGTCAGGTCGCCGCCCTCGACCAGGGTGAAGCCCAGGTAGCGCGCCAAATAGGCGTGTTCGAAATACGTGGGGTCGTGGGGCCCGGGCGAGAGCAAGACCACCCGCGGTTGGTCATGGGGCCGCGGGGCCAAAGACAGCAACGTCTCTTTATAGGTGTTGAAGAAGGAGGCCAGGCGCTGCACGCGGCACTCGCGAAACACCTCGGGCCAGGTGCGGCCGATGATGATGCGGTTTTCGAGGGCGTAGCCCGTGCCCGAGGGCGCCTGGGTGCGATCCGCCAGCACGCGGAAGCTGCCATCCGGCACGCGCGCGACGTCAGCGGCGTAAAGTGGCAGCCACCGCCCACGTGGGGGCAGCATGCCCTGGCACGCTCGCAGAAAGTTGGGGTTGCCGAACACCAGGGCGGGTGGCAACAGGCCCTCGGCCAGCAGATGTTGGGGCCCGTGCAAGTCGGCCAGAACCAACTCGAGGAGGGTGGCCCGCTGACGGAGGCCCTCGGCCAGGGGCGCCCACTCTTGCTGGCTGAAGACCGCCGGCAAGGGGGAGAGCTTCCAGGGCCGGTCCTGGGCGCGCTCGTCGCCGTAGAGAATGAAACTGATGCCGTTTTCGCGGATGAGCCGCTGGGCCTGGCGCCACCGGCGCGACAGCTCCGTCGTCCCCAGGGTCTCCAGGCGATCCAGGAGGGGGCGCCACACGGGGCGAAACTCGCCCGAGGCTCCCCGTAGCTCATCGAAGGAGTCCGCGGCGCCCCGATAGTTGCCGAACAACCCTTTCGGGGCGGGACCTGGCAGGGTGGGAGGGCGGCTCATGGGGTCATTCGGAGGATCGGGGAAGGGGAAAGGGGCGCGGGTTCACCCCCCCGATCCACGAGTTGGCAGAGCGGATACACGTGTCGCGAAGCGGGGTTAGGCACGAAGCGCTTTCTAGCGAGGATAAGGGGCAAACGTAACTGCCATGTTTCCAAATGGTTTATTATTCGTAAAGGTCGGATTATATTGCTGAATTAGAAAAAGCAGGCTCTTAGACTCGAAGCCATGGAGCTTCCGCCCGATTCCCTTCTTGCCCAGTATAAGCCTCTTCCCGACGCTTACGACGAGCTCGTTGACGGCCAGGGGCGCCCACGCGAGCACGCCGAGGTGGCGGTGCGCCTTTTGGGGGGCCTCAGCCCCGAAGCTTTCCGGCAGCGCCAAGACTTGGCCGAGCTTTCGCTCATCAACCAAGGCGTGACGTTTTCGGTGTACTCGGATAACCGCGGCACCGAGAAGATCTTTCCCTTCTGTATCGTGCCGCGGGTGATCGCAGGCCGCGAGTGGGCCGAGGTGGAAAAGGGCCTCAAGCAGCGGATGGCGGCGCTCGAGCTCTTTCTGGCAGACATCTACGGTGATCAACGCATCCTGAAAGAGGGCGTGATTCCCCGGGCGATGGTGACGGGCTCGAAGAGCTTCATCCCTCAGCTGTGTGGCGTCCATCCGCCGAAGAACGTGCGCATCCACATCGCGGGCGTGGATTTGATCCGTGACCCTCAGGGCACGTTCCGGGTGCTCGAGGACAACCTGCGCACACCTTCGGGGGTGTCGTACGTGCTCGAGAACCGCGTGGTGACCAAGCGTGTGTTCCAGCACGCGCTCGAGCGCTTGGGCGTCCGGCAGGTTGACGAGTACCCCACGCAGCTGGCGAAGACCCTGAGGTCCGTGGCGCCTGGGTCTGATCCGACGGCCGTGCTGCTCACCCCGGGGCCCTTCAACTCGGCGTACTTCGAGCACACCTTCCTTTCGCGCACCATGGGCGTCGAGCTCGTCGAGGCAAGCGATCTTTTCGTCGACGACGACAAGGTCTATGTACGCACCACGTACGGGCCGCAGCGCGTGCATGTGATATACCGCCGCACCGACGATGCGTTCCTGGATCCTGCCTTCTTCCGTCCGGACAGCATGCTGGGCGTGAGGGGCCTCATGAAGGCGTACATCAAGGGCAACGTGGCCCTCGTGAACGCGCCCGGCAACGGCGTCGCCGACGACAAGGCGATCTACCCGTACGTGCCGGACATGATCAAATTTTATCTCGGCGAGTCGTCGTTGCTCGAGCAAGTGCCCACGTACAAGTGCATCGCCGAGGACGATCGGCAGTACGTGCTCGAACATCTCGGTGAGCTGGTGGTCAAGGCGGTCGACGAGGCGGGCGGCTACGGTATGTTGATGGGACCGCAATCCACGCGCACCGAACGCGAAGAGTTCCGGCGTCGCATCCAGGCCGAGCCGCGCAAGTACATCGCCCAGCACCGGGTGGAGCTTTCCACATGTCCCACGTGGGACTCGGACCGCCACACGCTCGGCGCGCGCCGCGTGGACCTGCGGCCTTTCATCCTGACGGGCGCCGTGCAAGGGGGCCTCGGCTTCGAGTCGTGGGTGCTGCCGGGAGGATTGACCCGCGTGGCACTGCGCGAAGGATCGTACGTCGTCAACTCGAGCCAAGGTGGTGGCTCGAAGGACACCTGGGTGCAAAAGGACATGCCATGATCGCTCGTGTCGCCGATAACTGCTTCTGGTTCGGACGCTACGTAGAGCGCACCGAGAGCACCGCGCGCCTTTTGCAGGTTACACGGGCGCTGTCCTTCGACGCCGAAATCTCGGTGGCCCAGTGTTGGCAACCGGTGGTGATCGTCTCGGGAGAGTACCCCGCTTTTTTGCGCAGGTTCTCGCCCGAACAGGCGGGCGATGCGCGCTTGGTTCAGGAGTACACCACCTGGGATCACGAAAACCACGTGAGCCTGTGGTCGACGATCCATGCAGCTCGCGAGTGTGCGCGCACCATCCGTGACGTGCTCTCGGCCGAGGCGTGGGAAGAGATCAACGAGCTTTACCTGTGGCTCTCCCAGCCGGAGTCGCGCGCCGAGTACGAGCGCAACCGGGACGAGTTTTACCGCAAAGTGCGCCGGACGGGGCAGCTGTGCCTGGGCTTGGTGCGCAGCACGATGCTGCGAGAGGCGCCGCTGGCGTTTCTTTGGCTGGGGGTGATGCTCGAGCGGACGGCGCAGGTGGCGCGCATCCTGGACATGCAGCACCACACGCTGTCGGGCGAAAACCCCCACAAGATCGTCGATCTCAACCTCTGGTTGGCGTTGCTGCGCGCCTGCTCCGGCTTCGAGCCCTTCATGAGGCGCTACCGGGGTCAGGTCTCGCGCAGCGGCGTGCTGGACTTCCTCCTGTTCGAGGGCACGTTCCCGCGCTCGATTCGCTACTGCCTCAATTCGTCCATGAAGCTCGTTTCGGAGCTGTTTCCCGGCGCGGCGAAGGATGCCGGCAGCCCTGGGCACGCGGCCTACGCCCGGTTGGCGGCGCTGACGGCGTGGCTCGACGAGCGCCGCAGCCCGGGCCTGCGTCACGGCATCCACGAGCTGCTCACGCGGATGGTGGACGAGAGCGCCGCGGTGTGTGGGCTTTTGGCCCACGACATGCTGGGACCTCAAACGGTGGCGAAGAGCGAAACGGAACAGTAGCGGCGGGTGGGCCGGGCTGCCCCTCGCCCCTAGACGCGCCGAGACCTTGCTCAAATACCCCTTGGGGGTATACTTGGAAGGTGACGTCTTCCTCTGAGCCCGCCGCTTCGCCCCAAAGCCACGTCGACTTCACGCTCGAAGGCATGACCTGCGCGGCCTGTGCGGCGCGGATCGAAAAGGTGCTCGGCCGCCGGCCCGGTGTGACGGCGGCGGTCAACTTCGCCACCGAGCGTGCGCACGTGGTCTTCGATCCCGCGCAGCACAGCGTGGCCGACCTCGTGGCCACCGTGCAGAAGGCGGGCTACGGCGCCCGCGTACTGGACGGCGATGCGGAGGAGGTACAGCAGGAGCAGAAGGCGCAAAAAGCCGAGGCCGAGCGGCGCGAGCGCAGGCGGTTGTACCTGGCGCTGGTATTCACCGCGCCTTTGCTGCTGGAGATGGTGGCGATGGCCACGGGTGTGCACGCGCTCATGCTGCCCGTGTGGTGGCAGCTGCTGCTGGCCACCCCCGTGCAGTTCGTGGCCGGCTCACGCTTTTACGTGGGCGCGTACAAGGCGTTGCGCGGAGGCGCCGCGAACATGGACGTGCTGGTGGCGCTCGGCACCTCGGCGGCTTACGGGCACAGCCTCGTGACGGTCATCGGGAGCCTCGAGGGACACGTCTATTTCGAGTCATCCGCGGTGATCATCACCCTGGTCTTGCTCGGCAAGATACTGGAAACGCGTGCCAAGAGCCGCACCTCCTTCGCCATCGAGGCGCTCGTACGCTTGCGGCCGCAGCGCGCCCACGTCTGGCGCGAGGGCCAGTACGTGGACGTGCCCCTGGCCGAGGTGAAGGTGGGCGACACCTTCGAGGTGCGCCCGGGCGAGAGCGTCCCCGTGGACGGTGAGGTGCTGGAGGGGGGCTCCAGCGTGGACGAGGCGCTGCTCACGGGCGAAAGTTTGCCCGTCACCAAGGCCACCGGCGCCAAGGTGTACGCCGCCACCGTGAACGGCAACGGCCGGCTGCGTTGCCGCGCGGGCTCGGTGGGAGAGGCCACCGTGCTGGGGGCGATCATCCGCATGGTGCAAGCCGCCCAGGGCTCGAAGCCGCCGATACAGAAGTTGGCGGACAAGATCGCGGCCGTGTTCGTGCCGGTGGTGCTTGCCCTGGCGCTGGTGACTTTCCTCGTGTGGTGGGCGCTTGCAGGCTGGGGCGTGGCGTTGGTCAACGCGGTGGCCGTGCTGGTGATCGCCTGCCCCTGCGCGCTCGGGCTGGCCACTCCCACCGCGATCACGGTGGCCATGGGGGTGGGCGCGCGCTTGGGTGTACTGATTCGCAACGCCGAGGCGCTCGAGCGGGCCGCCGGCGTTCAGCTGGCGCTGGTGGACAAAACCGGCACGCTCACCCAGGGCGCTCCCGCCGTGGTGGGCGTGAGGTCGTTTGGAGTGTCCGAGGCGGAGGTGCTCCGCCTGGCGGCCGCGCTCGAAGCGCCTTCCGAACATCCTCTGGCGCGCGCGATCAAGGCGCGGGCCGCGGGCCTTTCGTGGCCCGGCGTAGACGTGTTCGAATCGCTCACCGGCTTCGGGGTGCAAGGCGTGGTGGAAGGGGAGCCCACCTGGCTGGGCGCCCCTCGCCTGGCGGAAGCGCGAGGCGCCCCTTTGCCGGAAGACGCGCTCGCCGCCTTCGACGCCCAGGGTGCCACCGTGGTGGTGTTGGGGCGGGGGCCGTCCGTGCTGGGCGTGATCGGCATCGCCGATCCCGTGCGCCCCGAGGCGCATGCCTTCGTGGAGGGCCTGCGCGCCGAGGGCATCGACGTGGTGATGCTCACGGGCGATCGGCGGCCCACGGCCGAGGCGATCGCGCAGCAGCTGGGCGTCACGCGCTTCGAGGCCGAGGTGTTGCCGGCGCGCAAGGCAGAGGCCGTGCACGACGCGCGGGCGAGGGGCCAGGTGGTGGCGATGGTGGGCGACGGCATCAATGACGCCCCTGCCTTGGCCGCTGCCGATGTGGGGATCGCCATGGGCGCGGGCGCCGACGTGGCCATCGAAACGGCCGACGTCACCTTGATGCGCTCGGATCCGCGCGGCGCGCTCGACGCTGTCAGGCTGGCGCGGGCCACGCTGCGCAAGATTCGTCAGAACTTGTTCTTCGCCTTCGTCTACAACGTGGTGGGCATCCCCCTGGCGGCCCTTGGCGTGCTCAGCCCCGTGATCGCGGGCGCGGCGATGGCGGCCAGCTCCGTTTCGGTGGTCAGCAACGCTCTGTTGCTCCGCCGTTTTGCCGGCACGGCCGGCGCGACCCCCAAACAAGGAGAGACGAGATGAAAACGACGAGCATCAAGGTCGAAGGCATGACCTGCGGTGGCTGCGTGGCCAGCGTGACCCGTGCGCTGCAGGCGGTTTCGGGCGTCAAGGACGTCAAGGTACAGCTTGCGCCCGGGCAGGCCGACGTGACCTTCGACGAAATGCTGGTCGACGAGCCGCAGCTGCGCGGCGCCATCGAGGATGCGGGCTTCGATGCCGCCTGAAAAGCCGCAGGTCGTGCAGCCCGACAAGGCGGCGCTTCTCAAGCGCCTCTCGCGCATCGAAGGCCAGGTGCGGGGGCTCGCAAAGATGGTGGAAGAGGATCGCTACTGCGTCGACGTGCTCACGCAGGTGGCCGCCGTGCGCTCGGCGCTGTCATCCGTGGCCTTGGCGTTGCTGCGCCATCACACGGAAGGCTGCGTGAAGCACGCCATCAGCTCGGGTGAGGGCGATGCGGCCATCGACGAGTTGATGTCCGTGGTGGCGCGGCTGTCCGGCTAAGGCGCTTCGGGGGATGAGCCGCCCGCCCTCGTGCTCTGCGAAAGACGCAGGGTGTGCGCCCGGCCTTCCAGCGCATCGGCACCAACAACGTCGCCCCTGGCGCGAAGCTGCTGCGCGTCCGCTTCCATGACGAGAGCAAACGCTTCTATGCGCTCCGGGCTTCGCAACAGCATCGCCATCGACGAAACGTTGAGGCGTGAAAGCTCGTCGTACTCAACGTTCAACAGCTCGCCACAGAGGCTGCGCACGTCCTCCTGGGATTGTTCGGGCGGCTGTCCCTCGTGAAGGACCTTCTTCACGAGCGCTTCGAGAAGCTGCTTGAGCTGCCGAACGAGGTAATCTTTCTCTACGGCGGCAGGGCCTTCTTTGCGTGAACCAAACATGCTCCAGGCTTCCTCGCGGGATCGTCTCTCCCACGTCTACGAGGCGGCCAGGGGAGTCTAAGTGGGCTAGTCATCTCTCGGCCGCCGGCTTCGGCGTGACTTTCGTCCGGAGCGTATCAGGCGCTCCTTGGTCCTGCGAGCGGGCCGTGCGTATCGGGAATGTGCGATTCGCCATGACAACTGACCATTGATCCGACGCTTCGTCACAGCCCCTCTTTCGCAATGCGTGCCGTCAGCTAACTTTCAGCAGACCTCATGGATTCTGCGATCACTTCCTCGTCTCGCGTGCTGATCCCCACCACCGTCGTGTCCAACCCCTCGTCAGGGGGGCTGGAGGAAGGCGTCGAGGCAACCGCCCGGACGCATTCCTTCGTGGCCGTGGGGTTTTCCGCCAACTTCCGCATGCGCTCGCTCGCGTCCGTATTGGGAGACCAGCCCAAAGCGGGAGGCGTGGTGAACGTCTCCCTCGGCCAGGGGACCGCCTTCGTCTACCCGTTCGGGGTTGTGGTTTTCCATGACGTCGAGCCCAGCCAGCGCCATGCGCTCCTGGACCGCATCCGCAAACACGTGGGAGAGCTGAGCCACGAGGACATCGAAGAGACCTTTCAGGTCCGCGAAGAGAACACCTCTCGGTTGGCTCTCTGCGATGGAAGAATGGTGCTGGATCGCCTCACCCCCGCACGGGCCGGCGTGGTCGCCCTCACTCTCGCGCAGAGCGTGGCCATGGATCACTTCGAGGAGGCCATCGAACGCCTCTCCGCAGAGACCGACGGTCTCGTACAACGCCTTCGCCTGCGCGGGTCTGCCCCCTCCAGGCCACGTCGCCTGCACCGGTTCATCGGGGAGGCCGTGAGCACCCGCAACGAGATCCTTTCGGTGCTTCATCTCCTCGAAAAGCCGGACGCCACGTGGGACGACCCGGCGATGGACGAAATCTACGATGACCTTCGTGGCGAGTTCGAACTCGGGGATCGCTTCACCGCCCTCGAGACGCGTCTGCGGAGCGTTCAAGAGGCCCTCGAGCTCATTCTCGACGTCGTCCGTGACAACCGCCTGATCTGGCTCGAGGCCACCATCGTCCTCTTGATTTTGGTCGAGGTGGTGATGATGCTGCCCAGCGTTCTTCCGTGAATCAGCCCCTCGCCCACGACGCCCTCGCGTCTTCACAGCCCCGTGAGTCTCCGCCTACGAACCCGTAGTGGGCGCGCGGGTCTGTCCTGCGCGCTCGGCACGACGACCCTGCTCGTTTGCCTCTCGAGCGCAGGTGCTTTGGCGGCGCCCGTCGATCGCGCCGCGGCCAGCGCAGCCAGAGACGAGAGCGAGACGGACAGCGAAACCGAAGCGGACGACGAGCTTCCTGCCCTGTCACCCGCGGTGGAGGTGGACCGGACGGTGTCCCGGCCCTTTACACAGCTGCGCTTGGTGGGGCTCGAGCGCACGCGACGCAGAACCATCGAGCGCTTGCTCCCGCGTCCGATGCCCACGGCGCTCACCGCGATCGAGATCGAGGAATTTGAAAGACGCGTTCGGAACCTGGCCGTTTTCGACAAGGTCACCGTGCAGGCCGACGATCCGGAACTCGTGGTCACCGTCAGGGAGAAGTTCACGCTGATTCCCAGCCTGGAATTCTCGACGGGAGCCACGGCCGTGGACACCTACGCCCTCGTGGGCGCCACGGAATCCAATCTCCTCGGCACGGCGTCGACCCTGGCGGCGTTCTTGAGCTGGGAAGAGCGGGGCCTCAATGGCACCGTCCAGTTCTACCAGCACCCCTACGCCCGAGGCCGCTGGAGCGTTGACCTCAGCGCCTATCTGACAACCGCCGATTTTCGCTTTGCCGACGGCCAGACCGATCCGGAAGCCGCCGACACCGCGTGGCTCAGGCGGCAGGCAGGGATGGACCTCCTCGTCAACGGTCCCTTCTCCTACGAAGGCCCCGTTCGCGTCACGTTCGGGGCGTTTGGGGTGCGCGAATGGGTGTCTTCCGCGGAGGTGAGCCGGGTTCCGTCCACTGGTTTTTGGATCGGGGCCGCTGTCGTCGTGGAAGTCGACAAATTTACGTTCCACGATCTGGTCCCGTCTGGCTGGCGTTCCACCCTCGAGCTTTACCCTGGCGTGCTCTTGCCCTCCCTGGAGGCCCGCCCCGAACTCGCCTGGACCACCACCTTCGCGGCGCCTGTCTGGCGCCAGGCCGTGCTCATGGGGCGTCTCAAGGCCGCTGGCGTGGGGGGAGGGAACGCAAACCACAGCGTGCTGTTGGGCAGTCTCGAAGGGGTGCGAGGGTTGCCGGACGCCTTCTTTCGCAATCGCACACAGGCGTTCTTCAACCTCGAGTTCAGACAGTCCGTGAACGTGGCGCGACGATGGGCCCTTCAGGGCGTCGTTTTGTTGGACACGGCCCTTCACGAACCGATGGACGCCACCGGGCGCAGCCAACCCTGGCGCCAGGCGGCGGCGGCAGGCATCGGCTTGCGCGTCGTCCCCCTTGCCCTCGCCGGATTCGTGTTGCGCCTGGATCTCGCACGGCCCTGGAGCTCGCCTGAGCCGAGCCAGGGATGGTTCGGGCAACTCGCCTTCAACCAATATTTCTGAGTGACGGCGAAGCCGACCTCAGCCCCAGTACCGCGCGTAAAGCGGGCTGGTTTTGTAGGCTTCTTTGAGCTTGCTCACCATCTCTGGCAGGCGCTGGTACAGGCGTTTGGGGGCACGGGGCTCACACTTCGCCATGGCGTACGAAGCCATGAGCGGCAGGGCGATCGTGGAGTCCACGTAGGCCACGACCGAGTCGGGGACTTTATCGGGATCGACCTTGCCCCACGAAACCGCCTCTTGCGGCGTGGCGCCCGACAGCCCGCCCGTGTCGGGCCGTGCGTCGGTGATCTGCACGAAATAATCGTGCCCGCGCTCGTCCACGCCCATGATCTCCTGCAGCTGCGGTTCGGTCTGCAGCAGGAAGTTTTTGGGCGCGCCCCCGCCCAGAATCAGCACCGCCGAGGCGCCATTCGGGGTCCGCTTGGCGTCGAGCACGACGGAGGTCATCTCGATGACGTCGGCCGCGGGGTCCATCTGGGGCGCCGTGCTCGGCGCCGCCGCGAACAGGGCCGCCATGTTGAGGCCGATGGTGGAATCAGCCGGTGAGGGACACCAGATCGGCACGTCGAATTCGTGCGCCATCGCCAAGATCGAGGGCTTTTCCACGTCCAGCTTGCGCGCGGTCTCGAGCGCGTAGCGGCCCAGCCGGTGATGGAGCTCGGAGCCTGACAGGCGCTTTTGGAACTCGGGCTCCATCAGAACCCGGTAGACCCACTCGTCCGTCCGGTAGAGCACGTTCGCCTCGAAGAGAATGTCGTAAACGCGGATCACGCCTTCTCGCTTCAACCTGACGTCTTCCGCGCCCGAGGCGAGCTGGGCCGTGCCGCGGTAGAGGGGAAGGTTCAGGTCGTGATGAAGGTCGTGGTACAGGTTGGCGCCCGTGGACGAGATGTAATCGACGAAGCCCATCTCGAGCAGCGGCACCAACACGGACGACAAGCCCGCCGGCGTCAACGCGCCCGACAGGGACAGGCCAATCGTTGCCCCCGAATCAATCATGGCCACGAAGGCCTGGCAGGCCTCTCGAAGGCGAGCCGCGTTGTAGGCGTTGAAATACGTATCGATCAAGTCGACGACCTCAGCCGACCCCTGACGCAGAGGGCGTGGCCGAATTCTTGCCCGTTCGCGCAACATGATTGAACCGGTGTTAGCAACAACGAGCGCGGCTGTCCGCGTGCGAGAACCGTAAACTGGACGATTGACCACGAAAGTTAAATGCCCCGTCAAATCAATGGTTTTTTGAACTCGATCCCCAGCACACAGGCACTCGGCTCGGCTAGCCACCAGGCAGGACGATGAGCTTAAGTGAGCTAGCGCGGCCTTCGGCCCTCGTGACCGACTTCTTCGCTCATGCGCCGCTGACGCGTGCGCTTCGTCGAGTAAGCTCCTCGCCGAAGTTTCCGCACGATGGTCTGGTTCATACTGGTTGGCTACATCACAGCACTTTCGGGACTGGCCATCTGGGCCCGGGGACGCATTCAATCGTCAGAGGATTTCGTCGTGGCCGGTCGCAGGCTCGGGGTGCCCATGGCCACGGCTACGCTCTTCGCCACGTGGTTCGGCGCAGGCACTCTGCTGGCGGTTTCGGACGAAGTGGCCAAAGGCGACGCGGGCGCCATGGTGCTCGACCCCATCGGTGCGGGTCTTTGCCTGCTCTTGGCGGGTCTGTGGATGGCGAAGCCGCTGTGGGACATGAAGCTGCTCACGCTCGCCGATTTTTTCCGAAGGCGCTTCGACGTTCGCTGTGAGCGGGTCTCGGCCTTCGTGATGGTGCCGGGATACTTCGGGTGGATCGCGGCGCAGTTCGTCTCCCTGGCCTCCGTGTTGGAGCTGATGACGGGCATCCCCCGGTCGATCGGCATCTTGGGCGCGGCGGTGGTTGGCACCGCCTACGCGATTGTTGGGGGCATGTGGTCGGTCACCGCCACGGACGCCTTCCAAGTGGTCACCCTGCTCGTGGGCCTGGTTTGGCTGGCGGTGGAGACCTTCGTCGCAGTCCCGAGCGATGCGGCGATCCTTGCCCCCGTGGCGGAATGGTCTCTCACGCTGCAAGAGCTGCCCGCGCTCACGTCGGCTCTGGGCGTGCTGGCCGTGGGGGCCGTGGGCAACTTGCCGGGGCAGGATCTCACCCAGCGGATCTTTTCGGCCCGCAGCGCCACCGCCGCACGGATGTCCTGTTTCGTGGCCGGCGGGCTCTACTGGGTCGTAGGCATCGTACCGGTGGCGTTGGCCCTCTGCGCACGCCACATCTTGCCCCCTACCGTCTTGAGTGGCGTGGGCGCTTCCGTGCTGCCCCGGATTGCGATGACCCTGCTTTCCCCTCTTGGCAGCGCTTTGTTCATGGTGGCGCTGCTGTCGGCGGTGCTTTCGACGATCGATAGCGCCATGTTGGCGCCGTCGACCACGATCGTGGAGAACCTGCTGCCGCGCTCGTGGTCCACGCGTCTTGGGGGCGTTCGGCTCCACCGGCTGGCCGTCCTGGGCGTGGGTACGGTCTCCTGTTTGGTGGCGTATTCCGGGGCTTCGGCCTTCGAGCTGCTCGAGCAATCCTACGAGGTCTCCTTGGCCGCGCTGGTGGCCCCTCTGCTGGGTGGTCTTTGGGTTCGTGCCGCGCCCGCAGGCGCCGCCCTCGTGAGCATGGGCGTGGGCGCGTTCGTCTGGCTGCTTGGGACCCTCGTGCCGGCCTCTGCGTCATGGGTGCCTGTTCCCGTGGGCGTGACGGCGGCGATGGCCAGCAGCTTGAGCTTTTTGGCCGTGGCAAGGTTCAAGCCGGTGCCGGAGGCCGCGGAGCTTCTCGAGCCCTCGCCCTGAGCGATCCGTGGGGCGTGCCACGGCGCTGGACCGGGCGGGCAAGGGGGGACGCCTTTGCCAGAGGCTGACGTCGCGCCTGCGCCCCCAGAGGAGGCCATTCAAGGGATCCCTTTCCCCTGCGAGCGCTGGGGGCAGGGCAATCCGCTTGGAGGTATCAATGCTCTCATGGCGATGGAGAACGTCGCATTCCTGCTCTGGACCGCTCCAGAGCAGGAAAATGCCAAAAAGATCGAGCTCGCCACCGTGGCGATAGAAACGTACCTGCCGGTCATAGAGACCTCCGGCGACCTTTACTGCGCGGCCCTTCACATGCTCGAGAACAACCGGGCCGTCTTGGGGGTCGGCTCGTTCTATCGAAAGTGGCTGGGGCTCGACGTATACCCCGAAAAAGACAAAAGCCTCTTTCCCGACTACGACGCGGATCGCCTCGCGTTGATGTCTCGCGCTGCGCTCGACTTTCTCGTCGACGTCACTCTGCGCGGAGACCGCAACTTTCAGCGCCTTTGGACCTCACCTCGTCCATTGGCGCTGTCGTCTGCCTGGCACAGCACCCCCGATCAAGGGCCAAGCAGTTTGGCCTCGTACGCGGCGGGCATCCTCGCGGAGCCTGGCGTGATCGCGCTCCAGGGGCGAGCGACACTTTCACCCTCTGCACGCGGTGCGTGGCTCGTCAAAGAGTTCATGTGTACAGGATATCCGTTGCATCCGGCCGGTCCGCCGGAGCCGTACCGAGTCGAGATCTCCGGGCCGTTGCCAGGTGAAAGCTACCGGCACCTGTACGAGCGGCTGCTGGACGGCGTCATCTGCACTTCTTGCCACGATGACCTTGATGGCGCCGGCTTTGCTCTCGACCAGTTCGACGTCGTGGGGCGTCTTGCGCCCACAGACATCTACGGCCAAGCCTTCGATGCGAGCGGTGTTCTCCGCTATTCCTACACCGGTGAATTCGCGCCCCCAGCCGATAACCTCGAAGGTAAGTTGCCCTTCGCGAGCCTCGGCGAACTCGGACAGCTCCTTTCGAGACACATCGAGACGCAGGCCTGCTACGCCCAACGCTGGCTCGAGTACTCGCACGCACCCGAACAAGCATCGGCCGAAGGCATCTCGGACAAGGCCAAACTCCTTGCCGAGACCCTCAGGGCACATGATGGCCAGATCCGATTCTTGATCGCCGCCGTACTCGAAGCGCGCTTCGGAGGCTGAGGTTGCTCACCGAGCCCCGGCAGACAGACCCCCGGGCCCTGGGCATTTTCCCGTGTGGCCCGAGAAGCGCTCGTTGTGGACTTTACAGATGGCAGACGACAGCCATCGAGCGAAGAGCTTCCCGGACTCTGTCGCGGTGACGAGCGACTTTCGCTGGAGGCACCATTCTTCCCAGGCACCCGGAACGGTGGCGTTGGGCTCGAGTGATTCTTTCGGCCGTTCTTTGCGATCTCACCCAGCGAACCGGTTTACATACCGGACGAGCTCAGGTCTGCCGAGGCCCTACGGGTCGCTGTCCCCTTGCCCGCGGAAATCTGAGTGGAGCGTTCCCCGCCCATCAGGATTTCACCAAGGCTGAAACACCGAGCGAGGTTTCGGGCAGCGGTACGGAACGAAAATTCCCATGCAACTCGTGTGTTCGTGACCACTTGGCACCGGTCGCGCCGAGGGACTGGCCGCGACCCCGCAGTGGCCTGAGATTTGCTGAGACCAGCGCCGAAACGAAATCCGGAGCCGGTATCGAACAAGGAGGTCACCGTGAAGCGCCCGCATCGTTACAGTCATAAGGTTTTCCCCCTGATCCTGAGCTTCGGCGTCTTCGGCGGCTGCGGCACCCAAGAGGAAACCGTCACCGCGGGCGCCCAGGAGAGGTCTGAACCGACCTGCCTCGGCGTGGCGGAGGGGAGAGAGACGGTGGAGTTGTGTGGGTTTGAAACGCTCGTGCCCAGAACCTTCCCTCACGCGAAGGCTTTCTTGACCGGTACCTACACCCATCAGTGGAAGGTCGAGTGCGATGCCCAAACGAGGGCCGTCGCCAAAGCCACACTGTCGTACAAATCCTTGCTCGCCCAGGCAAAGGTTGGTCTGAGTGATACCGAACTCAGACTTCCCCACGAGGGAGATCTGGTCGTACAGATCGATCTCGCACAGGCCGGAGGCACTGCGGCTGGCGCTCTACCCATTCCCCACGAAGACTTTGAGACATTCAGGGCTGCGCGAGAGGCCACGGAGCCGAGCGGCGAGAGACTGGCTCACCTCAAGGTGCACGTGGGTACGAAGTCCGGCGCGCTCTTGCCCTGGACGCCTCTCATCGGAACCCTCACCTTCGAGAAGCGGTCGGACGAACTCGTGGCCTGGGTTGCCGAGGGCGATTTGGGCCCACTCGGAAACGTCATCATCCGCGGCGTTCACGGTCTGGACGTTCGGGACACGGAGGTGGGAAAGAACGATTGCGCCCCTGTCGGCCCAGGGGGAATCGACGCACCCGGGCTGTAGTGCCCTGCGTTCCCCTCGGGCCGGGAAGATGACACCCTCCGAGCACGCGCCCGCATGCGCTCGGAAAGCCGTTGGCCCAGCTAAGCCCCTGAATGCGGCTGCCGTGGATGCGTGGGCGTCCCGCTGCAAGTGATCTATCCTCCCGGTACCGGCGCGGCGCCAGCCACTTTGCTCTCGGTGCAGACCGAGGGATCGGACTCGACGCGCTCGGCACTGTCACCCGAACGGTCTGCGGTTCGGGTCCCGCCGCATCACAGGAGGAGGCTCTCATGACAACCATCGCTCGCTTGTTGAACCCCGCTTTGGCACTGGCGCTCGTGGCGCTCGCTGAGCCGGCGTTCGCCGCACCTTCCGTGGGTGCAAAGGCTCCCGCGTTCAAGATCAAGGACACCAACGGAAAGGTATATGCCCTGGCCGATTTCAAAGGCAAGACGGTCGTGCTCGAGTGGTTCAATCACGGCTGCCCGTTCGTACGGAAGCACTACGAGTCGAAAAACATGCAGAAGCTCCAGAAACGGTGGACGGACAAGGGCGTCGTATGGCTGTCCGTCAACTCGGGGGCACGGGGCAAAGAGGGATTCGAGGACACGAAGTCCACCAACAAAACGGCCAAGGCGGTGGGCTGGGCTGGGACGGCCTTGGTCGTCGACGACAAAGGCGAGCTTGGCAAGCTCTATGGCGCCACGGCCACCCCGCACATGTTCGTGATCGATGCCCAGGGCAACTTGGTGTACGCCGGCGCCATCGACAGCATCGCATCGACGGACGAGGCCGACCTTGCCAAAGCCGACAACTACGTGGACGCAGCCCTGACGGCGGTGACGACGGGAGAGCCGGTGAAGGTCGCCCAGACGCAGGCCTACGGTTGCGGCGTCAAATACAAGTAGGCTGCGAACGTTCGGCCCTCGTGCCACAAAGGCGGGGTCCCGTCCTCTTCCGCACGGTGCACATGCGGAACGGTGAAGCGAGTGGCCGAGCGCGCGCCGCTCAGCGCAGAGGCGTGATATGCACCTGCGATGCGGGCCGCACGGCCCAAACGACGCCGGACGCCAGAATCGACGTGGCGCCGACAAGGGCCAACACGATGCCCGTCGTGGATGCCCACTCCGAGGCCACCTCGGCCGCGTGGAGGCCCCAAAATGTGGCGCCGAGTCCACCAAACACAAGCCCTGAGTTGAACAGGCCTCGGGGCCAAAGGGAGTAAGAGTGATGAACGAGCGTGGCTTGCACCTGGGCGTCGTCGGAAGGCAGTGAAAACCAGGGTGTGGGCTGGGCCATCGGGGCCCCCACGCGGTAGAGCTCCGCGTCCTTGGTGGGCAGGGACACCTGGCAGGGCGTCTGGCAAACGATGTGAAATGCCACGCGGTCTTCGGCGCCCGTTGCGGCGGCCGTAACGATGCGCCGCTCCAGCGATGCGCGGCGGTCGGCCTCGACTCTCAGTGTGAGCCGCGGTCCGTCGATTCTGGAAAGAGCGTCATCGAGCGACGGGCGGGCGCCACTCGTGCCGGGGGCCTGTGGGGGCGCCTCCGCCTTTCCGCCACGCTCCACGTGGATGACCTCTGTGAGGGGCAGCTCACGCAGTTTCCCCTCGGCCGTGCGAATCACCAGGCGCTCACCGGGGAGGTATTCGATGACGAGGCCCCGAATGAACCCGCCTCCCTTCAGCTCGACCGTGTCAGGGATCTCGGGAGCCGGGTTTCCCTGAGGCGCTTCCTGCGCTTGGCTCGAGCTCTCGGCCCCGGCGCTTCGCAAGGGCAGGGCCGCAAGCCAAACCGCGGCCATTAGTGTTCTTATGGCCGCGGTCGGTTTGCGGAGGCTCATCACTCGCCGGTCACGATCACGCAGTACGTGCTGAAGATGCCGAGGATGTTCGTGTGGTGGCCATCGACCGAGGCCACCTTGGTGATGCCCGCGGCTTGCGCGGCGGTGGCCACCGAGGCGTCACCCGTGGCCACGAGGCCCAAAATCGACTTGGCGCAGGACTCTCCGCGCTTCATGCCCACGGAGTTTTCACCTTCGGTGCGCTCGTTGAACTGCACATCGGAGTAAGCCAAGCCTGCGCCATAAGGCTTGCCCATGATGGGCGTGCGCGAGAGACCCGCCGCCAAACCGACTGCGGCCACCAACAGAGAAACCGACTTCATGAGGAATCCTTTTGTTCGAGGGATGTCGCGTCGCACTGATCCGGTCCGCCAGGGGCCCGAGATCTGCGCGTGGCGAGGATAGCCAGGTTGCGAGCCGCGTCAACACGAGGCTCCGGGGGCCCGGCTTCAGCATTCTCGGCGAACGATGGCGCTGTGCAGCGGCGGGCAAGAGGGCTGGGGTGCGGGTATCATTCGAGGACGAACGATGCCACTTCCTCGAGCTGTGAAGCGCCGCGCAACCTACGATGATCTGCGCAAAGTTCCAGAGCATCTCGTCGCCGAGCTTGTCAACCTTTCGAGGCCATCGATTTCGATTTGTCGATTCTGTGGGCACGTTGAGCCATCAGGCGCAACTGGCGGTCCTGCCGGTTCTCGCTTCATCGGGCGTCTGCTTGGCTTTGGTCGGGCGGTTCTGAAGTAAGGACCCGCTTCGAGTTCGGTTAAGTGCCTTCCGCGGCTCTGGTTCCGTCGAGCACGCGGTAGAGCTCGGCCGTCAGGCGCTCGCGCTCGTGCTCCAGATCGTGACGCTTGGAAAGCGTCGACTCCCATTCGACGAGCGCCGCCGTCAGGGCAGCCTTTTCTCCTTCCGAAGCGGTCGACAAACGCCGCTTGGCCTTGCCGTGTGCACGGGCAATGTCCGCCTCTCGGGTGGCCTCGAGCTGCGCCTCGACCTCTGCCAGGCGAGGACCGAGCGCTTCGAGCCAGGACAGCGTCCCCTCGACCCACGAGTCGAACGTGCGGCCGACCTCCCGCGCCACATCATCGGCGTGGGCGCGCGCGCCCAGCCGATAAATCGCCGCGCCTAGATCGTCGAGCAATCGTTTCGTAGCGTCCGAAGACATCAGGTTCCTCACGCTCCGCAGCCGCTCGAAGGCGAAGACAAGGCTGGGACGGAGAACCCCGGTGCGGCGGAGCATGAACAGCGGAGACTTGGGTGCCCACAGCCACCGCGCCTTCGGCCGCCAGACGGCCGCGAGCAACACACCAATCCCAATCACTCCGGGTGATATCCACGTGGGCCAAGTCGGCACCCTGATGTTGGCAAACAAGAGCCACACGGACATGCCAAGCGGCACGCACACACCTGCGGCCACGGGCCGAGAGGGAAAGACCGGACGGCGGGCGACGACGTCGAAGCCCTCCGCGCGAAACGCCTCCGCGATGGAACACGCGACAGGCTTGTTCAGGGACGCAAACAGCGCCGCCGGCAGCCGCATCGAACGGGCAAGCGTCCCCACCCGATGGTCGTCCTCGCGCCCCTTGCCTTCTTCGAGAAGCAACAGGCTGACGCGGTCCTGGCCACTGAACCGGCTGATGAGTGCGTGTAAGCGTTCGAGGCGCTCTGGGTCGGAGTCCAGCCTGCGCAGGATGACGTGCCATCGGCCGCCGGTCAGGATGATGCCCGGGAGGTCCTCGTGCCCGCACGCAACGCAGACCGGAACGTCGGCGGGTTGCGAAGCGCCGCAACGCTGGCATACGCCCCGTACGACCGGGCGTTGCAGGGAACGTTCGCCCTCGAGACAGCGCAGGACCTCGATGGCGCTGCTGGGCCTATCTGCCGCGTCCCACGAAAGGAGTGCCATGACCAGGCTCTCGAGTCGCTCGTCATCCACGTCGAAGGGCTCGGGCGAGGGCTGCCGCAGGCGGCCGAGGGGCGCCTCGGTCTTCCAGGGCAAATGCCCGGTCATGAGCTGGTACAGGATCACGCCCAGGGAGAACAAATCGCTGCGCGGCTCCGGGCGCTGCCCTTGGAGACACTCGGGCGCGAGATACGCGGCGGACCCCCACTGGAGGGAGGCGCCTGTCATGGTCGCCAGGGCGGCGGTGCGCGCAGAGCCAAAATCTGCCAGCCAGAGATCTTCCGGATCCACCACCTCGCCACCGTTGCGTTTGAGCAGCACGTTGTTGGGTTTCAGATCGCCATGGAGCACCCTGGCCGCGTGCGCGTGTGCCAGTGCGCTGGCCAGCGCTGCCCCGACCACCCGCGCAAGTCCGCACGAGGGCTGAACACGCGGGGCAGCGAGCAGCCCCTGGAGATCGCCCCCCTCTGCCAGCGGCGTGACGAAATAGGGAAGCCCGTCCTGTTCGCCTCGATCCCACACCGGCAGGATGTTTGGATGTGCCAGGCCCAAGGTGCCCTCACGCAGGAACCGCGAGTGCAGAAGCGTGTCCGCCGCGTGCTGCGGCAGCAAAGACTTCACCGCCACCACCGCATTCGTCTGAACGTCATGCGCGCGAAAGACCTGTGCAACACCCCCGGCACCCAGGCGCCGTTCGACCTGGTATCGGCCGCCAATCAGGCTTCCTTCCACGTGCCCTCCAGGAGGTGGCGCACCTCTTGCTGTGCCTCGAGGTGAACCTCGAGCACCTTCCAGGCGTCTTTGACCTGCTCGGACGATGTCAGGTCTTGCCCCCGGGCCTTGGCCACCGTCAGACGGGAGGCCACCGCGTCCGCGGCTGCCAGCAAACGCAGCAGGTCTGCCGTTGCCACGACGCGCACGCGCTCGCCCTCCCGAAGGGCCACCAGCGCCTCATCGGCGCGCGCGTTCGTATCGGCCCAACGCGCGTCGGCTTCGTCCAGGGTCGCGAGAATCGACGTCACGTCGAGCGCCCGCTGGCAAAGCAGGTCCGATAGTTCCTGTTGATTCTGCGCTGCCAGCCACCCGACCATCTGAAGGAGGCGCGCGGCCGCATGTCGCTCGTGCACCCGCGAGAGTTTCACCAAGCGACGGCCGAGGGCTATCGGGAGTGCTCTGCCGTCCACCTCGACAGGACCGATGTGGGGCCGCAACGATCGAGCCCCCGCGGCGACGCTGCTTCCCACGACGACGGCCCCCGCGGCGCCCAGGAGGGCCACGTTTTCGATGAAGAACCAAAGCATCTGTGTCACCGAAAAAGAACAGATTCCCAGCACCTTCAGAGCCTGCTGACTCGCCAGCCCCCACCCCTCCGCCGTCAGCCAAGCCGGCTTTGTCACCAGGCGCACCCTGAAGCCCACGTTGCTCAGCGCCTTCACCAGCACCTTGGCGTCGTGATCGTCGAGCCACTTGGCGACCACGACCGGCCACCGGGGGAGGCTTCGTTGCTTGCGCCACAAGCCCGGAACGGCGGCTTTTTTCAGGACACGCGCCAGCTGCACGTGAGCCTCCGTGGTCAGACGGCTGCCGCGTTTGCCCGGGCCCGTCAGCATGACCGTCACCCGACCGCGCTTTTCGGAGACGCCGAGCGCCTCGTGTCCACACGCGGGGCAGAGGCCCACGGCCTGCAACCACACACCGCCACAAGCGGGGCACGTCGCAGGGTCCAACTGGGTTCGGACGGCCACGCCCGCGGCGTTTTCGACCGGCGCTCGATCCGTGATGGCCGCCGCCATCGACGCCGCATCCGCGTACCTGTCCAGCGGATCTTTTTCTAGCGCCCGCAGAATCGCAGACTCGGCCGACGCTGAGAGCCTCACGCCTCGTTCGCGTAGCGGCACGACCGCCGCCGAGACCTGTTGGTGAAAAACCGCATAAGGCGAATCGCCCGAAAACGGGGGGTGGCCCGTCGCCGCCTCGTACAGCAGGGCCCCCAGGCTGTACAGGTCGCTGCGGGGATCCGCGTGCCCGTCCAGCACGACCTCGGGCGCCATGTACGCTGGCGTACCCAGCACGGCGTTCGCCGTGGTCAGGCCCAGCGCCTCCATCGTTTTCGCCAGCCCGAAATCCGTCAGCAGAAAACACAGCCCCGTTGCGTGCCGCTCGACCAGCACGTTCTGCGGCTTGAGATCTCGGTGAATGACCCCCGCCGCGTGGGCGGCCTTCAGCGCCTCACACATATGCGTGGCCAGCGTCAGCAGTTGCGGTTCGTCGAGCGGCCCGTGATCGTGAATGAACCGCTCGAGGTCCGTGCCCGCCACGAAGGGCATGACCAGGAAGATCTCACCCTCCGCCTCGACAAGTTCGTAAGAGCGGACGACGTGGGGGCTGTCGATCCGGGACGTGACCAGGAACTCGCGCCGGAACCGGCTGCAAAGCTCGTGGTTGTCACGCAGGTTGACGTGCAGGATCTTCAGCGCCACGTGCCGCGCCGTCGCCACCTCGTCTGCCCGCCACACCTCCGCCAGACTGCCCTGTCCCACCCGTTCGCGAAGCCGGAACCGCCCCGCCAACAGGGGCGGAAACCTCGCAGGTGTGGCGGAAAGGCTTCCAGGAGCGGACATGACCAGCGGCGGCTCTCACGCCGCGCGAGGTGCGTATGACCCGCGCGCGGCGTGCGTGCAAGCACGGTGGAGCCGCACGGAGGCGTTGCCGCTCACTTGTTGGGCATGAGCGGCACCACTTCGTCCCAGTGCTCGGTGATGCCCACGAGCTCGATGACCAGCAGCGCTTCGGCGTAGGCGCGATCGGCGCGCACGCCGCGCTTTTTGAGATGTCTTCCGATCGCGTCGGCCACGGCGAGCCGCGTGGCCAGCTCGTGGCGGGCCCGGGCGAAGGTGCCCCAGTCCATCCAGTCGAACGACCAGATGGCGTCGGCCGCCCAGTCGTTCAGCATCTCGCGGGGCTTGCGCAGGAGCGTGGCGCGCTTTTCGGCGCCGTCGTAAAAGCGCGCCCAGGGACGGGCCCGATCGGGGAACTTTTCACCCTCCACCACGTGCAAGATGGCGTCGCCGAACCAGGCCTTGGCGATCTCGAAGGACGAATCGTCGTATTGATCGTGAAAGTCCTCGGCCACGTCGGCCCACTGCCGCTTTTTCAGCTTGGGGAAGGGCTTGCCCCGCAACACCGTCCAGGGGTTCTCCAGCTTGGCCAGGCGGGTGAGCAGCTCCGTTTCGGTCTGCTTCCAGGTCTCGAAGCCCACGTTCTGGCGCGGCGCCAGCGGGATGCGGCCGAGAACGCTGCGCTCGGAGCGGAGCGGCTCGCCCTCGATGCGGATCTCGCTTTCCACGGTGCTGGGATCAAGGGGGGCGCGCTCGCCCATGGTGCGGCAGGAGCAGCGGTGGGCGGTGACCACCCGGCGGCCATCCGGGGTGGCCACCAGGGAATAGGGGAACTTGCGGCAGGTGGCGGGTTTGTCCTCGAGGCCCACCTTGGCGTGCACGCCGCACAGGTTGTCCTTGCGCAGGAACACGCACGTGCCGTCCTTTTTGTAGGAAAACACGTATCCGCGCACGGAGCTATCGTAGGTGAAGGCGTTTTTCCGGAGGCGCTGTACGGGCACCATCTCCCGGCGGCTCACGGGGCCCAGGAGGTGGATGCTGGTGCAGCAGGAGCCATCGGCGTGGCAGGTGAAACAAGCCCCGGGGCGCGTTACGAGAAGGTTGCGGGCGCTCGGGCGGCGGGAAACGGCCATATCCATGTGGGGCGCGATTGTATCGGGGCTGCTTGGCCAGGAAGCAAGGGCCGATTCGGTTCCCGGGCCGAAACCCAAGGGGCATGGAGTCCCCGGCGCCCAGATGCTACCTTGCGGAGGGCTGCGAACGTTTTTCGCGCGCCCGGCATCCAAGCTGGCTCAGCTACGACAACCCCTTTTCCAGGAGATTGCTTCATGACCGCCAAGGTTCAACACCCGGCCCCTGCCTTTTCTTGCCAGGCCATGCAAAACGGAGAGTTCCGCACGGTCTCGCTCGCCGACTACAAGGGCAAGTACCTGGTGCTGTTTTTCTACCCGCTCGACTTCACCTTCGTGTGCCCCACGGAGATCCTGGCTTTCTCCGACCGGTCCGATGAGTTCCAGAAGCTCGGCGCCGAGGTGGTGGGTGCCTCGATCGACAGCGTGTTTTCGCACCTGGCGTGGTGGAACACGACGCGCAAGGAGGGCGGCATCCAGGGCGTGAAGATCCCCTTGCTCGCCGACGTGACCAAGGAAGTGTCCCGCGCTTACGACGTGCTCATCGAGGACGGCGCTGATGCCGGCGTGGCGCTGCGCGGCCTGTTCGTGATCGACCCCGAAGGCAAGCTGCGCCACAGCACCATCAACGACCTGCCCATCGGCCGCTCGGTCGACGAGGCGCTGCGCGTGATTCAGGCCCTGCGCTTTCACGCCGAGCACGGCGACGTGTGCCCGGCCGACTGGAAGCCCGGCAAAGACGGCATGAAGGCTGACCCGAAGGGCTCGAAGGCCTACTTCGGCAAGGCCGGCCAGTAAGCCCACCTTCGCTCCCCGATACGGCCGCGCGCCCGACGCTTTGCCGGGCGCGTGCCGTTTCAAAGGGGATCGATGGCCTGCCAGTCGTGCAGGGCCCGCAAATAATTAGCGCGGTAGAGGCCCGCCGGATCTTTGCAGCGGGTGATGCTCATGCTGCCGCGGAACTCGTCGAGGTTGTCGAGGTCGTGCTCACGCATCCACGTTCTCATGCCGTCCGTGACGTCCACGATGGCCTCGGAGCCTCGCTGCAGCACGGCCGAAGCCATCTGCACCACGGACGCCCCTGCCGAGATCGCCTTGAGGGCATCGATACCCGTGTGAACTCCGCCCGTGCAGGCGAGGTCAGCCTTGGTTTTGCCAAAGATGGCGGCCAGCCAACGCAGGCGCAGATTCAGCGAGCTCGAGGTGGAAAGCTGGATCAAGGAGCTCACGCGCTGCCGACCCAAATCGATATCCGGCTGGTAAAAGCGGTTGAACAGCACCAGGCTGTCCGCCCCGGCGCTGACCAGGCGTTTGGCCATGTACACGGGGGCCGAAAAGAAGGGCGACAGCTTGATGGACAGCGGGATCGTGACCCGGATGCGCATGGCACTCAGCAGATCCAGGTAGCGTTGCTCGACGGCGCGCGGGTCCTCGTCCGGATCCGTCGCGAGGTAGTAGACGTTCAGCTCGAGCGCATCGGCGCCGGCACGTTGAATCATCTCGGCGAAGCGCACCCAGCCACCAAGGGTGGTGCCGTTGATCGAGCCGATGACGGGCACGTCCAGGGCATCCTTGAGGCGGCTCACCTGTTCCAGGTAACGGTTCACGGTGGAAGAGAACTGCAGGTCGTGGGGATCTTCGGGGTTGTGCGCGTTCGCGTGCGGGCGCAGCTCGTTGTCGATCTGCTCCTCGAAGAGGGAACGCATGACCACGGCCCCGGCGCCTGCGTCGACACAGCGGCTCACCATGCCCACGTCGTCCGAGATCGGACAGGCGGCGAGCAAGACGGGGCTTTGCAGCTCCAGGCCCATGTAGGTGGTGTGAAGGTCCATGGCACGCTCCTCTGTCTTGGGGCTCGGTCCGCCAGGGGCAGGGCCGCCGGTTTTCGGACGCCTGGTGTGCAGAAGTCGTGCCGTAAGCGCAACGTGGGAGAGGGAAGGAAAAGGTCGCGATGGATGTGCTTTTTCGCGCGGCCAGGGGGCTGCGTGCGTGGTGGCCGCTGCGCAGAGGCTGCACGCGAGGGCGCCGCAGCACGAAGGATCTGCGCAGACGGTCGTCGCGAAAACGCGCAGCGGGGCCTCTCCTCATGAACGCGCCGCAGGCGCTGCGGGTGCTTCATGAAGACGAAGCGCTCGTGATCGTGGACAAGCCGAGCGGCGTGGTGGTGCACCCAGGGTGGGCCCAGGATGACGGCGGCGTGCTCGCGCAGGTCGAGGCACACATCGGGCAGAAGCTTCACCCCCTTCATCGTTTGGATCGGGGCACGAGCGGTGTGCTGCTCTTCGCCCGGCATGCCGAAGCAGCCCGGGTGTTGGGCGCTGCGTTCGCGGAGGGGCGCGTCGCCAAGTGCTACCTGGCGTTGGTCCGGGGCCACCCGCCTGCCCAGGTGTTGGTGGATCATCCGGTGCCGAAGACGGAGGGCGGTGAACGGGTGCCCGCCCGTACGGAGGTACAGTGTTTGGGCACCTGGCAGCGCTATGCCCTGGTCAAAGCCCTGCCGCACACGGGGCGCTTCCACCAGGTGCGGCGCCATCTCAAGCACCTGTCGTGCCCGCTCATCGGCGACGCGAACTATGGTAAGAGCGCGCACAATCGCTACTTCAAGGAGGCCTTCGGGCTCGACCGCCTGGCGCTGCATGCTCTGGCGCTCCGGTTCGTGCATCCCCTCTCGGGGGTGACGCTGCAGATCGTCGCGCCCCCGACGGGGGGGCTCCAGAACTGTTTCGAGGCGCTGGGCTTCGGGAGCGAGGTGGCAAAGGCGGCGCAGGCGCCCTTCGGCTGAGGAGCGGGCCGCGCCGTTGGTTTGTCAGTGTGACCAGGATCAAGGCTGTCAGGATTGAAGCGCAGGGGCCACAGACACGGGTATGGCCACCTCTCGTTTGTGCACGGTCGAAGCCCTGGTCCTCCTCCTCTGCGCCTGCGGCCCCGAGTTTGGTAGCCCGCCCACGACAGCCGACGGGGGCGCCGCGCCTTCGGGAGGCGGGGGCGCCGCGCCTTCGGGAGGCGGGGGCTCGAGCTCCGGCCCCGGGACCGGAGGCGGCTTCGAGATCGCGTTTCCTGACGCGCTCGCTCCCTCGCAGGATCCCGCGCCCCAGGGGAGCTGCGACGAGATCACTGCGATCATTCGTGACTTTCGCGACACCCACCCCGATTTCGAGAACCTCGACTTTGCAGGGAATGGCTCCAATCGTGGCTTCGTGAAAGCCGTATTGGGGCCGGGCCGCAGGCCTGAGCGCTCCGATCGCGCCTCGTTGAGCACCACGAGCGACCAGAGCTTTTCGCAGTGGTATCAGGACGTCGAGGGCGTCAACATGCGCCTCGAGGTTGCGCTTCCGCTCACGGAGACCAAACCGGGCGTCTTCGTATACGAATCCAGCGACTTTTTTCCGGCCGACGGGAAGGGGTTTGGCAACCAGGGCAGGGAGAACAACTTTCATTTCACCACCGAGATCCGGGGCGGCTTCACGTACCGGGGTGGTGAAGAGTTCACCTTCACGGGAGACGACGATGTATGGGTGTTCGTCAACGGCCGGCTTGCGCTGGACCTCGGCGGCATCCATCCCCCGGAGAGCGACACTATCGACTTCGACGCCCTCGCCAGCAAGCTCGGCATCGAGAAAGGAAAGTCCTATCCCATCGACGTTTTCCATGCCGAGCGCCAGACCCACTTGTCTAGCTTTCGCATCGAGACTTCGCTCGACTGCCTGACCGTCCCGGTGCTCTAGGCCGAACGCTCCGGGGGGGCGAAGGCGAGGGCCGGGCGAAGGCGTCAGCGGATGCCAGGAGCCAGGAGGCGCAGCGTGCGGGTACGGGTCTGGCCGCTGAGGATGTCTTCGATGGTGATGACCACGTCCGTGCCCGGCGCGAGATCCTTGCGCGCGAACGAAAGCACCAGCGGGATCCGGGTGCCTGCGAGCGAATCGAGTTCGACGTGGGCTGCGCCGAGCTGAACGTCTGTGGGGATGGGGCTCTCTGCGCGCAGGGTGAAAGCGGCGCGGGTGGAGTGCTTGTTGACGAGGTGCACTTCGACCTGATTGCGCACCCGATCGCCCTCGAGCACCCAGGGCACGCCGGGCGGCCTCAGCACGTTGGCCTCGAAGGGTGTGCGGCCCGCCACCGCGGCCGTGAAGCCCCCGAAGCACAAGATGAACAGCGCGGCATAGAGCACGAGGCGCGGCCTGAGAACCCGGCGCTTGCCTCCGGCCAGTTCGTTGAGCGAGGCGAAGCGAATGAGGCCCTTGGGGCGCCCCACCTTTTCCATGACCTCGTCGCAGACGTCGATGCACTGGGCGCAGGCCAGGCACTCCATCTGTAGGCCGTTGCGGATGTCGATGGCCGTGGGGCAGACGTGAATGCACTTCTTGCAGTCCACACAGTGACCTTGCGTGTTGCCGGCGCCGTCCTTACGCAGCGGTCCGCGGGGTTCGCCGCGGGCGGCGTCGTAGCCGATGACGATCGAGTCCTTGTCGTGCAGCACCGATTGCATGCGGCCGTAGGGGCAAAGCACCACGCAGAACTGCTCGCGGAACCAGGCGAAGTTGAAGTAGAGCAAGCCCGTGATGGCCAGCGCCCAGGCGAAGGCCACCGGCGCGGCGGCGGGGCCCTCGCGCACCAGGGTGAGCAGATCGGACGCGGACAGGAACAACGCAAGGCCCACGTGTGCCACCGCGGCGGCCGCCAGCAGGTAGAGGGTGTGTTTGAGCAGGGCCCGTAGAGCCCGCCCAATCGACCAGGGGGCGGTCAGCATCTTCAAGCGTCGGCTGCGGGGGCCGTCGATGAGGCGCTCGATGGGGCGGAACACCCCCTCGAGGAACACGGTCTGCGGGCAGGCCCAGCCGCACCACAGGCGCCCTCGCCATGCCGTGACGAAGAGCAAGCCGAACACGATCGAGGTGGCGAGCAAGAGGACGATCCAGAAATCCTGGGCATTGAAGGTGCCGCCCAGGAGGTAGAATTTGCGGGCGTCGATGTCGAGGTGGATCGCAGGGTGCCCGCCCACGGGCACGAGCGGCGCCGCGAGGTAAACCGCGATCAGGAGCGCGAAGGTCACCCGTCGCCAACGGATGAAGCGCCCCTTGACGTCCAGGGGGAAAATGGGCTCCCGCTTGCCGTCCGGCCGGAGCACCGAAGGCAGCGGCCCCGGCGCTTTGGCTGGATCCGACAAGACCGGGAGCGACTTCATTCGATGATCTCGCCTTGAGGCGCTTTGCCGCCGGGCACGTTCGTGTTCTTGAGCGACAGGACGAACGCGGTGAGCGACTTCACCCGCGCGTCACCCAGCATGGCGCCCCATGCGGGCATGCCCTTATCGGGAAAGCCCTTCGTGATCGAGGCATGAATCTCGAGGGGTTTGGCGCCGTGAATCCAGCTTTTGTCCGTGAGGTTGGGGCCTGCGTTGCCGCCGCCCGCCGGCCCGTGACAGGGGGCGCACATTTGCTGAAAGGTCCGCTTGCCTTCGGTCACGGTGCTGTCGTCTTTGGCAAGCACCGCAAGGGTCTCATCGTTCACGGGGCCTGAGGCGGCGCGCTTCTTCGCGATCTCGGCCATGTCCTGTTGGTAGGACGCCAGCGGGCCCGGAGCGGCCTGCGTGGTCTCGTAGACGAACCAGTAGGCGAAGGCGAAGACGATGCTGCCGTACAAGATGGTGAGCCACCAATTGGGCAGGTGGTTGTCCTGTTCTTCGATGTCGTCGAAGATGTGGTGCACGGGGGGCTTGTCAGCGGCCTCTTTGGCGCTCATCGCTTCAGTCTCCATGGGGGGGTGATACGGGGCAGGCGCCCTCGTCGAGGGGCAAACGGGCCACGTGGTCGAAGTCGTTGCGCTTTCGGAACAAGGTCACGCGCAAGATCACGGCCACGAAGGTCGAAAAGAAGAGCAGCAACGCCAGGAGGGGAAGGTCGGCAAAGCTCATGCCCTGGTAGAACTGCCGGTACATCAGCGACCTCCTTGGGGGGGGGCGAGCGTGACCGAGGCACCGCTTGGCAGCACCTTGACACCTTCCTCACGGCCAAGTCGCTGCAGATAGGCGATCATCGCCACGAGCTCCGAGTCCCAGGCCAGCGTTACGCCCTGGCCTGCGAGATCGGTGACCACGGCCTCGGCCTGGGCTTTTTGGTGAAGTTCGGCGCCATCGATCTGCTCGTTCGTGTACGGCACGCCCAGCTTCTGCATGACCTGAAGTTTTTTCGGAGCGATTTTGGCGTCGATGCGCCCGGTCTCGAGCCAGGCATACGAGGGCATGTTGGAGCCCGGGCTCGTCGAGCGCGGGTCCACGAGGTGGCTGTAGTGCCACAGGTTCGGGTAGCGACCGCCCAGGCGGTGCAGGTCCGGCCCTGTCCGCTTGCTGCCCCACTGGAAGGGGTGGTCGTACACGAACTCTTCGGGCTTTGAGTACTCACCGAATCGCGCCGTGTCGCCGATGAGTGGCCGGACCATCTGCGAGTGGCAGGTGTAGCAGCCTTCCCGAACGTAGATGTCACGTCCCTGCAGTTCGAGGGCGGTGTAGGGTTGCTGCGCCTTGTCGGCATGTGCCGGCACGGCCTGTTTGATGAGGATGGTGGGCAAGAGCTCGGCCACGCCTCCGATGAGGATGGCCACCAGGGTGAGCACCGTGAACGACAGCGGCCTGTGCTCGATGACGTCGAACCAGGACGTTTTTCCCTTCTCCTTGTCGCGGCGGGCGAGGATCCAGGCCAGCTCACCCAGGAGCAGGATGAACCCGATGATCACCACGGCCCTCATCGGGGGGGCGAGGCCCAACAACACCAACGCGCCGATCGCCACCAGGGAGAACCACAGGGGGCGTCCCGCCAAAACGGCGCCAATGCCCGGGCCGGCCGGCTGGGCCTCGGGCACGGCCACCTCGACGGACACGGTGACGGGCTTGCCCGCGCGGGCGGTGGCCAAGAGATTCCAGGCCATCATCACGAAGCCCACGAGGTACATGGCGCCGCCGATGACGCGTACGATGTACATCGGGCGAATCGCCAGCAGGGTCTCCACGAACGCCGGATACACGAGGGTTCCGTCGGGGTTGGTGGCCTTCCACATGAGGCCCTGGGTGACCCCGGAGATCCACATCGACACCATGTAGAGCACGATGCCAATGGTCGCGAGCCAGAAGTGAAGCTCTGCCGCCTTGGTCGAGCGCAGCTTCGTGCCGTAGAGCCGCGGGACCAGCCAGTAGAACATGCCGGCCGCCATCAAGCCGTTCCAACCGAGGGCGCCCGAGTGTACGTGACCGATGATCCAGTCGGTGTAGTGGGCCAAGGCCGAGACAGACTTGATGGAGAGCAGGGGCCCCTCGAAGGTGGCCATGCCGTAGAAGGTCACGCCGGCGGCAAAGAACTTCAGAACAGGGTCTTCGCGCAGTTTTTGCCAGGCACCCTTGAGGGTGAGAAGGCCATTCAACATACCCCCCCAGCTTGGGGCCCAGAGCATGACGGAGAACACCATGCCCAGCGACTGCGCCCAGTTGGGCAGGGCGGTGTTCAATAGGTGGTGAGGGCCCGCCCAGATGTAGATGAACACCAGAGCCCAGAAGTGAATGACCGAAAGCCGGTAGGAGTAAACCGGGCGTTCGGCTGCCTTCGGCAAGAAGTAATACATGATGCCGAGAATCGGCGTGGTCAGGAAGAACGCCACGGCGTTGTGTCCGTACCACCACTGGACCAGCGCGTCCTGAACGCCCGAGAAGACCGAGTAGCTCTTGAGCGGCGACAGTGGCAGAGCCAGGCTGTTCACGATGTGCAGCACGGCCACCGTGATGATCGTGGCGATGTAGAACCAGATCGCCACGTAGAGGTGCTTCTCGTTGCGGCGGGCCAGGGTCCAGAAGAAGTTGATGGCAAACACCACCCAGATGAGCGCGATGGCGATGTCGATGGGCCACTCGAGCTCGGCGTACTCCTTCGACGTGCTGATGCCGAGAGGCAGCGTGACCGCGGCGGCGACGATGATGAGCTGCCAACCCCAAAAATGGATCTTCGACAGCAGATTGCTCGCCATGCGCTGCTTCAGCAGCCGCTGCGTGCTGTAGTACACGCCTGCGAACATCATGTTGCCCACGAACGCAAAGATCACCGCGTTGGTGTGGAGCGGGCGGATGCGGGAGAAGGTGAGGTAGGGCACGCTCAGGTTGGCCTGCCACCACGCGAGCTGAATGGCGGCCAGAACTCCCACGGCCATGCCGACGATGCCGAACACGACCGAGGCGAAGATGAACTGTCGGACGACCTGGTCGTTGTACTCGATGCGCTGGGTTTGCATGTGGTCTCTATGTGTCGTTTGAACTTCCGCTCGTGCGGGAAGGCTGTGGGTCACTAGGGGATGAAGGGGGGGTGGGGGGCGGTTCGGCTGCGGCTGAGACGTCGTCTTCGAGGGGGGCGAGGGAGAGGCGATCGCCGTGATCGAAGTCGCGCTGCCGCACGCTATGCACGAACAGGACCAACGAGCCGCCGACCAGCAGCAAGCTCACGAAGATCTGCAGAACGATCACGTTCATGTGAGCCCCTCCACGGGCGTCATGATCTGCGTGCGCCCACGCGGCCGCCGTGCGCCCAGGGACCACAGTGTGTACCCCAACAACCCCAGAGAACTCGCGGGCATGCTGATCGCGGCCCGCAGGGGCGTCATGGCGCCCGTGAGGCACGCGGTCACGGCGAAGGCGTTGTAGGCCAGCGCGAGTGCCAGCACCTTGCGGGTCACGGCGCGCAGGTGGCGCGCTTCCGTAAGCGCCAAGCGAAGCCCATCGAGCCCTTCACCCAGCAGGAAGAAGTGCGACTTTCCCGGCAAAATGGGACGTTCGACAGCCACGGTGCCGGCAACGCTTGCGCGATCGAAGGCATGGGTGTCGTTGACACCATCACCCAGGAAAAGCGTGTCTTCGGCGTCGAGCCGGGCCACGACCTTGGCTTTGTCCTCTGGACTCAATCCGCCCAGGGCGTGGGTGTGTGGCACCCCGAGCCGCTCGGCCATGCGTGTGACGCGGGCAGGGGCGTCTCCTGAAAGGAGGTGCACCGCAAACCCCTCTTCCTGAAGCCGTTCCAGGCTCGAGGCGGCATCGGCACGCAACACCTCGGTCACCTCGAAGCGGGCCACCTCTTCGCCTCGATGAGACAGTACGGTAGCGCCCTCGGCGCTCGCTTCCGGCGCCCCCAGCGCAAAGCGCGCACGCCCAAGCCGCCAGAGCCCGTCGGCCGTGCGCACGCCCTCGCCGGGAACCTCGTCCACCCGCCACGTGGGCTGCCAGGTGGCGCCGTTGCCGCTGAAGTGACGGGCCAGGCAGCCCGCCACGGGGTGGCCGCTGCCGGCCGCCAGCGTGAAGACGGCGTTCTTGGCCTCCGGGGACAGGGCGGGGACCGGCGTGGCCAGCTCGAGACGCCCCAAGGTCAGCGTGCCGGTTTTGTCGAAGAGCAGCTTTCGCACGCCCACCAAACGATCCATGAGGGCAGGATCCCGCACGAAGAAGCCCGCCCGCCGCAGCCGCAGGTGAACCAACTCCCGCGCCAGGGGCAACGCAATGCCAATGGCACAGGGGCACGTCACCACCAAGAGTGCCGTGGCCACGTCGAGCGCGCGCCCCCGGTCGAGTCCCCACCACAACGCATACCCACCGCCCGCGAGGCCCAGCACCCCCAGCGACCACAGGCGCGCCAGGCGATCCCACAGCGCCCCGTGGGCCCGCATGGCATTCACAGGGGCGGGCGCGCGCAACAGCGTGGCCAGGGGCGAATCGGCGAAGGCTGTGCGTGCTTTCACGGTCATCGCGCTACGGCCGGCGTTGAAGCAGCCCGCGGGGGCAAGCTGGCCCTCGTGAATCGTATGCGGCACGGATTCGCCATTGATCCAGTCGAGCGAGATCGCCGCCTGGGCGTCGACCAGCGTGGCGTCCACGGGGACCACCTCGCCGGGGGCCACGAGCAAACGATCGTCGGCGTTCACCCGCGGCGCGCGCACGGGCCGGGGCCCGCGGTCTTCGATGCGCCTGACGTAAAGTCCCTCGGCGCCGTCGTCGTCGAGCAAGAGCGCGCGGTTGCGCTCGATGGCCCGTTGCTGGAGCCATCGGCCGAAGAGCATCAAGGTCACGAAGGTGTTGAGGGTATCAAAGTACGTGAGGTCGCCACCGCGGCCCGAGAGCACCTGCGCGGTCGAGGTGGCGAACACGAGCGCGATGCCGAGCGCGATGGGCAGATCCAGGTGCAGCACACCCTGGCGAAGCCCTTGCCAAGCGGCGCGGAAGAACACCGAGCCCCCAATGCCCACGACGGCGGCCGAAAGGCCGAGCGAGAGGTACGTGAAGAGCGCGTACAGCTGTCCATCACGGGGCGAGAGGCCAAAGTAAAAGCTGATCGAGAGCAGCATCACGTTCATGGTGAGCGCCACGCACAGGCCAAGCCGCAACGTCAGACCGCGGGTGAGGGCCGCGCCCGTCTTGCGGCTGGGGCCGAAGCGGTAGCCGAACCCTTCGATGAGCGCGAGCCAGCGTTCCACGTCGAGCCCCCCGCGGCGCCAGAGCATCCTGACTTTGCCGAGCGTGGGGTTCACGGTGACCGAGACCGCGCCCGCCTGGCGGCGAAAGGTCTCGTTCATCAGCCACACGCAGCCCGTGCAATGGATGCCCTGGACGTCGAGCTCGAGGCTGCAGACGTCGCCGGCCGATGCCTCTGCGTGTTCGAGCAGGGGTTCGAGCCACGTATGCGTGGCCGCTGCCGGGGCGGCGCCGATCGGCAGCGTCTTGCGGCCCGCGAGCTCGTAATAGCGTTCCAGGTTCTCGGTGCGCAGCAATCCGGCCACGGCCTCACACCCGGCGCAACAGTAGGCAGCCGTGCCACAAGCCTCGGGCACCCGCGTGCCGCAGTGGGCACACGGATGGGGTGCAGGCTTTTCGCGAACGACGACAGGGCGCTCGGGCATTCGCCGGGGGCTTTGCGAACGGCATGCCGATTGAAGGAGGCGCTCGAGCGTGAGTGAATCGGTGCTTCAATCAGCCACGTTTTGGTTCGTCGCGGCGGGGGCTGCACTGGTGGCAGGCTTCGGCGCCAGTGGGCACTGCGCGCTCATGTGCGGACCCCTGGCGTGCGGGGGGCCCACCCTCGATCGCGCCTCCCGCGTGCGTGCCGCCGTGGCCTGGAATGCCGGGCGTTTGCTGGGCTATGGCCTCGTGGGGGCGTTGTTGGGGGCGCTCGGGCGGGGGGCGGCAGGCTTCGTCTCGGCAAGGATCGCGCCCGTTTTGCCCTGGCTGATGGCGGTGGGGCTCGTGGTGGCGGCTTTCGACCTTGGCCGCCGGGTGCGCCTACCGGCGTTCCTCGCGCAAGCTGCGCACGTGGTGCACCGAAGCGGTGCACGTTTTTCGCCGCTCGTGCGGCGTCTCATCGCCGGTGCGGCCACGCCCCTTTTGCCCTGTGGCGTGCTCTGGGGCGGGTACCTCGCGGCCCTGGGTGCAGGGTCGTTCGCGGGGGGCTTCGTCATGATGGTGGCGTTTGCTCTGGGGGGCGTGCCGGCCCTGGCGGCGGTGCAGGCCCAGGCGGGGTGGCTCTCCCGCTGGCCCCGTGCCGAGGCCTGGGGGCGCAAGGTGGTGCCGCTGTTTGCGGCTGGCTTCCTGGTCTGGCGGGCGCTGCACGCGGGCGGCCCTCCGGGCGCCAGCTGCCACTAAATCCTTTTGCGTCTTCGCGGGCACCCGCCGGGCCTCCCGCTTGACGCCACAGGGGGCCTGCCAAAGACTCCAGCGGTCCGTGGCGCGCCGCGGGCGCCCACCCTCGACCGAAAGAGAGCCCCATGGCCGGAGTCCCCGTTTCGCTTCCCGTTGCAGACGCATCGCCTCAGGCGTCGTCCACCAACAATCGGTTTGCGCTTTCCGTCCTGACCTCACTGTTTTTCATGTGGGGCTTTCTGACCTGCCTCAACGACATCCTGATCCCGCACTTCAAGGCGGCCTTTTCACTGAGCTACGCCAAGGCGATGCTCGTTCAGACCGTGTTCTTCGCGGCGTACTTCATCGTGTCCCTGCCCGCCGGGCGGCTCGTGGGCCGGGTGGGCTACCACCGGGGCATCGTGATCGGGCTTGGCACCGCCGCGCTCGGCTGCTTCGCCTTTTATCCGGCGGCGGCTTCCCGCAGCTACGAAACCTTTTTGGCGGCGCTCTTCATTTTGGCCTCGGGCATCACCATCCTGCAGGTGTCGGCGAACCCCTTCGTGGCGGTTTTGGGGCCGCCCCAAACGGCCTCGGCGCGCCTGACCACCGCGCAGGCGTTCAACTCGTTGGCCACCACGGTGGCGCCGTTTTTCGGCGCGGCGTTCATTCTCTCGCATGCGGCGAAGAACGCCACGGAGATCGCGGCGCTCGCGCCGGCCGAAGCCGAGGCCTACCGGCTGGCCGAGGCCCAGGCGGTGCAGTTGCCTTACGTGGGTTTGGCCGTGGCGCTCCTGGTGCTGGGAGGGCTCATGGCGATGATCAAGCTGCCTCGCATCGATGCGGGCCCCACCGATGCCGACGCTGGCGGTTATGCGGCGCTCGGGGCTCACAAACACCTCATCTGGGGCGCGGTGGCGATCTTCGCGTATGTAGGCGGTGAGGTGGCGATCGGAAGCTTCCTCGTCAACTACCTCAAGGAGCCCGCGATCGCAGGCTTGTCGGAGGCCCAAGGCGCTCACTACGTTTCGTACTACTGGGGCGGTGCCATGGTGGGGCGGTTTGCCGGAGCCATCACCCTGCGCATGTTTCGTCCGACCCGTGTGCTCGCGTTTCACGTGGCGCTGGTGCTGGGGCTTCTCATCCTCACCATGAACACCACGGGGGCGGTGGCGATGTGGAGCGTGCTGGCGATCGGGCTTTTCAACTCCATCATGTTCCCCACGATCTTCACGCTGTCTCTCGACGGCCTCGGCAGCGCGACGTCGAAGGGCTCGGGTCTTTTGTGTATGGCGATCGTGGGCGGCGCCCTCATCCCGCTCTTGCAAGGCGTGATGGCCGACGCCAACGGCGTGCAGGTCTCGTTCGTGGTGCCGCTCGTTTGCTACGCCTACCTCATCTGGTTTGCGCTCAGGGGCAGCCGTCGCGCCGGGGCGCTCGGCGGCTGAGTGGGGTGGGGGCAGGCGAGGGGCGCTAGCTCGACGAGACCGTTTTGGTCTCGAGCATGCGATCGGAGATCGGGCACTGCCCCCGTTGCCACTGGCTCACGCGCTTGTCGATGCGGCGCCGCAGCACCTCGACGCTCCACGGATCCGCCGCGGTGAAGGCCAGCTCGACACCCCGGGCATCCGTGGACACGGTGACCCGGCGGCCGGGCGCAGGCCTCACGTCGGCCGACACCGTGGGCACGGTTTCGCTGTGCCTCGACAGGGCTTCCACCAGCGCGTCGGCGTTGATCGCCAGGTTTGCGGGGCTGACTCTTCCTGCCGCGTCGATACGAACGATGACACCATCGGCCTCGTGGCGAATCCGAACCTCCGCTTCGTGTAACGCCGCAGGGCAACGTGCGGCCGTGGCGCGCGGCTTCGGCGCCGCATGCCCGCAAGACGCCACGAGGCCTGCGCCAACGACCATGCCCAAAAGGCCTGCCAACCGCTTGGAATCCGCGTAGACGTTCATGGTCACTCTCCTTTGAAGCTCAGCCGTGATTGGCGAGCTCAGGAGAAGCTTGAGTCGCTGTGGCAGCCCTGCCCAATACGAAATGAGCGCGCGACGCTTCGAGAATTTCGATGGGGCCCCCCGCTGACCGGCGACCTCTGGCCACCTACGCGCCCCTATCTTTCCGGCGCGAGCCCGAGCTCAGTCCGCATTCTCAGTCCCAACTCTTCCTCGACCTGATCGGCCGCCTTGAGGGCCTCCGCGAACCGGAGCGTACCGATCTCGTCCTCGAGGGCCTGTACGGAAACCAGCTCCTCTATCCAGGCCTCGGGGTCGATGCCGAGCTCCTCCTCGAGCGGGACCTGGCGAAGATCCTGCTCCAGGCGAAACGCAAAGGCCACGAGCTCTCCCTCGCGGCGCCCCACCGCCACCTTCCAGAATCGTGAGGGGATCTGCACCCGAACATCACCTTGGTCGTCCACGCCCTCGAACCACCAATCGTCGTCAGCGAGCATGGGACCTGCAAATACGGTCATACGGCCCTGCGCGAGCCGCCGCCCGAGCTCGTTTTCGAGCTGCCCCCAGCGACCGAGCTTGCTCGACTGATTGAAGCCCGCCACCTGAGGTGTGCAGTTGGTGGTGTGGTACGTATCGCCGTTCGCGCGCCGGACATCGGTGTACGTCTTGCCCCAGCATACCGACTCACGCATGACCACGTGACCCCGATCGAACGCGCCGCCGTCCTTCGTAAAAAAGCGATCTGGCAGTTGATCCTGCTCGGGCAGACGAGGATCGGTGAACCATCGTTCCCCATCTTTGGGTCCGAGCCCGCCCAGGGCGGCGCGGCCGTACGTGCGCGACAGATCGGGCCTTCGTCGGCGAGGTGCATTGTCCACGTTGGCCGCGGTCACCATGCACAAACGCCGCTCCTTGTGCATGAGGACGCTGAAGTTCTGATACTTGAGTTCGTGGCCCCCGTCGGCGAGCCGGGCCAAGACCACGGATGAATGTGGCGTGGGCATCGGTACGCGGGTGCCGAGAAACTCGGGGTCATACCCGCTGCGGTTGCTGTAGTCGGGGTCGGTCCAGGGACGGACGACCTTTTCAGGCTCGAGCTGGCTCTGCCGAGATCCGGTCAGCGTGGCCCCTGCGTGCGGGTCGACGCTGACCGTAATTTCGATCCTTACGGCCCCGGCCGTGAGCTCGATGCGCTGAGGGGAGTCCCCCTGCGCAGCGAGGCGGGTCTGGGCATCCGCCAGGGGCACCGCGACCAGCCTGGGGCGGTGATCCGCTGCGTCTCCGGGCGGCGGCGCGCCCAGCTGCCCGTGTGAGCCCTCGTCGATGGCTTCGCCTTGGGGAGCATCACTGCGATTCATCGGTGTCATGGGTTGCGCCGTTTCTCTCCGGAACGCGTAGCCGCTAGGAAGCGGCCACCGCCTCCGCGTCTGTGGCCGCGTGCCGGCGCCAGTCGCGCAGGTTCGCAAGCACGTTCCCGTTGATGCGGGTTCCGGCGTTTTCGCGCTGGCTACCGCTGGTGTGAATGCCGACCGCGATGCGGCGGCCGTCGGAGGCCGTGAACCACACCGGACTTCCACTCTGGCCGCTGAAGGTATCGATGTCGTAGAACAGGCGCGATTCGTTCACTTCCACCAGAAGCCTGGCGTGAAAGTACTGCTGCCGAGCGCTGCCGATATCGGCCGGGTAGCCGCTGATGTTTGCCCATGAGCGCTTCAGCTGATCGTCGCCAAGCGCCCCCAAGGAGAAATAACCCAGCCGGTCTCCTATGGGCTCGTCGAGCAGAATGCCGCCATAGTCAGAGCCTGCGGCTTTGCCGTTGATCCAGCCATCCACGGTGCGGAAGCGTCGCGCCTTGACCGCTCCGAAGCGGGGCGCGTCTGCGCCGTTCAGGGCCGGTAGAACAATGATTTCCTCGGCCCAGCCGCCATCCGCGTGCAGGTAAACACAATGTCCTGCGGTCACCACGAGGTTCGGTGCCCCCAGCCATCCCGTACCCACGTACTGCTTGCCACTGCGGGACGTGATTCTCAGCGCACAGATCGCACGCCAGGGGTATTGGTAGACGTCGGGCACGGGCACGCGATCGTCCTGGTTGATGACGGCTTCGTCCCACAGTCTGCCTCTGGCCATTGCCAAGCTGGCGTCAGGAGGCTGCTTCCACAAAACAGGTGAACGCGGCTTTTCTCGAGGCAGCTCGACACGCCCCAGAATTGGGACCGGGCCCACCTGGATGGGTGCAACCTCCTCCGCCTGATCCTCACTCCGATGCGGCCGATGATAGGGCTCGCGACTCGCCATGCCGATCTCCTCCGTCCGCGCTCATCATGAGCGCGGGCCCGGCGCGAGCGCAAGCGCACATCTCGCAACACCTCGGTGACAGTGCGTGGAGACGTTTGGCTTCCCCGTTGGCGTGTCCGCCTGCCGAGACGCCTCGCCCGGTCCGCCGCGTGACCACGGAGCGGAACAAATATGACAGGTATTGGCATGTTTTCTCACTACCTTGGACCCATGTCGAACCGACTTTCACGAAAAAGGGTCCTCGTCTTCCTCATGCTTGGTCTCGTGTGGGGGGGGCAGGCAACCGGGCGTGCGGCGCCGACACACCCGCCCGTGCACGACGGGCAAAGCCAAAAAAGACCTACGAAAAACAAGGACAAGAAAATGCCACTCGAGCCACTCAGCCCCTGCCTTGAAATCGTTTCGTTCACGCTCGCCAGCGGTCACGACGTCGCCTCGCTGACGGCCCGCGCCAAAGGCATCATGCCCTGGCTCGAGAAGCAGCCTGGGTTCGTGGCGCGCACGCTCGTCGGGCCCGATGAAGGCGGTCGCTATCTGGACATCGTCCGCTGGCAGAGTCTGACCGAGGCGCAACAGGCCGCCGAAAAGGCGATGGCTGAGCCGGCGTTTGGAGCCTTTATGGAGGCCATCGACGAGGCGTCCGTTCGTATGCAGCACCTCCCCATCCGGCTGTGAACGGCTCGGTGACTGCATTAGCCCAGCCTTAGCCCCCTGCATTCGCCTGCAGCAAGACGCGCTCTTCGCGAACCCGCAGGACGAACTCCTCGAGGTCTGCGCTCTGTTGAGCGTCGAGTCGCCAATCCAGATCGCAGATGCGACCCGCAACCCTTTTGGCCGCTCCGATGCCCTCTAGGTCTTCGATGGACATCGAGAAAAAGAGTCTCGTATCCTTCGTTTCCTGAAACGTGTAGGCCTTTGCGACGCCATCCACCGCGAGCACCGACTTGCAGGCCCTCTTCTCTGCGGGGTTCGACGCGAGGACCTCCCAGAAGGCGAGGCCGGGGTGAGTGGCTCTGAACGAAACGTTCATCACCAGACCGGTGAAGTCGAACTTCACCGCGTACATGCGTTCTCCGCCTGGGCCCTTGAATTGATTCACCTTGGCGCTGCCGGCGGCGGCTGTTGTTGGCGTGACGGCGTCGCGCGCCGCCTGCGCGTTGCGGGGCCCGTTGCACTGAAAAGCCGTGCCCGTGATCATCGCGCTGCTGACGTCGGAGCCGCCCTGTCCGCCCGATGTGCCGAATTGAGGCGCAGCGTAGTGGACATAGTTGGCTCCCAAAGTTGCCGCTTTGTTACGAATGTCGTTCATCGCGAACTCGACGAGAGCTTCGTTCGATACGAGCGCGCCGCCGAAGGACCCACCACCCTTGCCAACCACCGTTCCCCGCGGAACACATTGGCCGGGCGCGTATCCCGCACTCGTGGGCGGCGAAAGATCGGCGAAAACGGTACTTCCCTGTTGTGACAGCCGCTCTGTGGCGCAGCCGGAAAGGGAGGCAACCGAGGCCACGGACAGAACGGAAACCCAAAGACTCGCGGCACCAGACGTCATGATTTGACGCTTAGCTAACGACGCGCTCGTGCACATGTCAATGACGCGAGCTTGCTCTTTGGTCGTCGTGTCGCCTCAACGAGCCCCGGGAGTTCGTGGTGCCCCGCCAGCGTCCCGGGTGCGCAAGGTTTGGGCCAAGCGAACCCATCGAGACTATCTATCGGCGCTGGCCGGGCCTTTGCAGCAAGCTGTCGATCAGGAGGTCAGCCAATGAAACCGATCTGGGCAAATCGAAAGCTGGTGCAATCGTGGGATCGGGCCGTCATTGCCGCGGGAGGCGTGGTGGTGGCGGTCCTCATGGTGGTCGTCGTCGGGTGGGGAGATCCTGCGGCGGAGGACATCGACATGGAGGCGCTCGAGCGGGTCGAGCAGCAGCTCCGCTGCACGCCGGATCCCAGGGGCGTGCTGCCACCCCTCGACTACTGCTGACGCCCGCGCGTCGCCCGCGCGGCACCTGTCGTTGGCCCGGATTTTGAATTCACCGGAGCCAACGGCAGGCGGCGTTGAAGGGAGCGGAGATGGAGCATCGCGAGGGCAGCACAGGGACCCCGGGGCCGCACCGGCCCGCCAAGGAGACGGACGTGATCGAGCCTGCGCAGTGGCGGCAGCGGGATCGGCGCCATGGGCGCGATGCCGAGTCGCCTGGTGGCATTCCCCTGCGGGGTTGGAAGGACACGCTCGTCCGGGTGAAGAAACAGCTCGACGCAGATCACATGACGATCATCGCGGCCGGCGTGGCGTTCTACGCGATGCTTGCCATCTTTCCGGCGCTGATTGCGCTCGTTTCGGTCTACGGGCTGGTGTTCTCGCCCGCCGAGGTCGAGGCGCAGATCCAGGCGCTCTCGGCTGTACTACCCAATGAGGCGCGCACGGTCATCGGCGGTCAGCTGGAAGCTCTCGTGCAACGCCCTCGAAACACTTTGGGATGGGGGGCGGTTTTGGGCATCGTCGGGGCTTTGTGGACCGCTTCGAGCGGCACGGCGAACATGATGGAGGCGATCAACATCGCCTATGACGAACGCGATCGCGGGTTCGTCAAGGCGCGGGCTTTGGCCGTGGTTTTTACCTTCGGCCTCATCGTGGCTGTGGTGGTGGCGCTGGCGTTGGTGGCGTTGGCCCCGGCCCTGCTGGGGTTCATCGGCCTGGGCGCGGTGGGGCGTGCGGCCGTGCAGTGGGGCCGCTGGCCTGTCTTGGCACTTCTGGTGACAGGTGGGCTTGCGTTGCTCTATCGGTACGCGCCGAACCGGAAGCGTGCCAAGCTGCGATGGGTGACGTGGGGCTCCGGCATCGCCACGTTGCTCTGGATCGCAGCGTCGATTGGGTTTTCCCTCTACGTCGAGAACTTTGGCTCGTACGCCCAAAGCTACGGTGCGCTCGCGGGCGTCATCGTCTTGATGTTGTGGCTCTTCATCTCGGCCTTCGTGATCCTTCTTGGTGCGGAGCTGAACGCAGAGCTCGAGGCCCAAACCGCGCGCGACTCGACGGTGGGCGTCGATGAACCCAGGGGAGGGCGAGGCGCCCGCAAGGCGGACGTTCTGGGTGAAGTTCACTAGCCGAGGTTCCGGGCCCTGAAGCGGCCGGCACGTTGATAACGCATCGTCCCATGGAAACGACGGGGCCTTCCACGGAAGAAAACGTAAGCCGAGGCCCCTAAATCTGGAGCGGTGTGAGTGCGCGGTGGTAAAATGCGCGCGTTTTTTCACGCAAGGGGCAGCCTCCTCGGGCGGTCCACGCAGCTTTGGAGGATTCCGTGAACGTCACCAATCAGAAAGTCGGCATTTTGACGGCGGGCGGCCTGGCGCCCTGTCTTTCGTCCGCCGTGGGCGGCTTGATCGAGCGCTACACCGAGCTGGCTCCCGAAGTGGAGATCGTGGCCTACCTCAACGGCTACAAAGGCCTTTTGCTCGGCCAAAGCGTCGTGGTCAACGCATCCACCCGCCAGGGTGCCCACATCCTGCACAGCCACGGGGGCAGCCCCATCGGCAACAGCCGCGTCAAGCTCACGAACACCGACGACTGCGTCAAGCGGGGGCTCATCAAGCCCGGGCAATCGGCCCTCGAGGTTGCCGCGCGTCAACTCGAGTCTGATGGCGTGACCATCCTGCACACCGTGGGGGGCGACGACACGAACACCACCGCTGCCGACCTGGCCGCGTACCTGAAGAAGAATGGCTACGCTCTGACGGTGGTGGGCCTGCCCAAGACCATCGACAACGATGTTTTTCCCATCAAGCAGTCGCTCGGCGCGTGGACGGCCGCCGAACAGGGCGCCGTTTACTTCGAGAATCTGGTCAACGAGCAATCTGCCAACCCGCGCACGCTCATCATTCACGAGGTGATGGGGCGCAACTGTGGGTGGCTGACCGCGTACACCGCCAAGGTCTACCGCGAACGCCTGCAGCGCCGCGCCTTCCCCATCGGCTTCAACCTCGACCGCTCGCACCTCGACGTGGACGCCGTGTTCATCCCCGAAATGAACGTCGATCTCGACAGCGAGGCCGCGCGCCTTCGCAAGGTGATGGACCAGCAGGACTGCGTGAACATCTTCGTCTCCGAAGGCGCCTGCGTGGATCAAATCATCCGCGAGCTCGAATCGCGAGGCGAGTCCGTTCCCCGGGATGCCTTTGGCCATCCCAAGCTCGATGCGGTCAACGTGGGCAAGTGGTTTTCGCAGCAGTTTGCGAAGCTCATCGGCGCCGAGAAGACGTTGGTGCAGAAGTCGGGTTACTTCGCCCGCAGTGCGGCCGCCAACGTCGACGATCTGCGTCTCATCAAGAGCATGGTCGACCACGCGGTCGAGTGTGGCTTGCGGGGCGAGCCGGGCGTGATTGGCCATGACGAAGACCGTGGCCGCCTGCGCGCCATCGAGTTCGAGCGCATTCGCGGGGGCAAGCCCTTCAACATCGACGAGCCCTGGTTCAATGAACTCCTGGCTGCCATCGATCAGCCAAAGGGCGCACGGCTCGCAAAGAAGGACGGCGAGCACTAGAGCCGGCGGCGAGGGGCGCTCGCGAGCCTGAAAGGGTTCGGGGTGCCCCGGCCTTCGTAAACGGGGCCCTTGGTGGCTTCAACGCTTCGGCGACACCGCCGGGGCGAGACCCAGCCAGGGACCGTGGGGCACCGGCGCCCGCCGACGAGCGGCGTTGGCCGCATAGCCTCGTCCCAGCAGCGCGGCCACCAGCACCCAGAGCGCTGCCACCGCCACGTTCACCAGCGCCAAGGTGGTGGTGCCCCACCCGGCAGCCAAGGCCACCGTGACCAGGGCCCAGGAACAGAGGTCACCCAGGCGCACGAAGAAGGTGTCCGTGGCAGACTTGGCCTTGTACTTTGCGCCGCGCGACGTGGGCAAAAACAGCATCTGCTGCACCGTGTTTTGCAGAGAATAGCCGGCGCTGTTCTCCACGATCTTGAGCACACGGATGAGGCCCAAAGCGGGAAAGAGCGCGAGGGCGCCGTAGCCCCCGAAGGCAAGCACCGGCACCGCCAGGAGCGCCGTGCGCATCCCTGCCGTCCGCACGATGCGGGCCACCGTCAGTACCTGCATGAGCGCCGTGAGCAGACCCACCCAGGTTTGAAACGAAGCATAAAACTCCATCAGAAACTGCTCGCGATCCTCGCTGCCGAGCGCCGCGCTCTGTGTCTGTACGATCATGGCGAGCACCTGATCGCCCGTGGTGTTGACCAGGTTGAGAAGGATCACGCTGCCCGCGATCAGCAAGAGGTACGGATCACGCAGGATCAACGTGAACCCGCCGTGGGCGCTCGTAGTAGACGCCTCGGCGTTCGCCAGGCGGGCGTCCGGGGCGAGCGTGTCGGCGAGCGCGCAGATGGCCCGGGTGAGCAGCACGCAGAGGCTGAAGATCAGGGCGGCCAGCACAACGAGCTGCATGGGATCCAGCCAGCGTGTCAGAAACGCCACCAGCTGGGCTCCCAGCAGGCCGCCCAGCGTTCCCCCTGCGGCCACGATCGAAAAAACCCGCTTGCCCGCCTCTTCGCTGAACAGATCGTTCGCCAAGGACCACAGCTGAGCCAAAACCGTGATGCTGAAGATGCCAAGCCACACGAAGAAGGCAAAGCCCACCGGCACGCCCCACCAGGACAGAAGCGGGAAGGCCAGCATCGAGAGCAGAAACCCGAACAGCACCCGCGTCACGATCGTGCGGGGCGGGCGCCGGTTGAGCAGCCGACCGTAAAGCGGCACGAGAAAGAGGAGCAGCCCCGCTTGCGCGCCCCGGGCCGCGTTCCGCATCGCGACCCCGCCCTCGAGCAGGATCAGGGGTTCGCGGACGACCTTGAGGATGTAGTAGACGCTGAGGACCAAAAAGAGGTTCAACGCCAAAAGCGCGACGAGCCGTCGCTCGTTGGGTTTGATCTTTGCCCCAAAGAGTGTCTCGACGAACCAAAGGAGCATGGTCGGCTACCCTGCAACATCGACGCCGTGGCCTCGCGCGAGAGCACGAGCGCATCGAACTCGCGACCCGAAGCATCGATCGCATGCAGCTCGAGCCGATGGGGGGTGACGGACGCCGAGACGAAATGCAAAACGGACTCCGCATAGGCCGCATCGGCCCGGGGCTGAATGCCCCGCAGGTGACGCCCACCTCCGCCCGTCACGACATAGTTCACCCCGTTTTTGGTCTGGATGCGCTCGTAGTGATGCTCGTGGCCACTCAGCACCAGGGGAACACGGTGTTTTTCGAGCACGGGCACGAAGTGCGTGCGGAACTTCTCGTCACCCCCGCGTTTCGCTGAAGAAAATGGGGGGCGGTGACCGTAGACGATGGTCCAGGGGCGCTTCGCGGCCGCCAGGTCCGCATCGAGCCACGCTGCCTGCGTGGGACCCTGAAGCTCGGTGTCGAGCACCACGAAGTGCACGGGGCCCCAGTCGAAGGAATACCAACGCTCGCGCCCCTCGGGGCCACCGTTTTCAGGCAGGGCGAACACCTCACGGAAGGGTGCCGCTGCTTCCGTTTCGTACTCGTGGTTGCCACTGGCAGGGAACATGGGAAACCGCGCCAAAAGGTCGGCGTAAACGTCGAAGAAGTTCTTCTCGAACTCGACCCTTGTGCCCGTGTCGTAGGCGATGTCGCCCACGTGAATCATGAAATCGAAGGGCACCGTGTGCATCTGAGCCAGCACCGCGGCTTGGCTGTTGCCCCCATCGCCCGAGTCGCCGAAGGCCACGAAGCGCACGGGCTCTTCGCGGTCGGGCAGAGGAGGCGTGCGAAACCCTGCGCGCGCGATAGGGGTGCCGTCGAGGTGCAGCTCGTAACAGTAGAGCGCGTCAGGGGCGAGATTCGATACGGTCGCGCCATAAAGCGGAGATCCGTACACCGGTCGGGCGCTGGGGTCGCGCGCGGCGCGCGCGGTCTCGAGTTCGTCGGTGCCGGGTCGCGTGAGGCGTAAAGTGACCTGGCCGCCGCCCTCGGGGGCGGTCCACAACACCTTCATGGTCGTTTCGTCCTGCGCCGCCAGGTAGGGCCGCCGCGTGAGATGGGGGGAAGGCGGCAGCTCGGGACCACAGGCTCGTGCGAGGGGATCCATCGGGTTTGCGCGCGTTGCGGGCGCGTCGGAGGTGAAGTTCTGGCGCTCGGAGGCCAGCTTGTCGTCGGCGAGGCAGCCCGCGAGACCGGCGCTCACGAGCGCCCAGGAGATGACGAGCGCACGCAGCAGGAACGGAGGGCGGGATTCCTTCATGCGCCCCAAGTATTGCCGAGGAATTCCCAAATGCAGGCCTCGAATGCCTCCGGGCAAAGCGCCGGGACAAGAGAACGAGGCTCGCCGCGTTGGGGCAGATGGGGGCAGATCCGGCTACAATGCAGCGCTTTCACGCGCGATGCTGTGCCCCTCGGAAGACGAGCTGCTCGATTATTCAGCCAACCGGATGGGGGTGAGCGATCAGGGGCGGCTGTCCTTTCACATCGCAACGTGTGTCGTGTGTGCCGAGGCGCTCGAAGCGCTTCGAGACGAAGTGGTAGATGAGTTCGTGGGACGTCAGGTGGGCAACTACGTGGTGGAGCGTCGGCTTGGAGCGGGCGCCATGGGGGTCGTGTATGCGGCCGTTCATCCGGACATGGGCCGACGCGCGGCGGTGAAGGTCATCTCGAACGCCCCCACCGCCAAGGACATCCAGCGCTTTTTCAACGAGGCGCGTGCCTGCGCCTCGATTCGCCACGCTCACATCGTGGATGTGCTGGATCAGGGGCGCTTGCCAGAAGGCGCGCCTTACCTCCTCATGGAACTTTTGGAAGGCGAGACCGTGGGCGCGCGGCTCGCACGCGAGGGCCCGATGGGCCTCGACGAGGTAGGAGAGATCGTCGCTCAGACCGCGAGCGCCCTCGAGGCGGTGCATGCGCGCCACATCGTTCACCGGGATCTGAAGCCCGACAATCTCTTTCTCTGCCGAAGGCCTGAGGGGGCCTGTTTCGTGAAGGTTCTCGATTTTGGGCTGGCGAAGGGGGGCGAGGGCGCGGGCCTCGACCCGGCGCTCACGAGCAGCGGCATGTTGGTCGGAACGCCGCTCTACATGGCGCCGGAATGTTTGGGCCAGCACGGTCAAGAGACGGTGCACTCGGACCAGTACGCGCTGGCGGCCGTGGCTTACGAGCTTCTGACGGGCCGCCCGCCCTACACCGCCCAGTCGCTCCGCCAGCTCATAGAAGCCCAGCTCAAAGGCGCGCCCCCGTCCGCGTCGACCCTGCGCCCTGGCCTGCCCCCGGCCCTCGATGCCGTGCTTGCCCGAGGACTTTCGTCCGCACCCGGTGAAAGGTTCGAGGATGTCGGGCGCTTTTCGTCTGCGCTGCAAGCCGCGTTGGCCGGGGGCGAAGAGCAAGAGCGGCGCGGCGGCTGGCGAAGAGCCGCTGCGTACGGAGCGCTGGTTGCGGGGCTCGTTTTTGCGTCCGCGGTCTGGATGGCGCGCAGTCGTCCCCCGCGGGCGCGCGTCGAGGTCCGCGCCGCTGGGGCGCCGGGGGAGGCGCCTTCCCTTCGGGGGGCTTTCGTCACCCCGCCCGCGCTGGCGCCCGTGGTAAGGCCCACACCCGCAGCACCGCCCCGGGCAGTTCCGCGCGTCGCTTCTGTGGCGCCCGTGCTGCGCGCCGATACGCCCGCGCGCCGTCCTGTACGCCAGGCGATCCGCATCGAGTCCACCCCGCCGGGCGCCTCGCTCTGCACCGTCAAGGATTTGACGGTTCTCGGGCGAACGCCCTTCGTATTTCCGGGGCCTTCCCCGGGGGAAGAGAGGCTCTTCGTGCAGAAGGCGGGGTATCGCACGGCCGAAGTCTTGCTGCCGAAGCGGTCCCGCGTGGTCACCGTGGGCCTCGCACCGCTCGGCGCCGATGATCTGGAAGACCCTCGATGCCTGGTGGTGAGACCTTCTCCTTGAGGGGCTGAGCTTTTCGTGCGACGGCGCTCGCCACGGGGGCTCTACCTGACAGATGTGGTTCATGAGCAAGGGATCGAAAACGAGGCGGGTCGTCCTCATCTTTGGTGGGCTGGTCCTGGCCTCGGGCCTCGGCGCTGGGACCGGTGCCAAGGCACACGCCGCGTCTGCGGTCACCGCGGCGGTCGAGGCCCAAGAGCGCGCCAGCCGCGGGCGGGCGCTTTACGACATCGGTCATTTCGAGGAGGCCATCGCAGAATTCGAGGCGGCCTACCAGCTGACCGAAGAGCCTGCCTTGCTCTACAACCTCGCGCAGTGTCACCGCCGCTTGGAGCACGCCCGGGAGGCGATTGCGCTTTACCGCCGCTACCTGACCCTTGCGCCCGGCGTTCCGAACCGTCGCGAGATCGAGGAGCGTATCTCCGACCTCGAGCGCAGCCTGGGGCCGCCCGAGGAGCTGGCAGAGCGCACGCTCTCTCCCCGTGCGCCCAGCACCCCTTGGGTTCCGAGGGCTGCCGCGCCAAGCCCTCCGCCCCGCCTGCCCGCGCCTTCACGCGACCCTGGGTTTCACACACACGACGGTTGGTTCCTTCGGCTCTTGGTCGGCCTGCATCGCGTGAGCGTCAACGAACGCCGCGCGGGAGCCTCCCGCGTAGGGGCCGGAGTGGCTTCCGGCGTTGCGTTTGGATACGCCTTGCTGCCGAGCCTGGCCGCCTTCGGTGAGGTGGGGGTGGCGGCACGCTCCGAAACCACCGGGCCTACGAACGAGTCCCGTACGACTGTGGGGGGCGTGGGAGCGGGGCTCACGTACTACGTGCTGCCCTACAACGTTTACGTGTCCGCCTCGCTGCTTTACGGCATCATGGAGTTTTCGACGGAAACCACGGTGGCAGGGGTGACGACCACGCGCGAAAGCAGTTCGACCTCGGGGGTTGGCACGCACCTGTCGTTGGGGAAAGAATGGTGGGCGTCTGCGAACTGGGGGGTGGGCGTTGCCCTCGACCTTTATGCCGTGGAGGCCGAAGTGGAAGGCTCGACCTGGGCAGGCACGAGTGGCGGTGTGGCGTTCTCTGCCACGTTCAACTGACGTCCGATGGTTGGGCTTGCCTCCTCCTTTCTCGCGCACCGACCCGCTGAGGCGGTGTTGCGCGCGGGCCCCACACTCGACGAGGCGCTCGCGCGGCTCGTGGCAGCGGGACGAGACGCTTGGCCCCAGGTCGTGCTGGAAGCCGAACGCTTCGTGGCGCATCTGGCGCGGGTGCTGCCCGTGGGGGCGAACCTCGAAGACCTGCTGCGCTTGAGGGCGGCCGAGCTTCACCTCACGTGTGCGGCGGCCGCGGGCTCGGCGGCAGCGATCAAGGCGCTGGAGGCCGGTTACCTGTCGCGCCTCGATGGGGCGCTCAGGCGGGCAGGGGCCACGCCTGCCACGATGGACGAGGCCAAACAGCGGCTGCGTGAGAGCTTGTTTGTGCAACGGAACCAAGGGCCGGCGCGCATCGCGCAGTACGGGGGACGCGGAGACCTGCTGAGCTGGTTGCGGATCAGCGCGGTTCGTGAGGCGTTCAAGGTCTACCGCGCCGAGCCCGAGACCGCATCGCTCTTTGACGACACGGCATTGTCCACGCTGGGTGCGGCTGATGCCGAAGTGCAGACCGTGCTGCGGTTGCACCGCGACGACTTCGTGCAGGCGCTCAGGCAAGCCATCGCGGCGCTGGATCCCGAAGATCGCATGCTGCTCGATCGGCACCATCTGCAAAACCAGTCGATCGACGTGCTCGCGGCTGCGCTCGGGATCCACCGCGCCACGGTGGCGCGGCGCCTCGAACGGGCGCGCGAGGCGTTGGGCCGGGCGGTTCGGCGCGACTTTGCGCAGCGCTTTGGTCTTGGGAAACGTTCGTGTGACAGCCTGGTGGGGGCGCTGGCGGAGCGCATGGACGTGACCCTCGGCGCCTTGGGGCGCTAGGCCCGGCGCGACCCGCCGGGAACGCGCGGGTGTGAGGACACCCACACCACGAGCACAAACCAAACGCGAGGTTCCCTTGGCCGCGCGACGCGACTACAATCGCGCGGTGCGAACTGGGACGACCCCCTTTTCGAGGCGCAAAAGAGCGTCAGTCTGTTGAACCGCGCGGCCTGAACTACGAGGAAACCATGTCAAAGATGCGATCGTTAGCCCTAGTGTCCCTACTTGCTTGGCCCCTGTCGGCGTGTGATGACGACGAAGACCGCATTCTCCCCTCCGACGCCGCCCTCCCAGGAACGAGCGATGGGGGCGTTCCCGACGCGGGTGGTGACGCCGCGCCCGCGGTGGCCTGTCCCACGAGTCTCGTCGGGGCCACCGTGGTGGCCGACTCGATCGCAACGCCCACCACCTGGAGTGGCTTGGTCTCGGTCACCAAGGCGGTGACCGTCCGCCAGGGCGGCTCGTTGACCATTCTTCCCGGAACCACCGTGGTGATGGCCGTGGACAGCGATCTCGAGATTGGCTGGAACAGCGGTGTGGCCACCGTGAAGGCCGAGGGCACCGCCGCTGCGCCCATCACTTTCTGCGGAGCCAATCCGGTACCGGGGGGCTGGAAGGGGATCTCGGTGCAAAGGAACGTCACCTCCGACAGTGCTTTTCGTTACGTGAACATCCTGCATACGGGCGGTGCCATGACCCCTGGCCTCAGCCTGGTGGGTGTGGCCACGATCCAGAACGTCAGCGTGTCCGATGGCAGCGCCGACGGTGTTCATGCGGCGGATTTCGCCGCCGGCAGCGCCGGGCTTTCCGTGCAGCGCATGGGAGGCCGCCCGGTGGTGCTGACCGCACCCGGGGCGTTCACCAACTTTCCCTTGGGCGGCATTCTGACGGGTAACGGCAACGACACCGTGCCCGTGCGCTTTGATTCGATTGCCGTGAACACGACCATCCACAAGCTGCCCATCCCCTATGTTCAAGAGTCCAAAGTCATCATCCGGGATACCAACACCGTGGTCATCGAGGCGGGCGTTCAGTACCACTTCGCTGCGGATGCGGAGCTGGAGGTGGGCTGGAACAGCACCGATCCCACGTTCACGGTGGCCGGTACAGTGGCCGAGCCCGTGGTGTTTCGCGGCGTCAGCGCGACGCCGGGCTTTTGGAAGGGGCTCATCATCGAGCGCAACGTGCGCACGGCTTCGTCCTTGAACCACGTTCAGATCTGGCACGGTGGCGGAGGCACGGGCGTCGATGTGGCGGCCCTCGAGGTCTTGGCGGCCATCAAGCTCGACAACGTGACCTTGAACGGAAACAAAGCGGGCGTGCGGATCGGCCAGCAGGGCTTGGCCGCCACGTCGACGATGGTGACTGTCACCGGCACGCAGGGTGTACCTGCGACCATCGCGCCCGAGGCGTGGGTGACGCTGCCCGTGGACGGAAGCTTCACCGGCAACATGATCGACCAGATCACGGTCAAGGGAGACTCGTTCGCCAAGGTGGGTACCATCAAAAGGGCGAACGTGCCCTACTTCATTTCAGAGACCATCAGGTTCGTCAACGACTCCGCCGTGACGATTGAGGCGGGCAACCAGTTCATCGCAGGCTCGGACGTCAAGCTCGAGTTCGGCTGGAACAGCGGCATGATGACCCTGACCGCAGTGGGCACGGTGGCCGCCCCCATCGTCTTCCGAGGGGCCGCCGACACGGTGGGTTTTTGGGAGGGTATTGTCCTCGAGCGCAACGTACGGACGGACTCGAAGCTGGATCACGTGCAGGTGAGCCACGCGGGCAAGATGGGAGGCGCCGCGCTGACCATCCAGGGCAACAATGCGCCGTTCATCCCCGTCACGAACAGCCGCTTCAGCAAGTCGGCGGGCTTCGGCATTCGCAAGGCGGCCGCCAACACCAACACGTACATCGAAACCAACACCTTCGAGGCCACCGCCGGCACGGTGGGCACGCTGTAACCGTCGCCCCCTCTGCCCGCGTGCACCCTCGTGCGCGGGCCGGGGCCGAGGGGCGGTCCCCAGGGGCTGAACGGGGCCTTGAATAGGCGCGACGCGTTGCGAATGCGTCGATTTTCGTTGAAACGAAGCGCGTCCGGTGCGCCACTTACTCTCACCACCCATGAAGACGCAGTTCATTTCATCGAGGGGCGGCGTCAACGCGTCGCGCAGTGGAGTCTCCCTTGCAGCGACCCTGTTCGCATCGCTGTTCGCCGTGGGGGCCTGTGCCCCGGGTACGAGTTCCGAGGGCAACGGCGACGACACGGACAGCGCGGGTCAGGGCGGCAGCGGCCCCAACCAGGGCGGCACGGGCACCGGAGAGGGGGGCCTGGGAGGCAGCGCCAGCTCCGGGGGCACCGGGGGAAGCCCCGAGGCGCCCATGCCCGCCAAACGCATCTGCATCGAGGCCGGCAGCGAGGTCAAACCCGACCCGGCCACGCTGAACGGCGTTTACGCGCTCAACTGCGCGGGCTGCCACGGCGCGACCGGCCAGGGTGTCGGCAAGTTTCCGAAGCTCACTGAAGACAAGGGCTTCGAGGCCTTCTCCAAGATTGTTCGCGAAGGCAAAGAAGGCACCGCGGCGGGCGTGATGCCGGCCTTTTCAGAGTCGCATCTTTCGGAAAGCGAGCTGCTGCAGGTCTACGTGACCCTCGCGGGCAAGACCCTCAAGGCCGATCGCACCCTGGGCTGTAACGGCGCAAGCCCTCTCGACGAGGCGGCCATCGCGCGCGCCTTCGAGACGGGCCTCAAGGAGTGGCGCGCTCCGGATCATGAAGACGCGGCCTGCGCCAGCTGCCACGGCCCGATGCCCATCGACCTCGCGTACATCGGCTACGACGACGCCACGATCTTCCGCCGCGCGCTCAAGCACATCAGCGAGGCACAAACACGTGCCGTCATCGATTTCGTGCACGCCATCCGCGCCAAGTACGGCATCGCCGGCCCGAAGAACTTCATGGAGTTTCGGCCCTTCCAGCCGGGGGGCCTCATCATCGGGGGCGCCACGCCTGCAGAACGGGACCACAAGTTCGGCCTGAACCTCAAACAGGCCGCCCCCACGCTCTTTGACGGCGTGCTGGACACGAAGGCCGAGGCCTTGAAGGCCAAGGACGAGCTTTTGGCCATCAACCCCCGCACCTTCCCCATCGGCATCGCGCTCAACCGCTGGACCGAAGACATTCACCACGGCAAGGAACACGGCACGCTCAACGAGTGGATCCCGGACAGGCCGCACATCCCGGTGGACAAAGCGGCCGAGACGGCGCTTTACGCCCTGCACGACAAGTACATCGCCAACCCCACGTGGGAAAACCTCTGGGCCATTCAGGACGCGGGCAAAACGCTCACGAAGCTGACCGGTGTCACCAAGCCAGACGCCAAGGCGCCCGGCTACAACGAACACGACGACTTCGCCTTCCGATCGTACGGCCTCAAGTATGAGTCTGTGCTCTTCGCGCAGCACCACTTCCTCGAAGAGCTGCGGGGGCGTCCGGGCCTCTCCAAGATGAGCGCGTCGCCCTTCCCCGAAAGAAACAGCCTTTGGGAGCTGGGCGACCTGGCCCGCACCCGCGAGAGCGTGTTTTTCCCCAACGACTGCAAGGGCAGCTGGAACACCTGCCTCGGCCTTCCGGCCGACGCCGTCGAGAAGATCGATCAAGCCCAAAACCCACGCACGATGCTGAAGGATCTCAAAGTTGCGTGGTTCTGGGTGGGCTGGTTCTTCGACACCACCCTCTACCGAACCAACAAGAGCAATTCGACGAAAGTGTCCGAGTACTTCACCGCCGAGCTCTACGAGCGTGGTTATTTCAATCACACGGTCTATCACCGCTTCCGCAAGAACCTGGCAGCCGCCTACGAACACCAGGGCGTGGCGAAAGACGCAAACGGCGAACCCGGGATCGACCACTACTGGGCCCATACATACGGCTACTACATGGCCTACAACCGCGGCATCGAGCTCGAGAAGATGCCGAAGGATCCGGAGGCTCTCGCGCTTTACAAGACGCTGGCGGGCAACACCTTTCGCATGATGATGTTGCTCGCTACAGAGCACATTCAGCGCACGGGCAAGGTGAGCGACCGGGAGGTCATGCGGCCCATTTACCGGTCGACGATGCCCATCGCGTTCTCGGAAAAACACGAGTCCGCCGAGACGCTCGCAAAGACGAAGCAGATCGTCGACGAGTACGAAGCCGCTGTGGATGCGGCCTGCGACCGGCGCCCGCTCCGCTACGGCGAGCAGCCCTACCCCAAGCACTGCGGCCCCTGAGCCACTGCGAATTGACAGAGGCCGAGGCGGCGGACCACGCTCGCGTGTGATGCAAAGCAACCTGCGCCGACGGCTCGTTCCCTTCCTGCTGCTGGCCCAGAGCTGTGCGTCCGGTGAGCGTTCTCCGGAGCCGAGCGGCGCGGGCGGTGGTGGTCGAGGGGGCGCGGGAGGCGCTTTGGCTGGGAAGCCAGGGGGCCAGGGCGGGGCCTTCGGGGCTCCCGTCGGGGGCGCGGCTGGCGCGGGGGGCGGACAAAGCAACGGGGGCTCCGGTGATGGCCCTGCGGGTGGCAAAGGAGGCGACGACCTGGCACCCGCAGGGGGCGCGGGCGGATCTGTTTTCGGGACGCCTCTTCCCGATCCAGGGGGCGCTCTGCCCACCTGCGCGCCGGGCGCAGGCGTCAACTCCGAAGACCTCGTGCCCACCGAGCCAGGCTGGCAGGCGCGTTACGACGCCTTGCTGGCGGAGGTGGTCGCGGGCAAGGACTGGCCCATCAAGGCCACGAACACGGACGCCGACGATGGCAAACGAACGTGGTCGCCCCTGCTGGTCAATTTGTGGAAGGCGCGCAACGACCCGGGTGCCCGCCAGATGCTCATCAGCCAACATGGCGCCCGTATCCTGGGGCAAAAAGACCCTGGATACTTGTGGAAGCCGTTCAGCGTGCCCGGCTTGCTCCTCTACTACAAGGCCTACGGAAACGAGCTGCCGCCGGGGCAAAGAGAGACCATCCGCAGCCGCCTCAACGACCGGGAGCCGGGGTTTGGGCGCCCCCACCATGGAGGCAACACGGGCTGGGAAAATCTCATGCGCCCAGACCGCAAAGTCGACCCCATATACCCCATCACCGAGTTCAATTCAGAGAACTTCTTGTGGATGATGCGGCTCGGGGGTTACGTCTTCGCTCACGACTTCGGCGATACGAGCCGCACGCCCTTCTTCGATACGTTCGTCAAGAACCTGGTGCGTGCCACGTTCAATGCGGGACGCGTCGAATGGGACAGCAACAACTACAGCGCGTGGAGCTTTCACCCTGCGCTGGTGGCCTACGACTACGCGGCGTCGGCCGACGACAAGGCGCGCCTCAAGGCGGTTCTCGACTGGATGGTGATCACCACCGCCTTGCACTACCTGGACGGTTTTTTGGTGGGACCTGACGTGCGGGCCAAGAACAACGCCCACGAACGCTTCGCGGGAAGCAACTGGCTTTACAGCTACCTCTACTTTCACGACGAAGGTTTCCCTTCGTTCTCACGCAAGGACTATATCGCAAAGGCCTCGGACCAACTCATGGGGTTCATCCTGCACACGGGTTACAAGCCACCCCAGGTGGCCCTGGACCTGGCCCGGCGCAAGTTCACAACGCCTGTCGAGATGCACAACGCGAAGCCATTTTACGGGCTGGACGAAGACAGCTATGCGGCCTGGAAGGGTAGCAGTCCGAAGGGGCGCCGCTTCGAGTTCGAGACCCTCTTCCTGCACGACGACTACACGCTGGGCAGCGTGGCCACGCATCGCCCTGATGGCAACGCGATCTTCAAGGCTGCCAACCCGAACTTCATCCTGTTTAGCGAACAGCGGGTCTGGGCGCTGGGGGTCCGTCAGCCGTCAGGTGGCGCCCTTCAGATCTTCGGAGGTCCCGGCTACCTGGCAGCGGACGGAACGGATCAGCCCGCCGGGCGTAACCCCTACGAGGAAACGGGACAGTACCGCAACGTGCTCATGCGCCTCATCGACACGCGCGATCGGCTCTGGGTGGGCGTGCCATCGCTACTGCCGGTGGAGGTCGGCAGCGACGTGGCGTTCGCGAATCTCGGCAGCGATGTCTACGCGGCTTGGCGGCCTCTTGGGGCCAAGTCGTTGGTGCGCGAGGACGACAAGCCGGGGGTCGGTGACCGCACGCAGACCTATACGAAGCTGACGTGGTCCTTCGAGGGGCTCGGGGCCCTGGTTCTCGAGGTGGGGACCAAGAAGGAGCACGGTTCCTACGAAAAGTTCAAAGAGGCCATCAAGATGGCCGAACTCCGGAAAGAAGCGGCACGTCGTGTCGTGTACAAGAGCACCCTGGGCCGCGTCCTCACCATGGAGTACTCCGGTCCCAAGGGCGTGTACACGTTTCATGATGGCACCACGTGGATGCCTGCGGGAACCGTGCCCCAGGTTTGGCGCGACGGCGAGCCTGTGGACTTCGAGACCTTCGATGCCTACAAAGTTGTCTGGGGGGAGAAGATCGTAAGCCAGGGCTGGGGAAGCGGCACGCTGACTGCCAGCGTGGCAGGCCGGGGCGTATCCATCTCGGTGGACGACACCAGCGCCACAGTTTCCGCCTGCGCCGTCGGCCGCTAACCGTCGCGCTCATCTCGGGCTCCTGCGGGGCAGTGGCGCTGTGCTGGTGTACGTGCTCCGTAACATTCCCGACCGGCTTTGGCGCTTGCGGTAGCGCACGTGCCGGCGGTGCCGCGACTTTCCGTGCGTGATCGCGGCATCCAGCGGCCGCCCCTCTCGGCATGTCTCTTGCTCACCACGACATCGTTCGCTGTCGTCCCCCGGACGGGGGCCCCGTATCAGAGGAGACACTCGATGGCACCGCTTCAAGCAACGTCCAAGTTCACATCAGCGGCAGGGTGACGGGCCTTTCCAAGGGCCAACACGGGTTTCACATTCATGAGTCCGGAGATTGCAGCGCGCCTGACGCCAAGAGTGCCGGAGTCGGGCCCGAACGGGTCGTGAGGCGCGCTTCACTCACCCTGGGAGACACAAAATGGCCGAAACAGTCAGCGACTACGTCATCAACCGCCTGCATCAGTGGGGCATCAAGCTCGTCTACGGCTATCCCGGAGACGGCATCAACGGCTTGATGGGTGCTTTGGACCGGGCCTCGGACAAGGTCCGCTTCATCCAGGCCCGCCACGAGGAGCTGGCCGCGTTCATGGCCACGGGACATGCGAAGTTCACGAACGAAGTGGGCGTGTGCATGGCGACCTCGGGGCCCGGCGCCATCCACCTGCTCAATGGCCTTTACGACGCTGCCATGGATCATCAGCCTGTCGTGGCCATCGTGGGGCAACAGGCCACCACCGCCCTCGGCGCCGACTATCAGCAAGAAGTCGACCTGATCTCGCTCTTCAAGGACGTGGCCCATCAGTATGTGCACATGTGCTCCACCCCGGCGCAAGCGCGTCACTTGGTTGACCGGGCGGTGCGCATCGCGTTCGCGGAAAGAACGGTGACCTGCATCATCTTCCCCAACGACGTCCAAGAGATGGAGGCCGTGCCCACGCCGCCACGGGTCCATGGCACGTCGCTTTCGGGCATCGGCTACCACACGCCCCGCATCATCCCGCGGGATACCGATCTCGATCGCGCCGCCGAGGTGCTCAACGAGGGTAAACGCGTGGCGATGCTGGTGGGCGCTGGAGCAAAAAAGGCGGCCGGGCTCGTGATTGAAACCGCGCAGGTCCTCGGGGCGGGGGTGGCCAAGGCCCTTTTGGGCAAGGACGTGTTGCCAGATGATCTGCCCTTCGTCACGGGCTCGATTGGCCTTCTGGGAACGAAGCCCAGCGACTACATGATGCAGAACTGCGACACCCTTCTCGTCGTGGGCAGCAGCTTTCCCTATTCAGAGTGGCTCCCCAAGGAAGGTCAGGCGCGGGGCGTCCAGATCGACGTGAAGCCGCGCATGCTGGGGCTCCGTTATCCCATGGAGGTCAACCTGTGCGGTGACGCCCAGGAGACCTTGGCTGCGCTCTTGCCCCGTCTGAGGCCCAAGGCCGATAAGTCTTGGCAGGAACGCCTCGCTCGCGAGGTCATCGCGTGGTGGAAGCTGATGGAAGAGCGTGCGATGAACAGCGCACAGCCCATCAACCCCCAGCGCGTGTTCTGGGAGCTGTCGCCCCGGCTGCCGGATCGCTGCATCCTCACCTGTGATTCGGGCTCGGCGGCCAACTGGTGGGCCCGGGATCTCAAGATCCGCTCGGGCATGATGGCTTCCCTGTCTGGCAATCTGGCCACCATGGGCCCCGGCGTGCCCTACGCATTGGCTGCCAAGTTCGCCCACCCAGATCGCCCGGTGATCGCCGCCGTGGGCGACGGGGCGATGCAGATGAACGGCCTCAATGGACTCATCACGATTGCGGATCACTACACCGAGTGGTCCGACCCCCGGCTCATCGTTTTGGTGTTGCGAAACGAAGATCTCAATCAGGTCACGTGGGAGCAGCGGGTGATGGCCGGCGATCCAAAGTTCGACGCCTCGCAGGTGCTCCCTCCCTTCGAGTATGCGAAGTACGGCGAGATGTTGGGCCTGCGTGGCATCGTAATGAAGACACCGGAGGACGTCGTTCCGGGCTGGGAAGCTGCGCTCACGTCCGACCGGCCCGTCGTGGTCGAAGCGTGGACAGACCCCGAGGTGCCTCCGTTACCCCCTCACATCAAGGTGACGCAGGCGCAGAAGTTCGCGCTCTCCGTCCTCAAGGGAGACTCGCATCGCTGGCGCATGATCAAGCAGTCCGCGAAAGATCTCGCCCACGGGTTCAAGCCCCGCTGAGGGGACGCGGGACCCTGTCCGTGGCCTCGCGTGGCGTCCGTAGGGGGCCCGAGGGTGGCATTTTCAGAGGCTCCTGCCGATAACCCAACCGCTCGAAGCGTGTCTGGATGGTAAGGTTGTCGCCTCTTGCGACCTTCTCCCGAACAAAAGACGCTTCCATGACCTCCCCTGCCGCCATCGACATGCCCTCCGCGGGGGCCGCACCGGACTCTGCCGTCCTGCCCCGGGCCTCCGAACATCGGGAGCGCGGGCGCTCCCACGGAATGCCTTTCATTTTCTGGCTGCTCGAGCAGCGCGTGGCGACTTTGCTTGCTGTTCCCACCCTGGTGGCGCTCGCTGCTTTGTGGGCCTCGGGCTGGGTCTGGTGGGTGGCGCCGCTTGCCTGGGTCCTGGTGCCTCTCCTTTTCGTGATTGGCCCCATCTTGGTCTTGGTGCTCCGCTCACACGCCGTGGGGTCACGGGTCAAGGAGGATTGGCAACCCTACGTGACGTGGAGGGACGAAAACCTGGCGCGGCGCTGGAAGGGCAAACGCATCCCCATGGAGATCCTGTACGAGGCCTACATGGCCGAAAAGCTGGACTTCAAGCAGGACCTCTTCGAGGTGATGCTGCGGCGCAACCGCCTCTTCAAGTTCGCCTTCACCTGGGGCGACGTGAAGTTCTATTTTCGCGAGTTCTTCGGACAGAACGTTACACACAGCGTGAAGTCAGACGAGGGGGACATCGCGCACGTCTACAACCGGGGCAACGATTTTTACAACTGGTTCCTCGGCGAGTCGATGACCTACACGAGCGGGATCTTCCAGGACGCGTCCGAGAGCCTGGAGGCCGCACAAGAGCGCAAGCTCGAGACCGTGTGCCGCTATGTGCAGATGAAGCCCGGCGACAAGCATCTAGACATTGGCTGCGGGTGGGGGCCGCTCATCACGCACGCTGCCAAGCACCACGGAACCCACAGCACGGGCATCACGCTGGCCAAAGAGCAAGCCGAATGGGCGAACGCACGAGCCGCCCAGGCAGGGGTGTCCGACCGCGTGAACGTGATCGTGGACGATTACCGGCATCTTCCTGCCACCACGTACGACAAGATCACCTGCCTCGAGATGGCGGAGCACGTGGGCATCAAGAACTTCCAGAAGTTCCTTTTGCAAGTGCGCAGCATGCTGAAGGACGATGGCATCTTCTACCTGCAGATTGCAGGTTTACGACGCGCCTGGCACTACGAGGACCTCGTTTGGGGTCTTTTCATGGCCAAGTACATTTTTCCTGGGGCCGACGCCAGCTGCCCCCTGGGATTCGTGGTTTCGCAGGCGGAGAGGGCCGGCTTCGAGGTGCACCGGGTGGAGAACTGCGGCGTTCACTATTCCGTAACGATCCGAAAATGGTACGACAACTGGGTCAAGAACGAAGCCCTCGTGGTTGCCAAGTACGGTCAGCGCTGGTTCCGCATGTGGCGCATGTTCCTTGGCTGGTCGGTCATCATCGGAGGGCAAGGAAGCTCGACGGTGTTCATGATCACGCTGACCAAGAACATAAAGAACGACAAGGACACCGTGAGCGTTGACGAAGCGCCTTCCGTCGCCTTCAGCCGCAAGGCCCGCTGGATCGGACGTGACCCCGTGGCCACGCAACAGTAAAAGGCGTTTGACGCGCCACCGGGTGTCTCAGCGTGCGTTGGTTCGTTCCTTGCACACCTTTCCGTTCGCGGCGGGTCCAAAAACCGCCGCATCAATAACGGTAAAGGGAGATGGGGATGAACAAGACACTCGGATGGCTCACGATAGCTACGGCCTTCACGGTCGCAGCTTGCGCAAACAAGGTCACCATGAACCGAAGCGAGGCCGTTCCTGCGGCGGAAGGTCGGGTGCAGGTGGCCAAGGAAAGTAACAACATGCGAGAGATCCAGCTGCAGGTCAGGCATCTCGCACCGCCCGAGCGGGTGAGCGCCCAAGCAAGTCACTACGTCGTTTGGCTGCAGCCCATGATCCCCGAGGCGGGACCTTCGAATCTCGGCGTACTCAGCTTGGGGGAGAATCAGGAAGGCCAAATGGACGCCACCACCCCGTACAAGAGCTTCCAGCTCTTCGTCACGGCGGAGCAGGATCCGCAGAGCACCGAACCTTCGGGTGATCGGCTGCTCTGGACCACGGTCGAGTAGTGTCGCGGGGCGCGTGCAGCCGCCGTTGCTGCACGCGCGCGGACTCTCGGGGTTGGTTTGATTTCGCTTGGGGTCAGCCCGAAAAGCCGAAGGGACGGGGTACGATGATGACGCGCACGCGCTTGTCGCCATCGGGCAGCTCCAGCTCAACACCCTTCGCGAGTTCTTCGGTCGTCGTCAGTACCTCGACGGTGAGTGATGTTTCCTTGTGCGGCGTGGGTTCTTCTTGTGTGCCCATGTGGCTCGACCTCATAGCCTCAAAGTCTTGGTGCGGCACTTGTCCTGGGGGCAGAATCGAATGCGTATGGCTGCGCTCTTTGGATTGATGATGAGGCGGTAGCTGCCATTTTCGGTGGCCTCGAAGCTCGGGGAAGACAATGTCGCGCGAGCGTCCTCGAAAAGTCCCACCGGGTTCGCCCAGAGCGCGACGACTTCTTCTGTGAACTCTCGCGTGGTCACATCCCGGATCGTTCCTACGAGGCCCCTGCGAGGGTCTTTGCTGCCGTAGGTAGGCGCGAAGGAGAAGCGGAAGGGCGGGCCTGCCTTTTCGAGAGGTGGCACGGTAAAGGTGCGGGGCGCGAATGTCCACACGCCTTCGGCGTTGCGATAGAAGAGGGCCAACGCGTGATACGAGGTCAGGTCGTCCGTGAGGCGAATCTGCATCACGACCTCGTTCAGGCGCTTCTTCTCGCGCGGGAGGAAGAGCAACTCTTCCTCGAAAATGTCCACTGCCACGGTGGTTTCCTGGTGAAAGTAGTCGCTGTAGAGAGACCGATCCCTGTTGGTTGTCCAGGGGATCAACGATAGGTCGAGCAGGAGCTTGAAGATGTCCATGTCGTTGTGTGCGGCGTGTAGGCGGAGGATTTTCTCCTTGAACTCGTAGGGGTCGAGCGGACGCGGCACCTGCTTGGGCGATGGCAACATGTAGTGGCCGTTCATGTATCTTTCAAGGCGACCCACCCACTGGGGAGACGGCCGGGGCTCTGAGCGTCCGGCGCAGTGGAGCGACTCGAGCTTCGGCAGAGTGGCCAGCTCTGCCCAGGGGCAGTCCATCGAATGTTCGCCCAATCCGACCTTGATCTCGACGAGGTTTTTGAGGTTGCCGACCTCCTTCGGTAGCGAAGTCAATTCGGAAAAAGTCCCTATAAGGGTGCGGAGTGAACGCAGTTGGCCGATCTCGGGGGGCAGGGTCTTGATGGGCGTTCTGTAGAAGTTGAGGCGCTCGAGGTTCGAGAGCTTGCCAATCTCGGGTGGAAGCTCCGAGACGGCGCTGTGTTCTAGGTCGAGTGACCTCAGGGAAGAAAGCTCTCCGATGCTGGGCGGAAGTCTCGTGATCCGCTTGCTTTCCGATAGGTCAAGAAACCTGAGATTCTTGAGCTTGCCGATGCCTTCGGGAATAGAGGTGTGTCCGCCGCCGATCTCGAAAGCCTCCAACTTGTCGAGTTGCCAGATCCAATCCGGAAACTCGATGAGGTTGGGGCCGTCGAGGCCGAGATGACGGAGCCGGGGAAGATCGAGAGGCTCTTTCGACAGGCTCTCGAAGACACGAAGAAAGTCGAGGTGAGGAAGCGATTCGAGCTCCTTTCCCGCTGCGTCGATCATGAGGCCACGAACGAACCCGCGGTGCTTGAGAGCCAAGTCAAGGTCGAAGAAGATTCCAGACTCGAGACTCTTCGCGAGGTCGTTGTGGTGCTCGAAGGCCTGCTCCAAACGTCTCCGTATATTTGGGGGTGCCGCATTCCAAACGAGTTCTTCGAACGTCTCTACATTTCCGAAGACCTCGGCGATGGGCTTGGTCTTTTCCGAGTCGAGGAAACCCTTGAACTCTTCGTAGATCCGTTCGCGATCGGTACGCAGGATGGCTTCCCGGGCCGCTTTGTCGTCGTTGAAGGAATGCGCCGCGTCGCCGCCTGCTGCGAGCAGAAGAAACACTGAGAAAAAGGCTTGGATCATTTTGGGGGGGCGTCCCTTGTCGTTGAAGGTCTATCCCGTGTCAGGAATGGGGTGCGTCGCTTGCGTGCGAGTTGTTCGATGGCCTCATCGAGCTGTGCGGCGAGTTCTGGCCACAAGGGGTGTGTATCCGAGAGCCGCTGGGCATAGGGCTTCCTCCCTTCGAGGGCGACGACCGCCTTGCAGGCCTTTTGGAAGTCTGTCCGCGCTTTGGCTTGTTGGGCCTTTGTGCCCGTGTTCAAGCCCTCTGCCAGACTGTCGCGGAGCTTGATGGCCTTGTCGAGGTCCTCCTTCAGATCTTCAGGGGCGTTTTTCTCTGCGTCGAACAGATCTGCAGCCAGCTCGTCTCGGTATGCGCGGTCGATGTCGGTGGTGCACGCCAACACAAGGGCTGTGCGGCGGAACGGATCATTCAGGCTGGACGTCAAGCGCTCGAATATGAAACGGTTGACTAGCTTTCTCTCTTGTCGAGGCCGAAATTTAGTGAAAGGCACCGTTCGATCCCACGCCCGCTCGACCGCCACACTCCACCTGCGGGCCACATTGGGCCGGTTGATGTGTGCATCCAAGATCAGGGCCTGCCCCAGCTCAGAGCGATAGGCCTCCGCAAGGTGCACGGTAACGATGGGTTGGTTCTTTGTCTCGAGGGTTGCGGACCATCCTCGAATGACGTCCATCCGCCGCAGGCCTTGGGCCATGAAGCTGTTGCGAAAGACGTCGTGTTCCATTGCCATGCGCAGAAGGTAGGCGGGGTAGAACGCGCGCAGCGCTTCCTTCGCTGCGGGAGACGTGAGCTTCTGCCCATCGAAGATGAAGTGACCCGTTTTCATCTCTCCGCCTCCCGCGCGTTTCACGTCGAGGCCTCGCGCGGTGAACAGCTCATGAAAGAGCTCGGGGTGCTGCTCCTTGACCAGCGAAAGCACCCCGGCCAGCTCCCCCGGATCGCCTCCCGTTCCCCCTGCATGCTGGAATGGTCCGAAGGTGATGAACTGGTTGTCGTAGGTGTTGACCGCTTCGAGCCCACCCTCCACGTTCCATAGCGAAGCCCAGATTCGCTTCACCTCGGCGGGCAATTTCACCTCTACACTCTTTCCGTCGATCAACATGTCGTAGAGGTCTGGTGGATCGTTCCCCGCCAGGCCGAGCCGCTTGCCGTAGCGGAGCACCTTGCCCAGACACCAGTCTTCGCTGCCCTCGGGGCCTGGGTCGTGAACCCAAACTTCAATCCCGCCTTTCCAGGGTGCGTCAGAGACGTCGACGCCATGAACGGCCCGAACCCGCTCGCCCACCTCAGCGTAGAAGACAGGATGAGGCATCTGCCGTTGCAAGATATGCTTCATGAAGCCTATCGGATGAACGTGATGGGCGACTGCGTTCGGAGGAAGTCCCAGCGCTTTCGCCTCGGGCAGAAGCTGTCGCCACCAAGAATAGCGGTTCGCGTCCTTCATCTCCATCTGGGTGAGCCTGTACCTCTGCTGCCACGCCGGGCTTCGCGCAGCAACGGCTTCCCAGTCGATCGCCCAGTAGGAGGTGTTCTTGGTCGCAAGCCGGCGGAGCTTTGCCTTCGTTGATGCCGAAACTTCGGAGAGAAACTGAGCCCGTGTCGGCGGGCTGGTCGCCAGCTTGCCCTCAACGCAATCGAAGGCGAGCTTCTTCAGCATCGCGACGAGGTCGGCATCCTTGAGCTTCTCGAGCGTCGGGCCAAGTTCGGCCATGACGTCTTTGTCCGTGTCATCTGCAAGCCATGTAAAGGCGTCTGCAGTCGTCTTGGCGAAGGCTTCATCGCCGAAGATCTCCAGGTGGATGCCGCTGGACGGCGTGGAGCCCGCGCGTAGTTCGTCGTGTTCGGGCTGGATGTGTCCAGCCCAGCCGAGCACTTCACCGGCGAACACTGGTATCTCGAGCGGCGTGACACCACCGGCTACGAGCTTCTGGATCTGGCTTGCCATGCCGGGGATTTCTTGAACTGTCGCCGAGGTGAACGAGACCCAGCCCTCCTTCGGATCGCCGTTGCCGACGCCCAGCACACGCACGAGCCGAAACGGTCCCTTGGTCTCCTCGCGTGCATGAGCCACGGAGCCCGAAGGTGCCCTGAAGAGGGTGGTCTTACCGGCGGCCCACTCCTCAGACTTCCCTCGGCGGTAAGGCTGAGGTTCGGAGCGCAGCTCGGCGATCGTACGCTTCCCGCCTTTTCGTGCCGCGGTCGTGCCGTTGAGCTTGACGTAGGTCCCATCGGCTGGCTTGCCCTGCAGGAGGTACGGTCGAAGGTGCAAAAGCCAAGGCGCCAGTTCATCCGTACCCGATAGCCCCTCGAGGTGCTGGTACAAGGCGAAAAAGGTCAGATTCTCGAGCCGTTTGGGTTTCCGCCAGAGCTTCTCTTCCTGCGGTTGGGGGCACGTGATGGTGTGGCGCACGAGAACGAAGCCGCGTGAGCCGAAAACGTTACGCTCACGCGAGCGCTCACCCAGGCAGGCAGCGACGATCGTTCCGTCACACAGGGCGTGTACTGGCGTCCCCCGCGCGGACCAGAGGTGAATGCCATTGTGCCACGTTTGATAAAGACCGATGGGGAACAGGCCGTTGGCGCCGCTTTCGTTGTTTCTTGCCAGGACTTCCAGATCGTCTTCTCGCAGCAGCTCACCGCCTTTGCCCTTGCAACCTGGTAAAGCCAACGGCAAGCGCAGGCCACGGAAGAAATGCTCCGTGCGAGCCGATTCCAGCCGCGTCCTCTCCGAACGTCCTACTTTGCTCATGGGGCGGCTCACCCTTCCTTCTTGGGGAGGTTGGGTATGGTGAGCGTGTAGGCGCCACGTTTCACCTCGCTCCATACGGCGCTACCTTTTGGGTCGAGCCGCCCCTGGCAAGGCCCCCCCGGCCCCGCAAGCTCGTAGGCGGCGTTCCCCACCGCGGTACCGTCTGCGAAGGCGACCTCGAGGATGAGACGATGGGAGCGTGGCGTCGCCTGCGGGGCCAGCTGCGAAGGCGTCAAGGGTTGTGTCGCCACCTGCGGTCGGGCGACCGGGATAGGCTTTCTCAGCAGGACGAAGCCATGTTGTGAGGCAGGACTGTTCAGGTCGACGATATGCGCCACCAAGGTCTCGACCAGACCTGGCAGCTTCGCCTCCTTTGCTGCTGCCGCTACGATACGCTGTGCGTGCATGGCGGAGATCGCGTCGTAGCCACCCTCGCGCCGCACGAGATCGGCGTCTTCTCGGAAGACCAGCCGATAGGCGGCTCCGCCGTGTCGGAAGGTACGTCCGACGGCGGCTCTGAAGGCATCCACGGCATCCCACCCGGGGTCACCCTTGTCGCCGTTTCCTTCGATGGTTGCGACGATGAGCCAACCGGCCGAGAGGCTGTCCAAGATCGTCCGCCTGAGAGCCTGAGAATCCGTGAGCGATACGAATCCACCCACACGATCGAGCAGATCGAAGACCCGCATACTTTGCCATGTCAGCACCTCGTCGAGGCACTGCTCGATGATGATATCGCCGGCGTGATACTCGATCGCAGGCGTCTCACCTGGAAAGCGTGGCCGACGTAGCTCGAACGGCCCCCGGAGGGTGTCGAGAATCACGCGCGGATCGTCGGGCGAACGGCGTATCATGAAGAAGTCCCAGGATGATTCACGCCCTCATCGGCCTAAATTTAGAACGTACGGAAGTGATCGATCTCCGCGAGCGGCAGCGTGAAATCTGCACCGGGTGGTTTCGGCGCCAGCGGAAACCCACCGGGCATAGGTTCCAGCGCAAGAGGATCTCCGCACCCCGTTTCGCCACCCAGAGGCTCCGTGATGGATTGAAGGCGCCGTGCAGGTCCCGGCCGATACGCACAACGTAGCCAGCCACCTGCCAACGATCAGCGGCTATCTCACAGGCCCGCGCCCGCACGACTACCTGCTCCTCGAGCCAGGCGTCGGCTCGAGCCCGCAGCGCTTTGTCGTCATGTCCCACGAGGAAGTCGTGGTACGCAGGGCGAGGGGCCCATCCCCGTGAGAGCGAGAGCCGATAGAGAACATAACCCTTGGGGGGCGTCACCAGGCACGGCCCTCGAGGAGCAACGCCAAGCCGAACCCCTGGGTCACCTCCACATCGATGGCAACGCGCCTTTCCTTTCGCTGGTAGCCTTTGTAGTAAAGGAAAGCCCCCAAGCCCAGCGCGACCGCGCCCAGTGCGTAGCTTGCGTATTGCAAACGCTCCATGTTTGTTCCCTGTGTTTCGAGGGCGGGCCGCCTTTCGGCGTTGGCAGGGTTCGCGTAGTCACTCTCGAGCTCTTTGACACGAAAGCTCGCATAGATTCCGGTCCCCACGGCGGCCAGGCCCAGGGTGCCCACGAGCCATCCTGCCAGACGAAGCCCCTCACCGGGGGCCGCGGCGCGGGGAGGGGAAGGCTCGGTGGTTACCGTCGCCCTATCCTGTGGGCCGGCCATTTTCCCCGGCGGCGCAAGCTGCAAGATCGGTTCGTGGGCGGGGGCATCGCCAGGAGCGTCGGGAAGCTGCAGGATGGTGGAGCTTCCCGCACGGACGAAGGCCTTCGAGGCGGTAAGTACCTTGCTCCCCACGGTGACGTAAACTGCAACATGACCTGCGGCCACGCGCAGGGGCCGTGGCAGGGGAAGCTCGACCGCAGGCAGGCTGCCGACGGTCACCAGCGCCCCTGGGGGCCCGCCTCGAATATCGAGATCGCCAAGGTGGGTACGCACGGTCGCGAGGGACGACAGAAAGATGTCGTTGTTTTCTTTGACCCAAGGGTCGTTCGACGATGCCAGCGCCTCTTGCAAATGCAGCTCGGCATCCACCCACCGCTCGAGCGCGAACTCGACGAGGCCCAGTTGCCCCGCGGTGCGCGGTGTCGAGCGGGTGTCATAGGCCCGGCGAAAGTAGTGGTAGGCTTCGAAGTCCTTGCCTTTGGTGCGCAGTTCGTTTCCCCGCTTGATGAGAGCCTCCACGTCCACCTCCGGCTCGGCCGCCTGAGCGTAGGGGGCTTCGACGGCCGCCGTGACGAAGCAAAGGACAAGGGGAAACGAGAGCCAACGAGCCCAGGACCTGCGTGTGGAGCCGATAGACATGATGGCTCGGCAGTATAGGGGAAAGCGGGCGCAATGCATCACTCAGCGTCGCCCGGCGGCCATCGAGGCGCCTGCCTAACTTAGGCGCATGTTTAGGCCGCGCCTTGTCGGCGGGGGACCGCTGCAGGAACTCCTCGAAGGAGTCCGTGTGCGCTTATGTCTTCGTCAATATCGGCCCAGTGTATTCCGTAGCCGCCGCCTGAGATGCTCCAGTTCGCGCGTTGCTCTGCCGTCGCATGAAGCAGACGGGGAAACCACACGAGGGGCACCGAAATGATTCTTCCGTCGGCGAGATGGGCGGCAACAGAGTCCGAATCAACTTCAACGTTGACGATGCGTTCACCCGGGTTCGGAAGAAAAGTATTCATCCCATGCCTCGATCAGTGTGTTTTGGTTTTCAGACACCTGACGTTCAAGCTTTGCAAGCTCGCGAGCAGCGAACCCCAAGGTTAGCGCCAACCCGACCGGTGCAATCCAGAATTTCGCCGTTCGACTGTCCCGGTCAACGTGCACATGGGGAGGTTCGTCTGGCTCGTGGCTGTAGAAATAGAGCCGGTATGGACCGGATCGAAGCACGGTGGGCATGATGTCGTATCCTACGAGTTTCCTTGTGGAAAAGGCTCCTATTCGCAGAGGTCGCGCGGGCGTTCGCCAAGAAGCGAGGCATGCCGGGCGTGCAGGCGCGGGACCGCGCCCCCGAGCCAAGGGCCCAACCTGGCGGTCGCTTGACACGACTTGGTCACCATTCGTAAATACGCGGCCGTGACGAACTCCTGGGGCATCTGGAAACGACAGGTATTGGCGGCTTTGGCTGCGATGGGCGCGCTGTGCTTGCTATCGACCCCGTCGGAGGCGGCGTCGCCGGCCATCGGCAAACTGGCATTCTTGCCCTTGGAGGGCGCGCCGGGGGTGAGCCAGCTGCTCGAAGAGGGCGTTCGTGACGCTCTGGCAGACGAAGGCGCTGACGTGCAGGCAGAGGGTGACACGCGGGCACGTCTGCAGAGGGCGGCTGTGTCGCCCAACTGTCAGGAGCCAGCCTGCTACACCACACTCGGATCGACCTTGGGCGCGCCCTACCTGTTGTTCGCGGTTGCCCATGAGGACCCGGGCGGCCCCGCTGGAACGTTTTCGCTGCGGCTGGAAATTCGCGAGTCGGTCAGTGGGCGGGTCATTGCGGAGGACGAGACCGTGTTCACCAGTGACTTCACCGCGCCGAAACCGCGTGCGTACGCCCGTACGAAGGCGCTTTATCGCTCGTTCGTCGACAAGACGAGCAAGCCCCTGGCGGCGGGGCCCGTGGTGCAGCTGGTCGAGACCAAGGACGACGAGCCCAGTACCTGGAAGAGCTACCTGCCGCTGACGGGGGTGGTTGTGGGCGTGGCGGTGCTGGCCGCCGGGACGACGCTTTGGCTCATCGATGGCACCGTCGCGGACACCCGGCAAACCAGCACGGGCATCGAGCGTGACTACTACCGGACCGCGACAGAAGGAAAAGCGCTCGCGGCAGGCGGGGCTGCTGTGTTCCTGGCATCCGGAGCGCTGTGGTGGTACGCCCGCGGCGAGCAGCCGGGCGCCAGCTCCAAGGCCCCTGTGGTGGGCGTCAACCTGTTGCCAGGCGGGCTTCTGCTCGCGGGGAGTTTCTGATGAAGTGCACGAGCAAAGTCATCAGCCTTGCGGCTGTATTGATGGTGATGTCGAGTCTGCAGGCCTGCGAGACCGAAACAGTGGGGCCGTTTTGCGACAGGGACGAGCAGTGCCCAGCCAGCCGGCTCTGCAACAAGGCGACGCGCATATGCGCCGGCGGGGACGCGGCGGTAACGGACGCGCAGGACGCGGCCGGGCCGGAGCAGCCCGGCAGCGACGGGGGCTCTGAGGACGCCGGGGGGGTGGACGCGGCGGCGCCCCCGGAGTGCAAAAGCACAGCGGAGTGCGTGGCGCTGGACCCTGGGCGGCCGCTGTGTGTGACGGGAAAGTGCGTGCCGTGCACGGCGGGACCAGGGCCCGGTGGCTCGTCGTGCGCGGACGTGCCTCTGACACCTGTGTGTGCGGCGGAGGGGCCTCTTGCGGGTCAATGCGTGACGTGCACGCCGGGAGCACAGGGCGCGTGCACGGGCATGACGCCCATCTGTGACGCGGCCACGAACAGCTGCCGCACGTGCGGGCAGGATGCGGAGTGCGCGGTGCGGGACCCCGCGGGGCCTGGCATCTGCATGGACCACGAGGACGGGCGGTGCGCGTCGGCGGCCGAGACGGTCGTGGTGCAAGGCACGAACCTGCAGGCGGCGCTGGAGGCCTCGCAGGGCAAGGCGCTGGTGCTGGTCAAGGGCAACACGAAGGAGGCCATCTACGCGGGTCCCGGCAAAATCGCCATCATCGGCGCCGGTGCCACGAGGCCCATCATCTCGGGCGGCGGCGTCACAAGCCCCGGCCTGGACGTGACGGGGGGCGAGGTGTTCCTGAGGAACTTGGAGTTTCAATTATCGAACCCCGGGCTGAAGGCCAAAGCGTCGACCATACACATACGCAATTGCTCCGTCTCCAAGAACCGCGGGGGCATTGTCCTCGACGACGCGGCATTCACAATTGAAAACACCTCCGCCTCCGACAACGACGAAGGTATGTACTCAAACAACAGGTTCGGGGGCATCTTGGTGCAAAGCCCTCGCTCGCCCAAGCGCCTGCGGAACGTGCAAATCAACGACAACAAAGAAGCAGGGCTCAAGTGCATCGGCGGGTCCATCGACCTCGACAGCACGGTGACGGCGGCCCGGAACAAGCCGATGATGTCCCCCGAGTTCAACATCGACACCACCTGTAGGCCCTGAGGCCATGGACCGCCGGCTGCGCAGACTTGCCATGACCTTTGCGTGCTGCCAACTCGTCGGCGCCTGCTCCTTTTCCCCTTCGGTAGACCTGGCCGACGCCGGCGGGGACGCGGCGGTAACGGACGCGCAGGACGCGGCCGGGCCGGAGCAGCCCGGCAGCGACGGGGGCTTTGAGGACGCCGGGGGGGTGGACGCGGCGGCGCCCCCGGAGTGCAAAAGCACAGCGGAGTGCGTGGCGCTGGACCCTGGGCGGCCGCTGTGTGTGACGGGAAAGTGCGTGCCGTGCACGGCGGGACCAGGGCCCGGTGGCTCGTCGTGCGCGGACGTGCCTCTGACACCTGTGTGTGCGGCGGAGGGGCCTCTTGCGGGTCAATGCGTGACGTGCACGCCGGGAGCACAGGGCGCGTGCACGGGCATGACGCCCATCTGTGACGCGGCCACGAACAGCTGCCGCACGTGCGGGCAGGATGCGGAGTGCGCGGTGCGGGACCCCGCGGGGCCTGGCATCTGCATGGACCACGAGGACGGGCGGTGCGCGTCGGCGGCCGAGACGGTCGTGGTGCAAGGCACGAACCTGCAGGCGGCGCTGGAGGCCTCGCAGGGCAAGGCGCTGGTGCTGGTCAAGGGCCACACGAAGGAGGCCATCTACGCGGGTCCCGGCAAAATCGCCATCATCGGCGCCGGTGCCACGAGGCCCATCATCTCGGGCGGCGGCGTCACAAGCCCCGGCCTGGACGTGACGGGGGGCGAGGTGTTCCTGAGGAACTTGGAGTTCAAGGGGTCGTCGCTAGGCTTACGTGTCAAATCAGCCATTGTGGAGGCCCAGGCCATCGACCTTTCCGACAACCGTGGCCCTGGCCTCGTGGTCACCGGTAGCACGCTCTCGATGAACAGCTGCACCGTGACCCGGAACGAAAGCGGCATTCTGCTCAACGATGCGGTGTTTTCTATCGAAGACACCTCCGTGTCGGACAACATCGATGGAATCATCGTGCAAAGTCCCCGGTTCCCGAGGCGGCTGCGCAGGGTTCAAATTTTCGACAACGCTGTCGGCCTGACCTGCAGCGCGCCCATCGAGTTCGATGACGCCGTGACGGTCACAGGGAACTCAGCACAGGACGTCCATCCTAACTGCAGGCCGTGATCCCACCCATCGCGCCCCTCCCCCCCGCGGGGCGGCGCGATGGGTGATCTGCCTGTGTTTACTGCAGGTACTGCAGGTACTGCAGGTAGTGATCGAGCACGAGCAACCCCACGAAACGCAGGAGCATAGATGCCAGTTGCGGGACGAAGGGTGGGAGTTTGCGGGTTTTCTTGATCTGATTTGTTCGCTTCACGTTCTTTCCTCCGAAAGAGTCCAGCCCGCCTGCGGCTTGCAGGCGTTTCCGAGGTCTCGGCCAGCCCTCTGCGATTTTTTCCGCGCGGCTGAACAAATCGACATCGCCGTCCTTTCAACACACAGGCGCCTCGACCCGCTTTGGCGCCAGGTTGAGGGGGAGGAGGGCCCGTGGTGTACGCTGCGCGGTGTCGGCGGGGCTCACTCGGCTTCGCCATTCGCCCCGCCCTTTGCTCACACACCAGCCCTGGCCAGGAGTCCGCCTCGTGAAGCCCAACAGCCGCCGCCTTCCTGCGATTCTGTGTCTTTGCGCGTTGCTCGCCGCGTGCGACTTCGACCCAGGGGCAGACTCGGGCCAGGGACCCTCTGCACTTGACGACGCCGGGTTGCGCGACGGAGCTTCTGCAGCTGGCAGCCAAGACGGGGGAGCGGAGGTCGCGGGTACCTTCTTCGTGGTGTCGACGACGCCCGAGGCAGGCGCCAAAGGCGTGGCTCTTGACGCCGGGGTGACGCTCACCTTCTCCGTGCCGATCGATCCATCCACGCTCACTGCCGCCTCTGTGCGCCTCCTGGATGAAACGGGCGCCGAACTTCCCGCCAGCCTGATGGCGGAAGGCGCCGTGGCAAAGCTAACGCCTCTGGCGCCTTTGGCTCTGCTGACGGGCTTCCGGGTCGAGGTGTCCCAAAACGTGCGGAGCCAATCTGGGGCAGGTCTCGTCAGCAGCTTTTCTCTCGAATTCGAGAGCCGGGAAGGCACCTGGTCAGAGCCGCTCGTGCTCGACGCCAACCTGGGGGAAGATCTCCGGCAGCCCGCCGTGGCCATGAACGATCGGGGTGGTGCCCTCGTGGTGTGGTCGGTCCTGACCCCTGCGTTCTTCCCGACGTCGGGGGCAATCCTTGCCACGTACCGGCCCTCTGGCGGCCAATGGTCTCTCCCCACGGCGCTGAATGGGCCTGGCGAGCGAGCTCGCGGCCTTCCCCAGCTTGGCCGCGCGCGAAGGCAAGGCATGGGCGGTCTGGCAAACGTTCCCCACCCCGGGGCGCTTGGCGAGGCGTGTGGTGGCAGCCATGCACGACGGACGGCAATGGGCACCACCAGTCGTTTTATCCGAGACAGACAATGCGGAGCTAGCGGCACTTCAGGTGGTGGCCCTTTCAAACGGAAAGGCTCTGGCGGTGTGGGAGCTGCACGACCCCAAAGTCGAGCGCAGGCAGATCGAGGCGAGTCTCTTCGTGGGAGGAAACTGGCAGCCGCCCGTGGTGCTCAGCGACGCTGTTGACGAAGCCCTGCGCCCGCACGTCGTGCCTGTTGCCGAAGGCGCCGCCGTTTCCTGGATCGCCTACGACACCAAGAACGACTCCGACATTTCGGTGAGGGTGTTCGACGGGGCTGCGTGGGGTCTCGAGACCTCCCTCGGGGTCGGCGTTGGGTGGCCCTACGGGCCTCGTGAAGTGCGCCTGGTGCCCAGCACGCCCTCCGGGTTCACCGCTGTGTGGTTTGCTCACGCCCCGGGCGAAAAGGGCGTTGACGGTGCGACCGTCGCAGCCGTCACATTCGACGCCGGTCAGCCATCGCCCGCCGTCGATCTGCGTGGTGGGGCCACGGGAGTGGTGAAGGAGCTGGCTGTGGCGTCTTCGCCCGGGCCCGCGCTCGCCACGTGGTGCGGCGCGGGCGGCTGCTGGCTTGGCAGCCGTGGCGCTGCGGGATGGACGTCGTTCGTGCTCGGCGAGGTTCCGGCGTGGGCCTTTCCGGTCGTGGCCCGGGACCCAAGGAACAACGGTCTCGTCGGCTGGCTGAGGAGCGCGGCAGACAAGACCTCCCTCGGGTTCAAGCGCATCCGAGCCGGGAAGGTCGACGGCGTAGCTCCCGAAGCGTTTTCCCGATTGGAGAAAAGCGCGTGGTATCCGGCCCTCGCCATGGATCCGTCAGGGACCGCGCTCGTTGCGTGGACCGAAAACACCCCCGCTCCAGGGATCACAGGCGGCAGCCTCTGGGTACGCGTTTTCGAGTGACCTCGGGAGGGTTCTCGGACGAGACCGCCACAGCCGCCTCACCGTTCATCTGAGCCCTCAAGCTCGATGAGCACACGCTTGCGCCCCCGGAGGGCGAGCGCGTTGCCGGGTTCGAGCGCAAGGGCGGCGTCTAGCGAGGTGAGCGCCTCCGACCACCTTTCGAGGCTGAAGTGAATTTTCGCTAAAGCCAAGTGCCCCCGGGCGCCGGCACCAACCTCTATCGCTTTGCGGGCTGCTTCCGTGGCCCGGGCGATCTGTCCCGCCTGAAGTGCGTGCTCTGACTCATCGAGAAGCTCCGCGATCAAGGCAACCGGAGCCCGGGGATCTACCGCCAAGGAGGCGGGCTCTGTCCCTGGCGGACTGGCTTCAGTCGAGTTCCCATCCAGCGCGAGGTCTGGCGGCTCCGGCGCCTTGGGCCTGGCCACGTCGTTTTCGGCGTTCTTGGCGCCGGACACAGGAAAGACCGAGGGCGGCGACACCGGTGCGCGGAGAGGGCTTTTGGGCCCCGGGGGTGATTTGCTTGCCGGTGGCTCCTGCGTAGGTGCTAGCTCACGCAGCGACGTTGGCGGAGCCGGGGTTGAAGGGCCCACCTGCAGGGGGGAAGACTCAGCCGCCCCGTCCACTACGCCGGCGGGTTCGGGAGACCTAGCGAACCACGAGCCTATAGCAGCGACACCCAGTAAGGCCGCTGATCCCACGGCCACCACAAAGGGGCGTCTTCGCAAGAAGGGGCGCCGGTCGACCACATCGGTGATGGGAAGGCTTCGCAGTGCAAGAGCGCCCGAGTTGAACTTGTACTCGGCCTCGAGCGCGAGGGCCAACTGCGACCGCAAAGCGTTTGCGCCCTCGGGGCGGAGCCTGCGGTCGGGGCTCAAGCACGAGAGCACGATCCGTTCAACCTCGGCGGGCAGGTCGGGGGCTGCGATCTTCAAGACGGCCCGGTGTTTGGCGGGAGCCCTCTCGGGGTCGGTCTCGGCCGCATCGGGAGCCTGCCCAGCCAAAAGGTAAAACAAGATGCCACCCACGGCGAAGACGTCGACCCGCGCGTCGATGTCAGAAGCTGCAGCACGCTGCTCGGGGGCCATGTAGGCCGGCGTGCCTACGAACGACCGCGAGTGGGATTGTGCCGGGTCTTCTACCAGATCGGCGCGCAACAGCTTTGCGACACCGAAATCGAGGATCTTGACGAGATCTCCTCCCTCCACCGGCGTCCTGACCAACATGACGTTGGCCGGCTTGAGATCCCGATGAATGACATCGTGGTGGTGAGCGACCGCGAGCCCCTCGCAGATTTGAAGACCCAGCTCGAGCACACGATCGACATCCTGGGGACCTCGCTTCTTGACTAGCGAATCGAGATCGCAGCCGTTCAGATACTCCATGACGAAGTAGAAATCGCCGTCGTCCGTGGTCCCAGAGTCGAACACGGTCGCGATGTTTTGGTGGACGAGCTTCGACATGATCTCGGCCTCTTGCTTGAAGCGGCGGATACGCTCCCGCTCTTGGCGGCGCTCGATGCTGCGGGCAACCTTGATGGCCACATCGCGCCGAAGCCCCTCGTGCCGTGCCCTGTAGACTCGACCCATGGCTCCTTGTCCCAAGACCTCCTCCACGCGATATTTCCCGCCGAACAACTTCCCAACGAGAGGATCGCTCGTTGCTTCCCGCGAATCAGGACCCTCGGCGAGCCGTTCCAGCTCGGCGATCACCCCGTCTGGCACGACCACTCTCGGCGTTCTTGGCCCCGAAGAGACGAACTGCACGCCTTTTTGAACCAGCGCCGCCAGCTCCCTTTCCTCCTCATCGATGCCGCCTTCGTAAAGGCCACGCATGAACTTCGCCAGCTCCTCGCTTCCGCCGTGGCCGCGCAGTACATGCGACAGCTCGTCTCGGGCCTCCGCCGCTGAGCCGAAGCGCTCCTCGACATCGGGGTCGATCAATTTCTTGACCACGTCTCGAAGGTAGTGCGGCACTGCCGCGAGAGATTCGGCGAACGACACGCGGCCCTGGGCGGCAGACTCAGCGTCAGGGCCCACGCGTCCGACCAGCCACTCGAGCAGGATCAGGCCGAGGGAGTAAAGGTCAGCCCTGCCATCGATGGGCTCGCTCCTCAAGTACTCGGGCGCCGCGTAGTTCTTGTGCCCCCACACGATCCCCGTGGCGGTGTTCACTTCCTTTTTGCCCCACGTTGCAATACCGAAGTCCAAGATCTTCACGTCCCCGTCGTAGGACACGATGATGTTGCTGGGAGCGATGTCTCGGTGAACGGTGCCATCAGCTGCTCCGTGAGCGTAAGCCAATCCAGTGGCGACTTCCTTTGCGATGTAGGCCGCCATCATGGGCCGCATGCCTAACTGCTTCTTCGAGCAGGTGACCCACATCTCGTGGAGGGTCTTGCCCCGAATGGGCTCCATCGCCAAGAATGCATCACCGTCGGCGAAACCCGCTTCCGTGACGCTGACGATGTTTCGATGACGCAGCTGTGTAACAAGCCGTGCCTCGTCCAGGAATCGCCTCTCGATCTCTTTTTGGTGATCGAGATTCGCGCCCCTTCTCACCTTCTTGATGGCGGACAGTGTCGGCGCTAGGCCGCCGGCCCGCATGGCCAAGAATACACTGGCCATTCCGCCGGACCCCAGGGGCTTGAGCAGGACGAAGTTCTGCCCGAACCGCCGAGGGAACATGGGTTGGACCGCTGGGGGGCCCTCCTGCGAATCGTGCTCGAAGCCCTGTGTGCTCACCGGCGTGCCCTCGGGGGGACTCTGTCCGGACACGGGCTCCTCTGCGCGCTCACTTCCGAGCGATCTCTTAGGGGGTGAGGATACACGGTCACGGTCGCCGAGCTTACTCCAGCGGCGCCTGACCGTGAAGCGGGTACCACTCGTCATTTGCCCCGCGGGTTCGTGATTTCCAAGTGAAGATCGTGCGAAGCTCGTTACCGCGCTTGATGAGCACCTCTACGTCGACCTCTTCTTGAAAGGCGAGTGCTTGGCCAGATCCGTGCGAGAACGCAGGTCAGCGGGATGCTTCGTCGCGGCGCCCGAGTTCTCTATGTTGCGTCGCGTCGTCCTGCCGCATGTGCATTTTCCGATGTGTGCACCAGCCCGCGATGCGAGTCCCTGATTAACCCACCTTCGAGGAGAGCCTTCATGAACCCATCAAGTCGCAAATTGAGCAGACTGCTTCAAGGGCACGTCGAGGTTCTCTGCCTCTGCGCCCTACTTTCTGCATGTGCATTCGACCCGGAGGGAGCTGGTGCGGATGCCTCTAGCGCAGGCCGGGATGAGGTCTTCGACGGCTTGGATCCCTCTGGAGCGCAGGACGCCGCTGCGGATGATGCTGGAGTCGGTACTCACTTGGTTGATTCGCTGCCCGGGGACGCAGGAACCCAGGTCGACGCTGGCCTGCAAGACGCATTGCCGGCAGCCCCGCCGATGCAGGTTTGCGGAGACGGGGTTCGAAGCGGTACGGAAGTGTGCGACACTGGTCCAACGTTCTCAGTTGGGGTTGGGGCGTGCAATCCGGAATGTTCAGGCTATTACGCAAAGAAATACATCCGCCCAACGCCCGCGGTGTTTTCTCCCCCTGGTGAGGGGCGAGGCTACTACACGGGTGACCTTGGTGGTATCGCTGGAGCAGACGACATCTGTCAGGAGCTCTTCGGCAGGGTCGGATTTCCCCAGTGGAAAGCCTTGCTCGTGGGCGGGGGCCGAATCGCCTCTGTGAGTCCGTTTCGGGGGGACGGCCAGGTCGATTGGGTGATAAAGCATTACACGTATTATCACGCTGGAAACGACGACCTCGTATGGCGTACAGACGAGGTGCCCCTACTGGGCGTGAGGGATGGTCTGAGGCAGAACCTTTTGGCCGAGTTTCTCGACGAATATCCGTGGGGTGGTTGGAAGACCGATTGGACCATCGAGCAGAAGGACGGGAAGGACGCCACGTGTGAGGGCTGGACGAGCGCGCGTTTCGAGGACTGGGGGGTGTTCCCGGTAAACGATCTTTCCCGGGGAGCCTTCGAGCCTTGCTCGTCTCCGTCGGCGCTCGTTTGTGTCGAGCAATGAAGGAATCTGCTTGTTCCCTCTCTTCTCGTTAGAGGGCCCATACCTGAGGAGGAAGGAGCTCATTCATCGCCCGGAAATGAGCTTCAGCGATGCTGGTCTGCTGCCAGTCAAGCTGGTTGAGTTCGTCCGTGTTCACGGAGCCGGCTCGAGGCGAAATCTCCCATGCTGGCATAGATTTCAGAATTCTTGCTTCATGCTCGCTAGCGCCCTTCGAATGGGCGATCAGATCTGTCTCGATCTTTCCGTCCGTTGCGAAGAACACAACGTTGCTCAGCGTTGGCTCGCCAGGTCTAGGTGGGTGGTCTTGAAAAGCGCGAACGTTGGAAAAATGGGCGCGGAGTGTGGCGTGAACAGATGTAAGCGCTCGCGTGTCTTCCCCCAGGGGGAATCCAACGAAGTTCAAAGCAAGAAGGCCTTGGTCGGAAAGTCTCGCTTTCAGTTCCCCTATTGCTTCTGAGGACAAGAGATGAGATGGCGAGCTGCCTCCGGAGAAAGCATCGTGAAAGATGAGGTCATGGCGCGCGCTTTGTTCCCGGACTGCGACGCGAGCATCTGCCACCGTGACGGGTAAGTCAGGGAAGCCGAAGTGCCGGCGGGCCATGCGCACGACCTGCGGGTTAATTTCGATGATGTGCAGTCTCAAGCCTCGCGCAATCAGGGGCTTCACCACGCCCCCTGATCCGAGTCCTATGATCAAGGCCGAAGAGGCCTCGGGGCGTAGGCTAGCCGCGCTGGAAAGTAGGTGAACGAAAGCGAAAACAGGACTGCCGTCCGAAAATGAACCACCAATTATGGAATGGTCCAATCGCAAGAGCTTCAGGTCCCGAGCTCTGTCTTTGATGACTTCTAGCTTTCCGAAGTGAGTGGGCTGGCTCTCCAGGATCACGAAGTTACCGATTTCGAGTGGGCGCGTGGCAGGCCACGAAGTGCAAATGGCGAGAAGGAGAGCGGTGGCTAAAGGGGGCCAGCGAATCCCCACTGAAAGAGTTCCAAAGATGATCGTGAAGCCCGAAAGCCCCCAGCAAATCGAATGAACTGAAAAGGAAGGAACGAGCCAAAGTCCCGTCGTCAAGGTTCCGACGAGACTGCCCAACGTTGATATGGCATAAAGGCTCCCGATCGCTCGGCCGGGAGGTATCGACTGCTGTTCGACCCTGATGGCGGTGGCGAGAACCGCGACGCCTCCCAGTGGAACCAGCGGGGGACCGATCAACGAGGCAATGGCGACGAACGGACCAATCCGCGGACCGAGTGGAATGCACGAGAGCAGGACCGCAGAGGCGGTAAGCGGAATGATGGCGATGGCCGCCCCTGCGGCCAGCAGCGCGAGGCCCAGCAGGCGTCCGCCCGAGGAGCGGGCAGCCAATCGGCCGGCCAAAGCGTATCCAAGCGCAAGGGCGCTCAATGTCACAGCAAGAAGAGCGGACCATACGAAGATTCCGGTCCCGAACACAGGTCCCGCATAGCGGGCGCCCAGAATTTCAAGCGCCATGATCGCGGCCGCAGCTACGAACGCGTCGAGCAACAGAAGGGCTACCATCGGTAGTCTCCTCCTGAAAAGCCCCATGCACCACCGGGTGAACTAGGGCCTGGCAACCTGGCCTGCTGTGAGTACATCACGGCAATCTACTTGATTTAACTTCAGGGACCCACGACATCTCGCGCCCGAAGGTTTCGCCCAGCGCAGCAAGAGCTGCGACTCGTCCGCGGGTTCGGATATGAACCTTGACGTTAGCTGGCGATCGAAGTCAAACTGCGTCGAGCAACAGCGGGAAACGCATCAAGAAGCGGGCTGAAGGCATGGTCATGAACTTCGACGAGCTGCTCGAGTCTTACAAGCCGAAGCCGGAACCGCCGGCGCCCGCCTACGTGCCTCCGCCGCCTGAACCGGAGAGACCGCTCTTGCCGCCCGAGTCCCTCGCGTTCCGGGCGTCAAAGCCTGCGGTCATCCTCTTCGACGTTCTGGCCCTCATCTACGGCATCGCATGCTTTTTCACTTGGAACGACGTAACGGAGCAGCCGGCGTCGCCTTGGCTCAGGCGCATCGACTTCCTGACGTTTGGGTTTCTCACCCTCTACGGGTTGGCGCGTGGCGTCTTCCACCGCTGGCATTACCGGCTTCGCGACCCCATCGCCACGCTCAACCTCTCCCTCGGCGTAAGTCTGTTCCTCTTCTACGGGACGGTGGCCCCTCCAGGGCTCCTACTCCGATTGAGCGCACTCTATGATGATAGCTCAGGCGAGCAGAGGAAGTACCTCGTCATCAGCGCCAACGAACGTGGGACGATGTCGAACCTGGAACCCTCGAGACGGGTCAGCGGATACTTCACGATTGCTGATCCAAGTGCACCAGGGAAAACCTGGGAGATCTACGTCGGACGCGAACAGCTTGATTATCATTATCAATCGACTCCGGCATACTTCTTGATCGAGCACCATCCGGGACAACATTCGATTCCTTGGCTCAATAGGAAGACTGCGAAGCCCATCTACAGTCTCGAGCGAATGCTGGGACCCGAGATAGACCCGTCACGTGTATCCCTCTTCTTCTTGAGCTTTCCTGAGTGTTTCGACGTCGGAATTGATCAACTGACCGATGAACTGCTCACGAGATCGAACGCCGTCGTTCTATACAACTCTGCGCCTAGGACCCGGCGGACAGAATGCCCAACTCCCCACTTCTATCGTAAAGGCCTCGAGCTGATTAGCATCGACGTGTGGAACTTCCTTATCCACTCCGGCTACAACCCCAGCGCAGGTACACTCATTCTTCGATGCCCTGATGGACGAATGAGGCAGTGGAACTTGCTAGAAGACGCATTGAACAGAGATGAGCTTAACTGCGCGGAGCCTGCTCCCTGAATTCAGCCATCCTCCGATACAGGTTCCTACGAACCTCGATTGTGCTTTCGTAGCCAACGGGTGTTTCAGTCAACGGGACGCCTTCTTGCGACCAAGGAGGTGACCACCTGAGAGTGACCTCAAGCTCTCGTCGAACGAGATCCCTTGCGGGGGAAAGCAGCCCACTCCAGTCAGCGTGTACTGTCAAGTCTATGAGTCGTCCCTGCACAACCTGAGGCACCACGATAATCCGACCATTGGGAGTCTCAGTAGGCTCGAACGGTGCCAGCATCGGAATCGCCATTTTGATCGGGCCACCGATCATAGAATCCCGGTACACGAGGTTCAGGGTCATCTCTGCCTCGTAGTGTCCCATGGTTATTTTGATCGATTGGCCTCTGCCCTTAATCTCGAACCGGCACATGAGAGAGTAAGCCGCCATGATCTGCTTCCTCAGTCCGTCGATCGTGTCTCTCCATTCCCCGTACTTTGACATCGCCCACGCAGGACGAGTTTCGGCCTCCATGCCGTAGCGCTTGCCGAACACCGTGTGTTCCACGAAGTTCTCCCATTCACTATCGGTGTAGACCCAAGCGATCGTTCCTGCCGCCGCTGCGGCCACCAAGAGAGCCCATCCAAGCCCTGGAACGCAAATCGCAAGAAACGTTGACCCGCTGATCGCAGACGCAGGCACAAGAGCTACCAAGCCGCCGAGACCGCTGAGCACACCTCCGACCGCGCCCGCGTAGGCCGCGGCTTCATCCCCCTCAGCCGCTGACTTGGTATAGTCGCCGTGGGCGCCGAAGAAGTCAGCGATGGCTCCTATCACGGGTGCCGCCTTCAGCATTGCTTTCGCCACGCTCTTTCGCATCGCAACTTTTGCGGCCTTCCCGCTCGCCGACTCGGCTGCCTGCTCAGCGCCCTCCGTCCCGTAGCGCCCCAGTACCTTGCTGGTGTCCTTCCATTCGTCCAGGTAGTTCTCGAGGCGGGCCCATTTCTCCGGATACGGCTCCGCCAGGATCCCTTCGCCTTTTGGTCCAACGAAGGGAACCTTCTTGTTTGCAGCCAGCGGCTCCCAAACGAAGGTCTTGAGCGCCCCGTTGACGGCACCTGTCGCCTTTGCATAGTCGTAAATGTCGTGACTCCCCTTCGTAGCGAAGTCCTCGATGATGAGCGTCCAGTAGACGACATCAACGGCCTTTCCTATGGCCTTGTTCGCAGCAACGACACTCTCCGCCCCCGCCTCCGCCTTGAACTTCGTGTCCAAGTGTTTCTTCAGATCCTCAATTTCTTTAGGACTAAACACCGTTGACACCGTTCCGGCGTACCCAGGATGCCGCTTCGGCGGGTATGGACTGTACTTGGGCTCCACGTTGCCCAGGAAGAAGAGTCTGATGTCCGAGAACTCCGTGCTGATACGCCTCCTGGCTATGAAGGCGGGGACAAACTTTGTGCGAAACTCCACCACCTGCTTGACATGCTTGCGAGAAAATGAGGCGTAGTCCTTTGGCTTTCTAACCGGTCCCTCGTCGACCATCACGACGTCTTCGTCGAGCAGTCGACGAAAGTGCTCAGGCGGGTCAGACAAAGTTACCCAACCCCTTGGATCCATCTCCAAGCTCTCCAGGAGCTTTGCCATCTCTTCAAGCTCTCGAAGCTTTTCGATCTCTGTTCCGATTAACCCGTACCATCCAACCCACAGATCGAAGTATTCGCTCTCTATGAAGGCACATAGCTTTCCAAATGCCAGGCTCGACGCAGTCCTGAGTTTTTGCTCATTTTCCTCACATTTTTCGATGAATCCCGACGCAGCCGTAAAAGAGCTCAGCTTGTGAGACAGTTTTGGGTCCCTTGTGCAGAACGCATTCAGAAACCTCGCCAGCGTGAGCTTCAACGTCCGTAGCTCGACCTCCTCGCGTTGCTTAGCCCCGGGTGCATACCCTGGCTGGGTGTGCGCCAGGAAGGTCTGCAACGCAACCACGGCACGTCTCTTCAGACTCATGGCCAAGGCCATCATATCGAATGCCAGGACCGTAAGGCTGCCGTCGGACGACTCGAACACGCTGCCGGCGGTGTGGTATCTCTTGCGTTGATCGTTCGGGATCGGCTTCGACGAAAGGTCAGCCACGGGAAGACGTACGTCTCGATGAAACGGCGACACGGCAAAGTAGCTGCCATCTGAGAGCCTCTCTCCCAAACTGAATTTCGCGAGCTCCCTCACGCACACTGAGTCAAGCTGAAATCGCGCCGTCACGAACATCCACAGATTCAGCTTCCCATTCCGGGCGGTTGGCAATGAAACCGACCAAACTCGACCCGAGGGGTCCAAAGCAGGCGCACTCTTCATGTGGTGCCCTGCCAGGTGAACGCGAAGAGCCCCCTCCTCATCGAACTCGAGAGCAGTATCCAAACTGAATCCCGTGTTGTCCCAGCGGAACGCGTACACCCACCGAGGCCCCTTGAGCACGTTCAAGTGCGGGTCGATCTCGACCGAACGGAACCATTCCCAGGGACGCAAGCCCTTGTGGGGCGTAACCGCAAGTGGCTCTGAAAAGTAGAGGCGCGAACTGAGAGACGTCGTCATGGCGAGCCCCCCTTGAGGTATTCATCAAACTGCGCCTCCAGTTCGTCTTCCTCGAGTGGCACTGGACCTGGCATCTCATCAAGCTCGCCATGGCCGGGCGGGACCGGCTCCGGATTTCGTGGGTTGCCTGGCATTTGGAGTAAACTAAAGGGTATCTCCTCAAAAACGGGAACCTCGAGGCCGCCTACGGATTGGAACAGTCCATACACCTTGGCGGGCATCACCTTGCGGAACACGAAGGTAACGTGCGTCGCGCTCGCTGCGCCCTTTTCTCCGTGAATCTCGAGACTGCCATCCGCGCTTCGCAGCACACACGCAAAGCTGGCATCATTTGCTGTCGACGTTCCTACGAGGATTTCATAGTCGAACGGCTTGTCTTCCTCCTCCCGCTTCTGCGGCTCTGGAAACAGCGGCACTTTCGGCATGGCCACCTGCATCGTGCCCATGTACGTCCCCACGGCCTCGCCCGGCGTGGGTGCCGCGTGGTTGTGGGTCATCATGTCCAGGTGCCGTGGCACGAACTCGCCCTCTATTTTCACGTTCATCGAAAAACTCGCGAAGTACGCCTTGCCCTCCACCACGTGCGTCAGCACCCCTCCCCCCGTGCTCCGCGCCATCGCGTTGCCCGTCGACTTTGCGAAGTACGACGACTTCTTCGCCATCGGGTTGCCTTCGATCTTCACCGTCGTCGCCCCGCCCGCCAGGTCCGCCGCCTGCGCGATGTTCGGCAGAGGCGTGGGCACAGGACCCGCCGGTGGCGCCGGCGGGCACAAGTTCACGTCCGGAAACGCCATCGACTTTCCCGGACTGCCCTTGTGAATGGCAGACATCCTGTTCACGAAAACGCTGTCGGCCATCTCGCGCCCCCTCAGTTGATTTCCACTGTGCCGCCGCGAATGCGGTTCGTGCCCCTCGCCCGTAGCTCCACCTCTTCACCACGCAGAAAGAGCCGCCCGTCGCTCGTCAGCCGCAGCGTGACCTCCCCACAACGAAGCACAAGCTCCTTCTCCGCCGTGAGCGAGATGACACGTCCGTTGACCTCCACCGTCGACGACGCGCTCTCCTCCAAAGTTCTCTCCGCGGGCGCCAGCAGCGCCGTGATCACCAGCGTGCCGTCACGGGTGCATGTCACCAGCACCTCGGCCCCTGCCGCCACCCCGCGCGCAAGCGCTGCCCCGTCCACACCCGCCACCACCCGGGCCACGCGAGCGTCTCCGGATTCGTCGGGCCAGCTCACCAGGGGACGCCGGCCGCCTTCCTGCTCGCTCCACCCGCAAAGGCGCACGATGCGGGTCTCCGGACTCACCAGCCCCACCTCGTCTCGAATCAGTTTCAACGCAGGTTTCATGGTTTTTTCCTTCCGTTCCCTTCGCTTCGTTTACACGCCCCTCGACACGCCCCACGCCCCGGCAGGCAACCCCATACGCCCCTGGGCCTCCGCGGCCGCGTGTTCCAGCATGCTCTTTTGGATAGGCGCCGGCGCGTCCGGGTCCACCGCCGACGACAGACCAAACACGATGCCCAGCTCGGCTGCCAGCAGCGCCCGTAACCGGGGCGGCACCCACGTGGCTTCCAGCGACGCCACGGCCACCCGAACGTCCAGCGCACGCCCCAGCCGGTGGCGCTTGCCCTTGACCAAGCGCTGACCTTGCGTTGGGCTTGACCCGATTTCGTGGACAGTTGGGTTAAGCGGATCGCTTCTGCAAAGAATGTAGCAGCTCGAACTCGACAGGCGTCCGGTAGTTGATGGACGAATGACGTCGACGATAATTGCAGGTCTCGATGAAATCTTTTGCCGACAGGGTGCCTACGGCTGCCGTCTCGATCCAGTCCGCGTTATGCATCTCCCGTTTCAAAGTGGCGAAGTGGAGTTCCCCCGGTTTCGTGGCCGGTCTGACTTTGCCGCAATCGCGGCGAGCTGGGCCTTCAATTTGAACTCGATCGGGCAGAGGGCCAACACCAACGGATTCTCGGGCGGGGGAGGGCATCAGCTGGCGCGCGACAGCGGTTCCGTAAAGGCCCTTCACGACCTACCGCAACTCGACGAGTCGCGAGCGGCACTGGCCCATTTCAACCCAAGCAGAGCGACAGCAACAACCGGAACGGAGCGGCGGTTCTCAAGTGACGACGATCCGAAGGAACCAGGCAGGTCATCTGGACCGATCGATTATCGGATCCTACCTTTGGGGAAAGCTGGATTCATCCGTTCTCCCGGAACCTTCTCGCCAAGAAGACGGGTACCATCTCCTATCTGCTCGTTGCGCCACTTAGCGAACAGGGGGAGTCCCGAAATTAGTACTCGAGCATCATTCCAGGTGTTCTCGCTTTCGAGCATCTGCAATAGTCCATGCAGTATCAGAGCACGGGAACCTGGCTCGCAGCTCCGGTAGTATTCGATCACGTTGCGAATGTTCCCCCCGTAAGTCGGATCCCGCTTCAACCGCCACAACAGGTTTCCAACGATCTCGGCCACTTGAGAGGTTTGCTTCCGGGTAAGCCTGCCATGGGGGGGACAAGGCCCGAGATAGAGGCGAAGGAGCGGCGCTAGGAAGTCGTAGCTCCTGTGATTCTCGAGAAGCTTTGCTAGAACCGGATGAACCTCGAGATCACGGTAAGCTAAGAGTTCGCTCCTCAATTTAGCTTCGTCCAATGGCCGTGACACTATTCGGAGCAACTCCTCCTCTGACGTATCGTTCACTTTCTGCACTCCCCTGGAGTCTTCTTGACAACCTTCATATCCGACGCGGGGATATCGCGCTCAATGTACCATTGCCTGACTCCGGTTGACTTGTTCGTAATGCCCGCAAACTTGGCATCATCGACGTTTTCGATGACCCGCAAAGTCCCTCCGTCCGCGAACTTCTTGTCCACCTTCTTCCAAAGATTCTTCCGATACAGCTTCTGTTCAAGCTCCCGGGCGTTCGCGACTTCTTTTACGTCTCGATACTTTGTCAACCACACCCGCCCGTCTTCGAAGTATGACTTCTTGATTCCAAACTCCTCGATGCTGGAGTCGTAGACCGAGGGGTCGTATCTCACCCATGCGTCATCCGAAATGCCCGCTAACCCGGCAGGATCTTTCCAGGTCGAAGGATCGTGCACGTACCCGTATGGACCAGCCCCCCCCGCAAGCCCAATGGGATCCCGCGACACGTACTCCCCAGCATCCGGGTCGTAGTACCTGAACCTGTTGTAGTAGAGGCCCGTCTCCTCGTCTTCGTACTGGCCGGGCCACCGGAACGGGCATGCGGACCGAATGCCGCGGACGTTGCGCAGGTCACCCCAGACAGTGATGTCGGCTTGCCAGACCACGCGGCCGAGTTCGTCGAGCATCGTCGTCGGCGTGCCGAGGTGATCGGTGATGATGCTGAGCTTTTCGTCGCCGACGAGCTTGGCCATGGGCGCGAAGCTCTCCGGGTCGAAGAGGTACGTGACCGGATGCTCCGGCGTGCCTGCGGCGGCGGCGGCCAGGTGGAAAGGCGCCGGGCGCTGGGCCGTACGAGCGCCTGGAGGCCCCTGCGCCGGCTGTGACGTCAGCAGTGCCTCTTGCCGCGCCTGTGCACTCGCGTCCGCACCAGGCACCTCGCTGTCGGGCCCCTCTTCCCCCTCCTCGCCTACGCGCTCCACCCACTCGTGCAGCGGCACGTTCCCGTCCCAGATCCAGCGCGTCCGCTTGTGTCTCCACTGCTTCCAGACACGGCGCCCGAGCGGGTCGTACCCGAACGTCACCTCCGCGCCGTCGGGGCGCACCACCTTCGCGAGACGACCAGCTCCGTTCCAGGCATACGTCCACACCCGCCCGCCCGGCTCTTCCTTACGTATAAGGTTGCCCTCGATGTCGTAGGCGTATCGGGTGACACCCTCCCTCCCGGTGGCTTCCAGCAGCTCACCACTCGGCCCATACTTCCGATCGCCGCGGTCGCGCATGCGAAACAGGTTCCCCACGGCATCCGGCATTCGCAGGTCGATTACGGCATTCCCCGAGGCGTCTTCCGAGCGCGCGGCGGCGAGGCTGCCCAGGGCGTCGTGCTCGAAGAAGATCGGTCCGCTTGCCGAATCCAGAATGCGCGAGAGCCGATCGTCAGGCTCCCATTTGTAAACCCGGGCGCGCAGTTCCTGCCCGTTCACCTCCAGGCTTTGCCGCACGGGCCGGCCCAACGTGTCGCGTTCCCACCGAGCCGCCACCCCACCCGGAAGCTTGCGCCCGAGCTCAAGCCCTACGCTGTCGCGTTCGAAGCTCACCTCGTACGGGTTCGCGCCACCACTGTCGGGCGCCGAGAACTCGAACGGCAGATCGTTACCGCCCGCCTCGATATGAGCGCTCACGCCCAGAACGTCGCCCATCCCGTTGCGTCGTATGTTGTGCTGCAGGCCCTTCGAAGACGTGAGACGCGTACGGTAGCCGAGCGTGTCGTAGGTGCTGACCACCCAGTCGCTGCCCTGTAGCTCCTTTACCACCCGCCCCAGCACGTCGCGCTCGAGCACCACGTGGGCGTCGGCATTGCTGGCGCGCACCAGCTCTCCATCGGCGCGGTACCCGAACCGTTCCTCGGTGCCATCGCTGTGTTTGGCCGCTAGCACCCGGCCCGCCTTGTCGTACTCGTACGCCGTGGTTTCGCCATTCGGGCGAATCACCTGGGTCACGCGGCCGGCCGGGTCGCGCAGGTAAGCGCGCCGACGACGATCGAAGCCCCACTCCTCCGCCACGAGCCCCGTCGGCCCCAGAACGAACTGGTACACCAGCCCGTGCTCGTTCTGAACGCCGAGCAAGCGCTCTTCCTTGTCGTAAGCGAACCGCACCGCCGTACCTGCCTCCTCTCGCTTGCGCAGGCGGTTCATGCCCTGGTACGTGAAGCGCACGTCGTGGTGCCTATCTTTGGCCGCCACCACGTTGCCCTCGGCATCGTAGGAAAAGACCCGCTCGTTGCCGTCGGGCTCGAGGATCCGGGTGATGCGCCCCAGGACGTCGAACTCGCGGAGTTGAGCGTTCCCTCGTGGGTCGATCGAGGCCACGCAGCGACCCATCACGTCCCATTGCCAGCGGCTCGCGTTACCGTCGGGCATGGTCAGGGCGACGAGGTTCCCTGCAGCGTCGTAGGCGAGCGACACCTGTTGGCCGCTTGGATCGGTCACGGCCACGAGGTTGGTGCCCTCCCACTGGAACTGCACCGTGCGCCCCAGCGGATCGCGCCGGCCCAGCGGGCGCCCCGCAGCGTCGTGACGCCACTGCCAGACGCCGGACATCGGATCCACGGCTTTGAGAGGGCGCCCCGCCTCATCGCTCTCCAGCAACAGCGTGGCACCGTCCGGTCCTTCCACGCGCGTGCAGAGGCCGCGATCATTGTAAGACCAGCGCGTGGCGACGCCGTCGGGCATGATCTCGGCGGTCTTCTGCCCCGTGACAGGGTGGTACTCGTACTTCGTCTCGGCCCCCGTGGCGTCGAGAACGGCAATGACTTGCCCGGACTCGTCGAGCTTGTAGAGCGTCACGTGCCCGAGCGAGTCCTCGACCAGTGTGGCCCCGCCTGTGTACGTGATGGCGTGATCGTAGATCCCGTCGTCACCCCACGTTCGAACGCAGCGGGCACTCGGATCGATGCCATCGTAGATGAAATAGAACGACAGACCGTTGCGGTTGGTTTCGCGCACCATCAGGTGGTGGCGGTATTCGTAGGTCCACTGGCCCGCCAACGCGTCCTCGGCCGACACCAGATCTCCCTGCGCGTCAACCTCGAACCTCATGAGCCGCGAAGGCGCTATCTCAGGCTTGGGGGCCACGGCCACACGGGCCAGATGCCCGGAGTCGTCATAGGCAAAGTGCACCAGACGCCCCGCGCTGTCACGAACCGTGGCAAGCCGCCCGAAGGCGTCGTACGAGAACAGGTGCGCAGCCCCGTCACGTCGTGCCTTCCTGAGCAACTTGAACTCGGACGATCCAGGGACGGGACCGAACGAATACAGCAGGCCCTCTTGCGTCTCGAGCTCGAAAGCCGAGGGGCCCGTGCACCTCAAAGTGGCACGCTCGACGTCATGGTAAACGGACATGCCAGGTTCGAGCACCCGATCGCGCAGGTCCCAAGTAGGAAACTCGATCTCGCGGCCCTGCTCGCTGCGCAGGACCATGCGGCCGCGTTCGGCCCACACGGCCACGTCGAGGCTATGATACCAACCGGCCCCGAGGGGGCCCTGTCGCCAGGACAGGGAGGAATCGTAAACACGGGAGAACGTGAGGGGCAGCGGTCCCGGCAGCTCGAAGTCCACGTTGTCGGTGAACATACGGCCGGTGGCCACGTCTACCGGGTGACCGGTGACGAAGCACTTGAGCCGATCCATCAGCGAACGTTCGCGACCGGCGAGCACGCTCATCTTTCGCTGCAGATACTTCGTGAGCTGGGTGAATCGCCGGCCCAGGAACTGACCGATCCGACTCTCCTTGAACAGTTTCGCACCAAGCTTGAGCGCCTTGCCCACCAGCGCGGAGGCCGCTTTCATACCGAGCCGCATGGCCACCGCCGTCACATCGGGCGCCGGTGGCCGGAGCACCAGCACGGGCGGTCCTTTGGGGATCGCCATGACCACCGAAACCGGTGCACGACCTGATGGATCGAAACAGGACAGGGCGATTTCGCCCATGCGGCATACGAACGAGCCCCCCATGGACACGTTTAGGCCTCCGAACATCAGCTCGGCGTCGTTTGAGGGCGGCTTCGCGAAGGGACCGGGCACGGGAATGTGAGGCCCACCCATCAAGGAGGTGACATTGGAGCCCACGTTGGTGACAGGCATGCTGTTGACGAGCACGGTGTTCGCACCCGTCGCCATACCGATGGACATGGCGACCGGGTCGATCACCAGGCCCACGAAGGGGTTGGGCAAAGGCGTCGGTACCGGTCCACCAGGCGTCGGTACCAGGTCGATGTGAATGTCCACACCAATAACGGGATCGAACCAGGTGGATACCAGCATCAGGCGCCGCCTCCCGCCTGGGCGGTAGCCTCGGCAAAGCTGCGCGCCATCTTCTCGGCGCGCGCCTGCCAACCCGCCGCCTCGGAGCCACGACCAGTGGCCCGGGCCCGATCCCTTAGGGTGTGCGCGAGTTCCAACGCTGACGAGCCGGCCACGTCGGCTGGCGGAGCAGCTTCGGCCACCTCGATAGCCTTCGTCCAGGCCTCCACGGCGCGGGTCTGCTCGCCCAAGGCGGCCAACATGTCGCCGCCCAGGCGGTAGGCCTCGATGGCCACGGCGGGCGCTTTCAACCGCGCCCCCGTCCGCCCTGCGTCCAAATAGGCCACGCCTGCCTCGGTTCGCTTAAGGCGGGCTGCATCGGGCGCCAACTCCGGCTGCGCCGCCAACATGGCGAGCGCGCTTCCCCGCGCCATGCCGGCCTGGCAGGCCACCGTGCCCCACCCTGCGGCTTCAGCGCGCCCCGCAGTTTGCGTGAAGAGCTCTAGGGCCCGCCTCGCCTCGCCACCGGAAAGCACGTAGCTGCCAAGCAGGAGCTCCATTTGCGCAGCCTCCTTCACGAGTCCCAGGCGCACGGCCACGTCGCGCGCCGCTCGTTGCGCGATCACGGCATCAGCGAAACGCCCGTCACCGGCCGCAACGGCCGCCTCGAGCAGCGCCACGCGCATCTCGTGCATGCCCCCAGTGTCCGTGAGCCCCGGCGGAACCCCCAGGGTTGCCTCCGTGCGCTGTTCGGGCAGCATCGGTGCTGGGTCCCGAACGCGCCGCGGGGGCGCCACGGAAGGCCCCGCAAACCCGGACATCTGCATCGGGGTAGCGCCAGCCGGGGCGCTCTTCATTCCTGCCACCAGCGCTGCCAGATCCTTGCGCCCGGCCGCACTGTCGACGCGCGCATTGACCAACTCGGCGGCGAAGGGCCCACGTGCCCGCTCGGCCGCCACCACCGGTGCAAGCCCCGAGGGGCCCGGCGTTACGACGACCCAACGGACCGCCTCCAGGGCCGCTGCGCTCACCAGAGAATGCACTTCAATCAGGCGCTCCTGAGCCCCCGGCGCCACCCGAAGCGGTGCGAGCAGCACCACGGGCGAGAGCCGCCCCTTCGCAGCTGCAGCCATCGCCTGCAGCCGTTTCGAGAACGCGACGATGGACGGCGTTTCACCACCCGGCAAGTCCGAAAGGGGCGGCTGTCCCGCCTCAACGAGCGCGCCCGAGGCTGTTTTCCACTCTTCAAGGAGCTCCTCGCCGCGCATGGGCCAGTTGGCATCGTCCGCCTCGAACGGAGTCTCGAGACAAAGCATCACGGCCGGCGGCCTGGCGACGGATTCCACCCTGCAGAACTGGGTGAGCACCGCCGGGCGCAGCGCCTCGTCGCTCTCCACCACAGTCAAGCGCACCCGCGCGTCGTTGGCGAAGGCGATGGCCGCCTCGCGGACCCTGGCCATGGGCCTCTGGACCGCGTCCATGATCAGCCAACCTTGATGATCGGCCCGGCGATGGCCACTAGGGCGCTACCGGTGACGTTTACGAGGGCACCTTTTATGTCGGTACCAGCCGGCGTCAAGGCAACCGCGTTGGGCCCGAGCTGCAGCTGAACCGCAACCGCTCCCTTGAGCGTGATCGTTCCGTCCATGCTCATGATGAGCGACGCCGCCCCACACTTGAGCTCGATCTGTTGCTTCGCCTCCAGCAGCAGTCCGCCTCCCTGGCTGTCCGCTACGATCGTGACACCGTTGTTCGTGATCTCGATATTGCCGTCGGAACCGATGAAGGCAGCGTCCTTCAAAAAGAGTTGCGTGCCCTTCTGCTCGAGATGGATGTGCTCCTGCGCATTCAGGTTGAATTGTTTGTCCACGGTGGTCGTCTTCGAAGCGCCCTTCACGAAGGTCTCGTCGTCGGACTTCTCCACCGTCTTTTTTTGCCCATCGTGAAACGTCTCTGTGTGCTTCTCGAAGACCTCGAGCTCGTCGGTCTTCATCACCTGGGTGTAGCGGGTGTCGACGTGATACTGTTCATCCTTCTTCGTGACGGTCGTCTTCCGCTCGCCCTGGACGGCTATCTCCTCGTTCTTGTGGACGGTCACCGCACGGTTGCCGTCCACCCTGATCGACTGATCTGCCTTGACGTACACGGAGTGGTTGCGCTCGGCCTGGACGTGTAGCTCTTCCTGGCCCTTTTTGTCCTCGAAGCGAATTTCGTTGAAGTTGTCTGCGTGGCCCTTGGGGCTGCTGCGGCTCTTCCATCCCGACTGCGTGGCGTTGTCGGGTAGCTTGTAGGGCGGCTTGTTCTTGCCATTGTAGAGCCGCCCGACGATGACGGGGCGATCCGGGTCGCCGTCGAGGAAATCGACCAGCACCTCTTCGCCCACCCGCGGAATCTGCACGAAGCCGAAACCGCCGCCCGCCCAGGGCTGCGACACGCGCACCCAGCAAGAGGTGTGCTTCTCGCTGGCCTGCGCATAACGATCCCAGTGAAACTGCACCAGGACGCGGCCAAGACCACTGGGATCCGTGTAGATCTCGGTTTCCGGCGGGCCGGTCACGATCGCGCTGTGGGGGCCGCGCATTTGCGGCTTTTGCACCGACGCAGGCAAAGCGGGCCGGAATTGTCGCTTGGCGCTCATGGCCGTAAAGCGCGCCTGGAACACCATCTCGGCCGCTGCGTCCGAGCTGCTCTCGAGCGCGTCGGATTCGATGCTGTAGTGGGCTTCGACGGCCAGGAACTCCTCGCTTTCGCTGACGTCGGGCAAATTGCGAACCCGGAACGTCGCGCCGGCATACAGCCCCCGGGCCGTGGTCTCGAACGCGATGAGCTCGCGCCGGCTCTGCAGGCGCTCGAGAGCCACACCGATCGCCTGGCGACCGTCCTCGTCGGTCAGGTACCCTCCGGGATAGTCGAACACCTCCAGGTGGTCGTTGGCGTGCCCCTGGGGGTCGTTCATCGCCATGCCCAGCGCCACCTGCTTGTATTCGTAATCGTAATCTTGCAGCGCCGCGTTCCCGGGCACGACCTGTCTCACCAGGTCCCAGGAGCTGATGTGCTCTTCCTCTCGCCTGCCCGAACGCGTGGGCGGATAAAACGGGATCGAAAGGTACCCCGGCACAGGCTCGTGCTTTGCAGCCGCGTCGATCAGGACCAAGCTGTGCCGGCCGCCCGTGTGACGGAAGTGGTAGTAAATGCCCTCATCGACCAGGAGACGTGAAACGAAGTTGAAGTCGCTCTCTCGATATTGAACCGTGTAGGGACGGGTCTTGTGCCCTGAGAGCTTCATCTCGATGGCCACGGGAATGCCGAGGCTCTCGCAGACTTCCGCGACGATATCGGGTACGGGCCGGTCCTGAAAGATGCGGCAGTCGGACTTGAGTTGCATCAACGACAAAAACGGCCCCAGCGTGGCTCGGTAGGCGGCAAAACGGCCCTGCATGCCCAAGTAGGCAAATTTGATGACGAAGCCCGTGAACTGGCGCTTGGCGAGGTTTGGCAATTCGAGTTCCAGCACCATCTCCGTGCCGAGAATCTTGTCGGCCCTGATGTTGTGGTTTTCGCTTCGCAGATCCAGAACCCAGGAGAAGGGCTCGCCAAGTTTCTCGTTGCCGCCGAAGCGGCGAAGCTGGAACGCCCCGGGGCCGAGGGCCGAAATCACGCTCACCTGACGGGTGTCCAAGAACATGGCTGCCTAATCTTCCCCAAAAGCTGCATCGGGTCTACAGACAAGTGGCTCACTCCGGCAGGGGGTGTGCGCGGGGGAATTATCGAGCGGCGTGGGGTGAAAGTTGCGCGGAAACGCATGCAGACCCACGCGCGGTGCGGTATCAGGTTGGAAACAACGTCAGGGTGACCACTTTTTCGCGCAACCCCGGTCCCGCCATGACCGATAACCCAGGGCGAGACGTTCCGTAGACGGCGGCACCGTCTTTCGGCAAGATGCGGACGGGCACCCCTCGGGGTCAGAATAGGTCACACCTGGAACTCACATGACCCCTCACCCACGGCACGCGCGCGCGCGACATCCGCGCGCTGGAAGGCTCCCGGGAAGGCAGGCTGGGAGAGCTTCGCGCGACGGCAAGGAGAACGGGTGAGCTCGTCGACTCTCACGATCGAGACGTTCTGGGGACCCCTGGAGTTGAGGGTGTCGCAGAGCCGGGGTGAGCCGAAGGAGGCCTTCCCGTTCGAGGTGCACGGACCCTACTTGAGCGCATGCGTTCGCGAGGCCTTCGAGAAAAGCCCGCTGCGTGCCCGGCGGCTGGCTGACGACGTTGCTTGGAGACTCTCGGTCGCGCCGGAGGACCCGCTGGGCGTCCTGCTCTCGGCGCTGCGCGAGGGCCTGCTGATCGCAGCGACGTCGGGCGACACCGCCGATGCCGATTCTCAGGGCATCGACGGGCAGGCGTTTCGAGCTTTGCGGGCGCGCTTGGGGCCCGTCTTTCACCTTAATATGCGCAGGCACCGCTTGGTTCCAAGAGACCAAGTGGAATCGGTACGGGCATCCGACGATTACGACGTCGTTCCTGCGACCGAGGCCGCCTCAGCGCTCCTTCGCATGGCTGAAGCTACGGCGGACCCCAAGCTCGTATCACATGCCGGGACATTGGCGGCCTATCTTCGAGACCTCCGCTCACCGGCCGCGAGCGAAGGCTACGTCCTGTTGCGGGCTGCGACGAAGCTGGCCATCGCCGCACGCGAGAGCACGGACGTGGTGACACCCGCACAGCTCAAAAAGCTGGCAGCCAAAAACTGGCTGGAGGTGGTGGTCTTTGGCCGGGATGGCAAGGCGATGCCCAACGTGACCCTCGAGATCACGCTGCCAAATGGTGGCGTGGAAACGCAGGTCACCCCTGCCAACGGTAAAGTGCGGCTAGACGCCATCTTCGAGTCGGGCCCTGGCCACATTGCCATCGTTCAGGTTGGCAAGTGGGTGATTCGACGGGAGGCGCCGTGAGGGTCGACAACCGTACGCCGGCCGTGGTGGGGCAGAGTTTCGGGCGCACCCTGCAAGGTGAGGAATGTATTTTTTTGATCCTGAAGTCGACCTTCTCATGGCAAGCCGATGGCCGCTTGGTTCCCGAAAGGGAAGGGGCTGCGCTGGTCGAGGCGGATCTCTTCACCGGTGAGGCTGGCGTCAGCTCCATGGCCTACGCCGCTGACACGCTACCCCCCAAAGCACGCACCGACGTGTACCTCGTGGGCAGCATCTCGCTGCCCGAACCCAAGCCTTTGGTGGATGTATCCCTGCAGGTGGGTAGCCACATCAACAAGGTCGTGCGCGTTTTCGGCACCCGTCTTTGGCAGCGGCAGCCCAAAGGGCCGCCCACCCCCGGCCGGGCCGAGCCCTTCTCTGAAATGCCGCTCGAGTGGGAGCGCGCGTACGGCGGCGTTGCGATGAGCGACCCGAAGCTCTTCGAGCCCTGCAACCCCATCGGCTGTGGTGTGGTTACCGACGAGGAGGCACCAGGGCCCGGCCATCGTTTGCCAAACTTCGAGTGGCCGGCCGAGCCCACTTCCTGGGGGAAGCGCCGCGCCCCCGCGGGCTTCGGGCCGCTATGCCCTCACTGGCAACCACGTGCGACGCGAGCCGGCACCCACGACGACCGGTGGAAGCAACTTCGTGCGCCGCTGCCACCCGAAGACTTCGATGTGGCTTATTTCAATGTCGCGCCCGACGATCAGCAGCTGAGCGCCTTTCCGAGCGGCGAAATCGTCACCTTGACCAACTTCACCCGCCGGCGGCAAGAGTCATTCGTGGTCCCCCCGTCGGCCTTCCCGGTCACCCTGGTGGACGACGGCCACCTGATCGATCGCCAAGCTGCACCCGATACCCTCGTCATCGATCTCGACGAGCGACGAATCTTGTTGAGATCGGCGCTGGCGTACGTGCCATGCGCGAGTCTTCTGGACCTGACAGCTGCGATCGTGGGCCCCTTGTCGCTAGGCGAAAGGAAAGCCCTGCTCTACGGCAAGCGGTACGTTCGGCTGCGAGAGTGCGGGCCAAGCCGGGAACCAAGGCTGGGGCTAGACGGCCCGACCGTCCCCCGGGCAAGATGAGGGCGGCCGCAAGTCCCTCCGAGACGTCATGCCAGCTTACCAAGGCACCCCAAGAATTTGTGCTGACAAGCCCGCCGTCAAGGCGTTCGCCGGAGAACCGACGTGCGCCACGGGGTTGCAGTCGGCGGGCTACGCGGGGAAGTCGAAGCTGTTCGGCAGCTGCTTTTCCCCGAAATTCGAGCAGGAACATTTGGGGCAAGCCGTATTGGTAGGCTTCGGCCCCCAGAAGGACCAGGTCGCGAGGGGGACCTACAACAAGGTTCTCGTGCCTCACATCGAGGAAGCCTTTCGGCGCATCAAGGCCTTGAACCTTCCTTACCAGCTGCGCACGGTCAACGGCTATCAGTTTCGCTACGCGAAGACCGACAAGAACAAGGCCGCGCTGATGGGTCGGTCTGAGTACACCTCGCTGCGGGGACGGCCCAATTGGAGCGGCAGCTGGAACACGCTCTGTGCTCAGCTTGATCTACAGGAAAACCGCTTCGACGAAATGGTGCCCGAGCGGCACCTTCCCAAGCGCGACATCCTCTCGAACCACTCGTATGGTAGCGCTTTCGACCTCAACGTGCGCGAGAACCCTTTCGACAGCAAGCTGCCCTTCGACTTGCCGATCGAGATCGTGCGGCTGCTCGAGAACATGGGGTTTTACTGGGGGGGCCGCTACCACGACTACATGCACTTCGAGTGGGTGGATCCCCGGCCGCCCGCCGGCTCCGCCATTCACGTGAATTCGGGCGTGAAGTGGCCGCTGGGAGCGGAAGCTGGCCCCCAGTCGTACGTGAAGTACTTCGGGCTCAACGAAACCGGCAAGAGCGGCTACTTTCCCATCGGCACAGCCCAGAACATTCACGGTGGCATTCACCTGGATCCCTTCGCGCCGTCCAAGCTGGCCGACGGGACCCTCGTACAGCCCGCGTGGAAAAGCGGCACGTGTCCCGTGTCTTCGTTCCTTCCCGGATACGTAGTAGCCGCGCGCTGTTTCCCGGAGGAAGGTTCCGAGGATCCAAGGCTGCTCGAAGCCACGGAGGGAAGACCGCTGGGCTTCGTGTTGGTTCGGCATGAACTCCGGGAGCCACCACCCAAGTCCGGGAAGGACAAGGACAAGGACAAGGACAAGGACGAGAAGGCAAAAGCGTCCGAACCAAACGCTGTTCCGACCAAGGTCTTCTATTCCCTCTACATGCACCTGGATCCTCCTGCCAGTGCGGCCTCACTGAAGACGACTCAGGGCGTATCTTGGCTGGACACGTTGCTGGGAATGCAGCACGGCTGCCTGGTAAACCTGGACCCAAGCGCGAGGGGCCTTGGCATTGGCGACGTCAGATGGCTGGATCAGCCCGCATCGGCCGATGCGCCTGAGGTCGTCGTTCGGGGAGAGAAGGAACCCGTCACATTGGTAGGCTCCGAGGGGCAACGCTTGGGGTTCGTCAAGGCTTGCCCCGAAGAGGTTCGCGAAGCTGTAGGGGCCTTTCGACGAGGTGCCGTAGTGACTTTCGACGCACCCCTTCTTCCCGTGGGCACCGGACACATCCTGGGCACCATCAGCCCCACGAACGGTGCTGGCTATCTGCACTGGGAAGTTTTTTGCGTAAAAGATGGTGCCTCCGCGCTTGATACAATCGCGAAGAAGGCTGCTGACGAGCTTGGGCTGCAACTCCGCGAGGTCAGCGAGAACATCCCAGACAACTTCATCGACATGCCGGACGAAACCGGCGAGGGCGTCAACGAGCTGAAGGCCATCTTCGGGAACCGGGGGTTGGCTGTCGAGGACATGACCGACGAGCGCTATTCAGGTGCGCTCCGCCGCTACATGCTGGATCCCGGTCGGTTCGGCCCTGGAAGCAAGGTGGGAAGCCATGGCGGGGCCACTTACCCCGTGACCATTCAGATCGGCCACGATTCCAGCGTGCCACCCAAAGCGAACCCTGACGGAAGTCCTTTCAAACTGCAGGTGCGCTACCTGCGCGGCGAGCAAGAGCTGTACGAGCAAACCGTCAGCCTCGGCCAGGCGGATACCATGCTTTCCCTTGACGTCCCGGTGGAGGCCGACTCCCTTGCGCTTTGGTCGGCTGACCTCTATTTGGACTCCCCTTCTATCCCAGAGGACCGCGTCGAGGCTCACGAGAAGGAACAGTTTCAGGAACGAAAACAACACCTCGCCCAGGTGCTTCAGGGACGCTACCGCAACGTGATTCTGAGCCACACCAACGAGTGGACGCCAGAGGGGCTCAAGGCGCAACTCGACAAGCGCATGCAGAAGGGGAAGCTTGGCAACGTCTTGCGCCTGGGTGATGCTGACCTCGAGGCGCTCGTAAAGGTCTTCAGGCCCATCACCTGGTGGGGACGCGTTCGCTCCGAAGGCGATCCTGCGGGCGAAGTACCGTTGCTGGGCAAAAACGGAAAGGTCGAAACGCTTTTCGGAACGCAGGCGGAACACCACCAGCTGCCTACGGACGCCCATGTTCAGTGCATGCACCCCGTCACCTGCGCGGCGATTACAGAGATGCTCCTCGAGAGGAGTCAGGTGGCCTTCAGCGACAGCTGGGGTCCGGTGCCTCTGCGAGCCGCGGAAGATGTATCGAAACCGCCTCTTCTGGCGTTGGTTTGGTCAGGAAAGAAGAATGCGTTGGGAGGGAAAGTGACGGCTGTGCTTGTGCAGCATGGTTTCGGCAGCAGTGGAAAGGACGAAAAAAACGCGGTCACGTTCAAGCTGGAGCGTATGGATAAAGACGGAGCCGTCGATCTCGGTGTGGCTACCTACGACGAGGGCATCGCGCGCGCCGAAGCCTACTTCGACTGGTGGGGAACCTGGAGGCTAACGGCTTGGGAAGCAGGAAAGCAGCTCACGCCGGCGCAAGAGCTGGATACGACGGTGACGATACCGAAGCCAGACATCTTGCCTGACTCCATGGAGTGGCACCCGGTAGAGGGACAGCCGGGTCATTACAACGTGAACATGGTGGTCAAGGGGTCGCGGCCAGCGCAGCTCAAGGGATACGTGGTGCTGGACTACGCAAAGGTGCCCGCCGATTCGACCGAGCCGCCCACTGAGTTCACCCCGGGGAATGTCGCCGTGCCGATCTCGTTTCAGACGACGGATGCCGACACGGAGAGAGTCTCGGGCGGTCTGCGTTATAGGGGGGACTTCCTGGTGGGTAGGGTGAAGGCCAAGGAGAACCCACGCGTTTCTGAGCATTTCCGCTTCGAGGATTTCATCCGGGTGAAAGGAACGGGGCAGAGGGTGTTTGAGGGCGAGGAGAGCAAGTTCCAGTTAGCGATCCCCCTTATAGACAGGCTGCAGCAATTGAGCGGGTTATGCCAACGTCAACGTCTCGGCATTCGGGTCTCTTCTGTCGCAGAGGATGGAGCTTCGGTGGTTGTGCGGCCAACATTGCCCGCGTTGTTCTCAGCTTTGGCATCGCTTGCCCAGGAGCTGCCCTCGTCAGAACTATCATCAGTGCACATTGATGAAGAGAGTCATTGTTTGCTCGTCAAATACCTGCTGAAGACAACAGACTCCGTGCCGACGGCATCAGTTCATCTTTCGCTTGGGCTCGGTCTCTTGTGTGAGGAGAAACTCGACGCCTCTGGCGTCAATCTTCAGGTCCGACCTCTTTCTGTCTTTCCGAACGGTGGCTTTTTCGCGTTCGCTCCGGAGCAGGGAGCTGGCCGATGCACATTTCAAGACATAGAGCGTCCCGTAGCGAACGATTGCATCGTGCAAGAGACGAACTGCCGCATCCCGCAGCTCCAATTATTTGAGTTCGGTCCCATGGACTTGTCCTTCGCCGAGACCAGTCTTCGGGCGGAAGTGGAGCTCATGGGCGACGAGCAGCTGTGGCGACTTGCGAAGCCGATCTTCAGACTTGAGCTCAGCGGCAGAGAGGTGACAGGTGGAAGCCTCATGAAGAACCGTCTGCTCCATGAGTGGCCGATTTCCACAAAGCTCCAGGACAAGCACGCTCTCAACGTGTCACCCGGCGAAACCTTCTATGTCACCGCTGAGGTATCTGCGAAAGGCGGGCTAGCAGCCATGCCTCCCAGCAAGCAGACGTCAATGAAACTGGAACCGAGACTCGAATCGTGGGCTTACGAGGTCGCGGGAAAGTGGCTGATCCTTCGCGGAGTTGCGACAGCCACACCAAGAGGTCATCGTGTCGAAGTCATCGCTTGCGTGGAGGATTCGAGCGGACTCTGGGTCGACGCGGCCGTCTCAGTGATGGCGCCAGTTGATAAACAGAAGAACTATGTTCTTGGCGAGAAGGGTCTTTTCGTGGCAAAGGTTGCGCTGGCCTCGCTTGACCGCAACCGACGCTACCGCTTCAGCTGGGGACTCCCGCTGGAGGCTCCACTCACAAGCCAGCGCCATTCAGTCATCGTCGATCTCAAGAACGTCGGGACCATGAGGTAAGCAGATGAAAAGCACATTCCGTATCCTAGCTGCTCTGACCGCATTGCTGTTCCCGCTCACGCCAAGCCGCATCCTGGGTGCTGAAGCGCCCGCACAGAGCCTGTGCGATTCGACGTGGCCGAGGCGCCACTGGTACTTCGACATGGGCGATGGCCGAGAGCTGGTTCCGGGAACAAACACCACGATGAACTCGTTCGACAAGGACGAGCCTCACCAACCCATCAACCCGTACGATCCAAGACGACCATTGGCAGTCTATGACTTGGTCCGTGACCATTTCGTTCCCCGTAACTTTTGGCGGCATGTCAAACGAGCAGTTGGCCACTTCGCGACAGAGGAGGAAGCTCTAGCTGCGAAACAACAGGTGTGGGATGCACAGCAGCCTGCCCATCTCAGGCCGCTCCAAAGTCCCCTCTGGTCACCGCAGACGTCGTTCGGCTGCAAAGTGGTGATGACAATCCGAAACGAAAAAGTGTACTTCGCCTCTGACTGGATGGTCGAGACCGCCGGCGCGCTTTTCTTCGGGCAGAACGGCACATGCAAGAACGGCAAGGTAACCAAGACGGTCGTGGCGCTGGGATGCGACGGAGAGAAGAAGCTGTTTAGCGACAGCATCACCGTCGACTGCAGCAGCGAGGTGACGACCTGCCTGCACCCGATCGGAAACGACGCCATCGTGATTCAACACGCGTACTCGGAAGAGGAAGGGGGCACCCAGCTGGACGTCCGGACCTGGGCCCTCAAGAAGAAAAAGCGGGTCCACAAGCTAGAGTGGGGGCACGACGGCGGGCCGGACACGGAGCTTCTGTCGGTTACAGACATCGACAGCGACGGCATCCCTGAACTGACCTTCACGCAAGCCGACGCGGATACCCCCCACAAGGTCATGCGCTGGAACGGAAAGACCTACGCGGACACCAAGAAGTGATGTTCATCTCTGATGGCTAACGATGTCCAACGCATCTGAAACAGCCTCCGGTCGGAGAAAGGCCAACGGGATGAAGCCTTCTCTAGAAGAAAAGGCTGCAGCCAAAGCTGAGGCCCGGCGCCAGAGAGAGGAGGCTGCCCGCGCCCAGGCGCAGCTCGAGCAGCTGGCGGCGGAAAAGCGGGCGGAGACGGTCATCCTCCGTGCAGGCGTTCAGGCGAAGTTCGCCGTCAACGTCATGCCAAGACCGAACTTCGCACTCGATACCCCTCCCTCAAAAGTCGTACAGTCAATCGCAAACCCCCAGAAGCTGCGGTTGGAGTTTCCAATGACAGGCTCGTGCGAGCGCGTCGCAGCCTGCAGGCTACCTTGCACTTTGTCCTGGTTGGTCCGACGCCAGGCAGACGGCGCCGAGCTGTCTGTTCTCGTAGCTGGACTCACGGAGGTGGTCATTGCCAAAGACGGTCGGCTCCATGTCGAGGTGGAAGGTCGCCCTCCTGTTTTGGACATCGTCGAGGCGGGCCTTGCGGGCCATGGCGAGCTCAATGCACAGCTGACGTTTGCTCAGCCCCATCTTGGGCAGGTCAGGCTCGCTCGATCGCTCCCCTTTCGCGTGGACGCCTCGGTCGCGATCCGTTGGCAGGACGAAAACGGCGCGCAGTCTGCTGGCATTGGTCTCGTGGGCGCGGCCAGCGCAAAAGCGACTCTATTCGGTACCCACGCGAGCATCGCCGTGGCCACGTCACCCGTACTCGACCAGGTGGATCTCGCCGTGGAGATCCTGGATGCGGAGGGCAAAGCAATCCTGACGCTGCCTTGGAAAGCGGGTAAGCGGCCAACCTCGGTGGCATGGAGCATGGGCTTTACGGGCATCAGTCACCACAGCTTTTCCGCTCTCAAGCCCGAAAACGGAACGTATGACTTGGGGTGCCGTCTCGTTGCCTTACAGGGCACGAAGCCGCGGGTGCTTCTTTCCGGTCGAACGGTCGTCAGGGTGCAGCAGCCTCTGCTTACCGACTTCCGCGTGACCTACTCCCCCGGCTGGCTCGGCACCTATCGTGCATCGGGCAAGATTCTGCGCGTCACCCCCGAAGCCGATCTGAGGCTTACGATAGCCTTGGTCGACGCCTTCACCGCAACGGTTTTGCCACCGAAGGCGCCTGAAGCTCCCAAGCTCGAAAAGGTCGAAGTGACGCTCGCGGATGACGGATCGTTTTCGGCTGCGCTTGGAATCGGGCACTTTCAGGCGCCCCCCGCAGACACGAACGATCGGCCCGTTTACGCCATTCTCTCGTTTCCGGCAGCTGAGCGCACGGCAGGTGTTCGTGGTGCGATCGCCCCCTACCTCGCGCATAACGACGAGACGTTTGCCCTCTGGGAAGGTGGTGCGCCAACGTGGTCCTCCTCTGCCCCGTGGATCGCCTCTGAGGAGGCTCCGTTGGCCATGCGAGGCAAGCGGCCTCCTGCGGCGCCGGTCAACGTACTCGCCGAACCGGCAGACCTCGGCGGCGACCCCTATGGGCCCTTGACCGCCGATATTGCGTACGGGGATCTCCGCGCATGGGAAGGGGAATATGCGTACATGTACCGGGATAGCGCCAAGCAAGGGTACGTCACTGTCGGCTGTGGCCTGAAAGTCGATGACCTGGACGCTGTCGTGAAGCTCCCACTCGTTGATAAGGTGAATGGCGTTCCTGCGAGCGCAGCAGAGAAGCGGGCAGCCTTTGAAAGGGTCATGCAGGAGCCAAGACATGCCACGGCCCGTGGCTATGCCGACCGAACCAACCTCGTCCTCACGAAGGACGCGATCATCTCCCTGGCCAAAGAGCTTGTCGACCAGCGATTCGTGCCAGAGCTGAAGAAGATCTACGGTGAGCAGGCGTTCGACAGCTTCCCCCTGTGCGTCCGGCGAGCCCTTGTCGACATGGCGTACAACGCGGGAACGGGAAATATGAAAGAGTGGAACATGACGGGCCATATTCGCCAACGTGCCTGGCAGCTTGCGGCCAACGAAGTTCCGACAGCCGGACGTCAGGAGCGTCGGGCCTGGCGCCGGTCATTGCTGAACTTTGCAGCCTCTCTTCCCAGGGAAACTCACACATCATGAAGATGGTCCTCGTTCCTGTTGTTTCCGTTTTGGCCTTGGCGCCTACGGTTGCCGCGGCGCCCTCGTGGGATCCGTACCGAGAGACCGTGACTGAGTTGAGCGAGCGACTCTGCCAGGACTCTGTTGCCACGCCCGACCGCGGAGCGTGCATGTCTTCCGTTTTCCAGTTGGTCGACCAGGAACTCAACCGGGTGTACAAGCTCGTCACCACACATCTCACGCAACCGCCGCCCACCGGACCCAACCCGGAGTTGACGGCGCTCCGGGACGCGCAGCGCCAGTGGATCAAACACCGCGACGCCGAACGACGCCTACGGGAGGAAAGTTTTTCCGGAGGCAGCCTCGCTGCGGAAGAGGGCTTGGTGCGGGCCATCGAGGTGACGATGGCCCGAATCGATGACCTCGCGATGATCGCGCCTTACGTCCTGGCGAGGCAGCACACGGCACGCCAGCTCGACGGCCGATGGGTAGACCCGACTGACGAGAACCATTGGTACCGGTTCGTGGCGAAGACCAGCGACGCGGGCGATTACAGCTGCAGAGGCCCGTCAGGGTCCAGCTTCGGCACCTTCAGAAGGGAGGACGGGAACTGGTCGTTCTCGGAGGCTGGTTGTGACGACAGGACTGCCGAGAGCATCTTGATCGGCTGGATCGAGGATGGCGGTGCGCACCGGATGCGTTTCGTACACGACGGGCCCAGTGTCACCGCACGCTTCGTAAGGCAAAAGGCGCTGCGGAGGGGGGCGCCATGACCGACGAGCGGGATACCGACCGGGAAGAGAGCGTGAACGTGGAGGAACACTGGGTGTACGTCTCCCAGCTCGAGGAAGTGATTGCCTACACCCTCAAATCGGGCGGCAATCGGGTCGTGATCCATGTTCTTCCCGAACCCTACAAGTTTTCCGTGTGAGTCAGGCAGAACGCGAAGGCCAAATCATTCCGTTCGGGCCGGCGCTTGGATCGGCGCGCCCCTCACAGCTCGTCGGAGCCGAACGCCACGACAGGATCCGCGGGAAGCTGGGCGCCGGTGTCCTTGCCGCTTCGTGGGGTCTCGCGCGTGTAGTGGATCACCCGGATGACCCCTCCGGGGCCGCCGCGCGTGTAAGGGTTGAGCCTGAAGGCGCATCCCGCTCTCTCGCGGGGGTAGTGCACGGCGCCGTCGAAGCCTGCGGACGCCTCGGGGTCCAAGGAGGCGTCGAAGTCGGCGGAGCCCTCCGGGCCCGCTTCCGGCGTGTCTTTACCCATGGTGATGCAAGCTTTCCACCAGATAGGGATCTCGGGCTGCCAGCAGAGGCACGCGACCAAAGGTGCGGCTTACGGCGAATACGAACAACGCCACGGGCCCCACGATGCCCGCCAGCTCGAACACGCCGAACATCGGCCGTTCGGGCAGGTTGCTGGGGGCGGCCATGAGCCACAGGTCGAGCCACCGGCCGAGCAGCAGCACCCCCCCCACGATGAGCAGGTGACGGGGGCTGTGCTTGGCCTTGCGGGGCAGCAGCGAGAAGAAGGGCACCACCCAGTTGAGCAGGGGAACCAGAATGAAAAGCGGCATCCACCCCCCGAGCCATCGTGCCTCGAAGTACTGCGTCTCCTCGGGCAGGTTCGAGTACCAGATCAGCAAAAACTGCGAGATCCACATGTAAGCCCAGAACGTGGAGAAGCCGAACATCAGCTTGCCCAGGTCGTGCAAGTGCTTGTCGGTGAGCTGGGGCAAAAGGCCCGCCTGCTTGAGCAGCACTGCGGCGACGATGGTGGCGGTAACCGTCGACGCCAGGATGCCGGCGATGTTGTAGAGCCCAAAGATCGTGCTGAACCAATGGGCCTCGAGGCTCATCAGCCAGTCGAACGCCGCCACGCAGATCGTGATGGCCCCCACCACCAGAAACACCGCCGCGTGGCCCACGGCCTTGCGGGTATACGCAACGGCTTGCGCTTCGGAGGTGGCTGCGTCCTGGGCCAGCGACAGCCGGCGGATCTTCACCGCGAACAAAAACCACAGGCCCAGGATCACGGCCAGGCGTGCGAAGAAGAAGGGCGCGTTCAAGTAGGCCGCCTTGAGGTGCAGCAGATGATCGTGCGCCGCCTCGGGGCGTGCCCACTCGTAAAGCACCTGCATGCCCGGGCCCACCGCCACGAGCAACAGGGCGGCTCCCACCAGCAGCGCCGCTGCGAAGCCCTCCCACACGCGCTTGATCACCACGTGCCACCCCGCGTTGGCTACGGTGTGCAAGGACCACAGCACCAGCCCTCCCACGGAGAGGCCCAGCACGAAGAGGCTTCCCGTCAGCAAGGCTGTGAAGCCGCGGGCGGGTGTCATCACGCAGCCGAGACCCAGAACACCCAGGGCCGCGATGGCGGCGGAGAGCGAGAGTTTCTGCAAGCGGGCAAGGGCGGTCATGGCTTGGGCTCCGGCGAGGCTTCGGGAGGGACGGGGCTTTCGGGCGGGGGCGCGGCAGGTTGTGCGGCGGCGGCTGCTTGCGCCGCCTGCACCTGCGCGTCGTACTGCATCTTGCGAATGTGATGCAGAATCATCCAGCGGTCACGAGGCTCGATCTGCTGGGCGTAGCCGCGCATCAGCCCTTGGCCCCAGCTGACGACGTGAAAGATCTGCCCGTCGGCCAAGTCTTGTGCGTGGGGCGCCAGCAAGGAGGGGGGGCGGGGGAAGAGCCGGGTCACCGGCCCGTCACCCTGGCCCGTGAGGCCGTGGCAGGGGCTGCACCAGCGCGCAAAGGCGATCTGCCCCCGCTCGTGGACGAGCTCGGTCTCGGGCACGGGGTTTTCGAGCTCTCGCGCCGCGCGTGCCGCCTCTTCGGGACCCGGGCCATAGGCGTAGAGCTCCTGCGTGCGGGACACCGTGCCCTTGGGCGGGGCCATCATCGTGCGCCCGTCTTTCGTGAGGGGGTTGGGCGAGAACGACTCGAAGGCCATCGAGCTCACCATGTCGGGCATGTACTCGCGGTTCGGCTCGGCAGGGTCGCGGTCGCAGCCGCCCAGTAGGGCCAGTCCCAAGGTCGCGATCGAGGCGCACGTGCGCTTGTGGCTCATGGCGCGTCTCCTTGCGGGGTCTCGGCCGCAACCTCAAGCGCCCCGGCGCTTTGCAGGAAGCTCGCCGCCGCGCCGTCACGCTCTTCCAAGACGAGGGCGAACCGATCGTCGGTGACCCGCGGAAGGACCTTGACCTTCTTTCCCGGAAACAGCTTGGCGCGCGCAAACAGTGCAAAAGCGCTCGTGAGGGCGGCCGATAACACGGTCAGCTCGAAGGTGACGGGAATAAACGCGGGCACGCTGGCGAAGGGCTTGCCGCCCACGTTGAGCGCCCAGCTGGACACGGAGGTCCACAGCTGAAAGCCCATGGCCAGCGTGGCGCCCGTCATGCCGGCCGCGAAGCACACCCAGGGCAAACGCGAGGGGCGCAGGCCCATGGCGTCTTCGATGCCGTGGATGGCGTAGGGCGAGAACACGTCGCTCACGGAAAAGCCGGATTCACGGGCCTTACGCGTGGCCGTGAGCACCTGGGCTTCGTCGTCGAAGTAACCGATGGCAAAAGTCATGGGGTGGTCGCTCCGGAGAGGGGAATGGGCGCGGGCACCACGTCGGGGCGATCCGCCGGGACGGGGGCCGGGGCGGTGAGGGGCTCGTGCGTGGGCTTGTGACCCTTTCGCCCAAACGAGAGCACGGCCTTGACCTCACCTATCGAGATGACGGGCAACACCCGCACGAAGAGCAAAAAGAGCGTGAAGAAGAGCCCGAAGCTGCCCAGCATCGTGAAGACTTCGATCTTCGTGGGGGCATACATGGCCCAGCTCGAGGGCAAAAAATCCCGGTGAAGCGAGGTCACGATGATGACGAAACGCTCGAACCACATGCCTACGTTCACCACGAGCGAGAGCGCAAACAGCGCCAGCGGAGAGGTGCGCAGGCGCTTGAACCACAGAAGCTGGGGCGAGATCACGTTGCACGACACCATGATCCAGTACGACCACGCGAAGGGACCGAAGGCCCGGTTGATGAAGGCGAACCGCTCGAAGGCGCTGCCCGAATACCAGGCCACGAAAAACTCGGTGCCGTAGGCCAGGCCCACCAGGCTGCCCGTGACGATGATGACCTTCGCCATGTTCTCCAGATGGCGAATGGTGATGAGGTGCTCGAAGCCCATCACCACGCGGGCGATGATGAGCAGGGTCAGCACCATTGCAAAGCCGCTGAACACGGCGCCGGCGACGAAGTAGGGCGGGAAAATCGTGGTGTGCCAGCCCGGAATCACGCTGGTGGCGAAGTCCATCGAGACGATGGTGTGCACCGAGAGCACGAGCGGCGTGGCCAAGCCCGCGAGCAGAAGATAGAGCACCTCATAGCGGGCCCAGGTGCGGCTGGAGCCGTTCCAGCCGAGCGACAACACCGAAAAGAGCGCCTTTTTGAGGCCGCTTTTCAGCCGATCGCGTACCGTGGCCAGATCGGGCACCAAGCCCACGTACCAGAACACGGCCGACACCGTGAAGTAGGTGCTGATCGCGAACACATCCCAAAGCAGGGGCGAGCGGAAGTTGACCCACAGCGGTCCCCGGTCGTTGGGGTAAGGAATGGCCCAAAACCCCACCCAGGGGCGGCCCATGTGGATGATCGGGAAGACGCCCGCGCACATGACGGCGAACAACGTCATGGCCTCGGCCGACCGGTTGATGCTGGTGCGCCACTTTTGGCGAAACAAGAACAAAATGGCCGAGATCAATGTGCCGGCGTGGCCGATGCCCACCCAGAACACGAAGTTCGTGATGTCGAACGCCCACCCCACCGTGCGGTTGAGCCCCCAGGTGCCGATGCCGGTCAGGATCTGATAGGCCACGGTGCTGACGCCCAAGGTGAGCAGCGACACCGCCACCGCGAACGCGGCCCACCACTTCCACGTGGGGCGCGCGTGCATGGGGCGCATGACGTCATCGGTGATCTGGCCAAGCGTGCGGGGCGCGGAGACCAGGGGTTCACGCAGGGAGGATTGATGGTCAGCCATGGCGGGTGTTCTTGATGCGGACCAGATAGGACACCGAGGGTCCGATGTTGAGGTCGGTCAGGATCTGATAGGCGCGCGGGTTTTGCGCAGCCTGGGATACGGCGCTTTGGGGGTCGTTGATGTCGCCGAAGACGATGGCGTTGCCCGGGCAGCTTTGCTGGCAGGCCGTTTTGACGTCGCCCTCGGCGAGCGTGCGGCCCTCGCGCTTGGTTTGGGCCCGCGACTCCTCGATGCGGTGAACACACATCGAGCATTTCTCCATCACGCCGCGGCTGCGCACCACCACGTCGGGGTTGAGCACCATGCGCTCGAGCGGCTCGTCGTGCGGGTAGTCGAACCAGTTGAAGCGCCGGACCTTGGTGGGGCAATTGTTGGCGCAATAGCGTGTGCCCACACAACGGTTGTAGATCTGTTGGTTCAGACCTTCGGCCGAATGCACCGTGGCGAGCACGGGACACACCGTCTCGCAGGGGGCGTTTTCGCAGTGCTGGCACATCATCGGCTGGTGCAGCACCTCGGGGTTTTCGGGAGCGCCGCCGTAGTAGCGGTCGATGCGCAGCCAGTGCATCTCGCGACGCAGACCCACTTCCACGGGGCCCACCATGGGGATGTTGTTTTCGGATTGGCAGGACACCACGCAGGCGCCGCAGCCCGTGCATTTGTCGAGATCGATGGCCAGCGCCCAGCGGTGACCTTCATACGGGTGCTTCGACCAAAGGCCCTTGCCGGGAAGGGCATGTTCCTCGGGGTGTCCGGCGTGCGCGGGGTTGTGCAGGTACTCTTCCAACGTGGCCTGGCGCACGAGCGCGCGGCCTTCCTGCGAGTTGTGGATCTGAGACAAGTAGAGATCTGTCGCGCCCCCCGTGCGTGTCACCTTGATCGCTTGCCCCCCCAGTGCAAAACGGCCGCCGTGCACGGCCAAAGGCCACACGTCCACGCCGTGTCCTGCCGCGTGTCGGCCGCCGCGGGTCCGCCCGTGGCCCACCGCCAACGCGACCGTTCGCGGGGCCACGCCCGCCTGGACGAGCACGGGCAGCGTCACGCTGACCTCGCCGCTCACCTGCACGAGGTCACCGTCTTTGACCCCGAGTTGCGCGGCCAGGGCGGGCCCGAGCGCGGCGGCGTTGCCCCAGGTCATCTTGGTGATGGGATCGGGCAGCTCCTGCAGCCACCCGTTGTTGGCCGCGCTGCCGTCGCCCAAGCCCACCGATGCGTAAAGCGCCAGCTCGAGCCCTTGCGCGGGCGCCTCGGCGGGCTCCACGGCCGCCGCGATGGCCTCTGGCGCGCCCAGTGCCAGGGTAAGGCCCTCCGGGGCTTCTCGCACGAACACGCCGTCCCGCAGACGCGCATTCCACAAGGCGGCGAAGTCGCCGTCACCCAGGGCCTCGCCCAGCACGGCCCTCCACTCTTCACCCACGAAGGCATGATCGTCGCGGGCGTCGTCCGCCCAGGCCAGCAAGCTCGAGAGCCGGCTGCGGGTGTCGAAGAGCGGCGCCACCGTGGGCTGATTCACCGCGAACACGCCTTGCCGTGTGAGGCTGTCGCTCCAGCCCTCGAAGGGGTGGCCTTCGGGCGCATGTACGTGGCAAAGCGCGGCGGTCTCGTCGAGGTGGGAAGAGGTGGAAAGGCTGAACGCTGCCTTGGCGAGTCCCGCGCGCAGGCGTCGGTCGGCCATCACCGGGTTGGTCCCCAGGAACACCACCGCCCCCGCGGGGGCCGCGCCGAGCTCGCTCAGGAAGCTCGTCCAGTCGAGATCGCTCGCCGCGGGCACACCTTGATCGATTCGGGCCGTGGTGGCGCCGTTGCCGAGGAGCGCGTTGGCGAGCGCGGCCAGCACCTGCAGGGTGAGGCCCCCCTGACCGGCCAACACCAGGCCACGGTCGCCCGCGGCACGCAGGTCGTGCGCCAGTTTTGCGAGCGGCGCGCCGTCGAGCGCGCTGGCTCCACCCACCTTGGCCGCAGCGGCCTTTGCGGCTTGCGCCACGGCGTCGCTGCGCCCTTCGGCCAGCGCGTGCACCAGTGCTGCGAGGGTAGGGCGCAGGGCGGAGGGCGGGACGGGGTGGCGCACGTCAGCCGCGCCGCCCGAGAGGCTGAGCATGGCTTCGATCTGCACGTGGTGCAGCACCTCCCGGGGTCGGGCCAGGTCGCGCGCCGCCGCCCATTGACGGCTGAACGCCGCAGGGTTGAGCCAGGTGCCGAGGAAATCAGCGCCGAAGGACACCAGCATGCGGGCTTGGTCGAGACGGTAGTCAGGGATCAGCGCCTGCCCGTGCACCAGCTGATGGGCCTCGGCAAGGGCCCGCCGGTCGCCCAGGGCATCAAAGCGTACGCGCTTGGCACGCGGATGGCGCGCGGCGAGCGCCGTGAGCGCGGCCTCTTCGCTCGGCCCCAGGCCAAACGGCACCACGAGGTAGATGGAGGTCTCTGCAGCGGTGGCCCGAGCGAGGGCGCCCTTGACCAACTCGTCCACGGCGCTCCACGCGACGGGCTGGCCGCCGCGGCTCGGGGTGCGCGCGCGATCGGCATCGTAGAGCCCGAGCAGCGAGGCCTGCCCGATGGTGCAGACAGCCCCTTGCGAAACGGGGTGCTGGGGGTTGCCCTCGATCTTGATGGGACGCCCATCGCGGGTCTTCACGAGCAGGCCACAGCGGGCGGGGCACGCCTGGCAGGTCGATGCGTACCACGACGACACGCCCGGGATGAGCGCGTCCGGCTTTTGAGTGTAGGGCAGGATGTTCTGCTTGGGGGCCCGCTTGCACGCGGCGAGCGCCGCCGTGGCCGACAGCCCCATCATCTTGAAGAAGTCACGCCGCGGGGGCTCGCTGGCCTGGCCCACGATGGGAAGGCTCTTTTTGGGCCCCGCTCCGGGGTTGACGGGCAGGCTTTGCGGAAACTCCGCGTGAGCCTCGGCGCGCACGCCTTCAGGGTCTTGCCGTTCGGCCAGCGATTGCCACCAGGGGGGGGCGTTGGAAGGAGGAGAAGAGGTCGACATGGTGTCTTGTGCGCTAGCGGTGGCAGGCCGAGCAGTCAGTGGGTGGTTCGAGCGTGCGGCTCACGATCGCATCGGGGGTGGCGAAGCGTTCGAGCGGCAAGGTGGCGAGCGGCGTGGGCGCGGCCGGGCGCTGGGCACGCATCTCGCGATGGCAATCCAGGCACCAGCCCATGCTCATGGTCTCTTTCTGTTCCACGCGCACCATCGTCTCCACGGGGCCGTGGCAACGCTGGCAGGCGAGGCCCGCGGACATGTGGCTTGCGTGGTTGAAGTACGCAAAGTCAGGCAGGCGGTGCACCTTGACCCAGGGGATGGGGGTGTCGCTTTCCACGAAGCGCTGCAGCTTCTGGATCTCCGGAGCGTCGGTGCGCACCTGCGAGTGGCAATTCATGCACACCGACGAGGACGGCACGCCGGCGTGGCGGCTGCGTTCGGCGCCGCTGTGGCAGTACTGGCAGTCGAGCTCGTAAAGCCCCGCGTGCAGCGCGTGCGAGTAGGCGACGGGCTGCTCGGGCATGTAGCCCTTCTGTGTGTTGAGGGGCCCTGCGATCTCGCACCCGCTGGCGACCAGCATGACGGCCAGCCATGTCGAACGATTCATCGGGCAGCCTCCCCGGGCGCGGCCGGCGCGGCCTCGGCGATCCGCCGGGCCACGCCTTTCACGGGAAAAAGCTCTTCCCAGTCGAGTCCTGCCATAGGCCAGCTGGCCACGAGCGCCATGAACACCAGCACGTGAAGCTGAACGGCGAAAGGACTTGCCACGATCGAGGCCGGCTGCGGCTCCATGACGAAGAGCGAGCGCACGTACGGCACCGAAACGTAGGCGTACCAGGCGGTGATCCAGCGGTAACGAACCGTGAGGTAGATTCCGAGCAGGCTCGAAAGCAGGAGCAGCGCAAGCACCAGCACCCGCGTTTCCTGCTGCGGCACCCCGGCCCGCAGCGCCGCCCAGCGCTGGCGCAGCCGTGCGCCCACGCCCCAGGAAAACAGCATCGCGCCCACGAGGCCCACGGTTTCGATCACGGCCACCCGCTCGAGATCACCCATGAGCGCGCGCATGGCCCCGGGGGCGAGCGCCGTGGTCACATGACCCACCACCAGGGTGGAAAAGCCAATCAGAAGCGCGCCCTCGGAGGCGGCCGAAATGCCGCCCACCCGGGGTCCGCGATCGTTGCGCAGGATGCCCCAACGGTACATCCAGGCGGCGAGGAAGCCGAAGACGGCCATGTACGGCATGTACGTGAAAGCCACGGCGGCGATGGACGGGGTGTTCATGACGGGGAATCCTCGGAACGCGGGGCAGGGCCGGGCTTTCCACCGCGACCGTCTTTCGACCGGGCTCGGCCCCAGACGATGACGAAGCCGCCGAGCGCGAGCGCCATGCCTTCGAGGCCCAACCAGAAGAACTCGCCCTGCTCCTTGGGGGGCGTGCCATTGCGGGACAGGTCGGCGAAGTACGCCTTGAGCGCATAACGCTCGTCCTCGGTGAGCGGCGTTTGCGCGTACACGGCGTTCATCACGGGCGGGCTCATGTCGGCCAGCAGCGGGTCGAGCGCGCGCTCGCCCAGGCGGGCATAGGCGAACGTGAGGTCGGGCCCCAAGCTCCCGCCGCCCATCAGGCCCGCGCTGCGCACGTTGTGGCAAACGAAGCAGGGGGCGCCGCCCTTTTGGAAGCGGCTCTCGCCGAAAAACAACGCCCGGCCGGTGGCGATCTCCTCGGGGCTGCCGTCGGTGCCCCACTTCGGGCCGAGCGCAACGGGTTGGCAGCCCCCCTTGGCGGTACAGGCCGTCAAGTAGCCCCACAGGCCGTCAACGTCTGCGTCCTGCAGGCCAAGCTCGGGCATGCGAATGCCGTACTCCTTGAGGAGCCCCGTGGCCACGGGATCGCCGCTGTCGATGACGGCGCTCGGGTTCTTCACGAACGCGGTGAACCAGGCTTTGTCGCGCCGGTTGGTGACACCCAGCAGATCCGGGCCCACCTTGCGCCCACCGCCGATGGTGTGGCAGGTGGCGCAGGTCTCGGCGAACTTCAGGGCCGCGGGCTCCGGCGTTTCCGCCGCATGTCCTGTGCCCGTCGCGGCCATCGATGAGAAGGCGCTCAAGGCGGAGAGTAATAGGGTAAGGGGTCGCACGCTCGTGCGGGCCCCTGGTGCAACGAGCGGGCCACCTCGAAACGCCCCGATTTGCCCCTAAATCGCGCGAACCCTGCGCGAAGGGGGGCGCCTGGCCGCAGCGGCTGCGGCTTCACTTCTGCGAGCGCGCGGCACACGGCCCGCACCCGCCCCACACGCACGTCCCCTGGGTCCTGGGCTATGCTGGTCAGCGAGGCCCCTGATGAACGAAACCGTAACCTGCCCCTTCTGCGGCGAGCCCACCGAGGTGATGATCGACGTCGAGCCCGAGAGCACGGGCACACAGAGCTTCGTTCAGGACTGCGACGTGTGCTGTCACCCCATGGACGTCACGGCGCACGTGGACGACGAGGGCGAGGTGGCGGTGTGGGTGGAACGAGGCTGAGGCCTCCAGGAGGCCTTGCGCGCCGCCGACGCGCAAGGCCCGCCCGGGGCCCGGTGAGGCTCACCCGAGGCGCAGGGTCTGCTTGCGGTCGTCGAAGGTGACGCGCTTGCCGGTATCGATCGCTGCCTTGACCATGATCACCGCCAGCGCGTGGTTGTAGCCCGCGCGGATGGGGGCATTCGGCTGCTTCCGCGAACGCACGCACTCCATCCAGTTGCGCACGTGCGCGCTGGTGAGCACGTCGGCGCCGGTGTTGGCAGCGGTGGTGACCTTCATCTCGGGCAACTTGCCCTTGGCCAACATGTTGGGTTCCATACCCATCGGCTTGGCGTGCTCCGCGGTCAGGCCGCCATCGGGATCGATCGTGTTTTTGTCGAGGTCGAGTGTACCTCCGTTGGAGTAGTAAACCTCTTTCGTCCCGCCCGCCGCGTTCGTTTGCCGGGAGGAGTACGTGACCTGGAATCCCTTGTTTTTGTCGTCGAGCGGACCGTAGTCGAACACGGCCGTGAGCGTGTCGAAGTTGCGACGGCCGTCTTTCCACAAATAGATCCCGCCGTTGGCCACGACGCTGCGGGGGTGATCGTAGCCCGTGAACCAGTGGACCGTGTCGATCTGGTGAACCATCCACTGGCAGGGGATGCCGGAAGAGTAGGGCCAGAACAGCCGGTACTCGAGGTGCTTGCGGGGGTCGAACTTCTCGAAGGGCATGTGCATCAAGTAGCGCTTCCAGTCGGTGTCTTGCTCCTTGAGCTTCTCGACCAACTCGGGGCGGCGCCACCGGCCGGGCTGGTTGACGTTCCAGCTCATCTCCACGGCCACGATGTCACCAAACTTGCCCGAGCGGATGTAATCGTTGGCGGCCATGTAGTTCGTGCCGCTACGGCGCTGGGTGCCGACCTGAACGATTTGCTGCGACGCCTCCACCGCACTCAAGACGGCCTTGGCGTCCTTCAGCTTGTTGGCGAGTGGCTTTTCCACGTAAACGTCGCGCCCCGCTTTCACGGCCTCCACGCAGTGCATGGCATGCTGAAAGTCGGCCGTGGCGATGATCACCGCGTCCACGTCTTTACGGTCGTAGAGCTCCTCGTTGTTGCGGGTGGTGACGACCTTCTGTCCGTACGCCTCCTGGAAGTGACCCTCGGCCTCGGCGCGGCGAAGCGACCAGATGTCCGAGACCGCGACGAGCTCCATGTTCAGCTCTTTGGCGTGGCTCTGGAACGCGGGGATCAAGCTGCCACGGGCGCGGTCGGCAAACCCCACCACGCCCACACGGACGCGATCGTTGGCGCCGAGAATGCGGGCGTAGCTCGAGGCGCTCCGCAGCGCCACCGCGCCGGCTACCCCCGCCGCGGCCGTGGTCTTCAAGAAATCGCGACGCAAGAAATCGCGACATTCGTAGGTCTTGGTCATGCAATCGGCTCCGGTGTCGAGGGCTGCAACGCTTCCGACGGGGACGAGCCCCCGCGGCATTCAGCACGGGTCCGAAAACGCGCAGCAACAGAAGAAGTGTTCCTGGCATAAGGAGCAACGGCCCGGAAGTCAAGTCAGGGCCCCGGGGGGGGGCCTCCCGGGCTGCGTTCCCCGCATGACGGTCCCTCAGCGCGGGATCTGGATCACGTTCGTGTAGCGGCGCTTCCGCGTCCAGGCGCCGGCCGGCTCAAAACGTCAGTCGTTCCGCGCGCAAGCGGATGCGCCCCAAGGTCACAGCGTTGGCGGGCAGATCCACGGATACGCCGCTCAACGAGCGGTGATTCGAGGCCCCAAAGATCCAGGGCTCTTCGTTGCCCACGATTCCCAACGAAGAGTTGGTTCCGCAGGTGATGTCACCGATGACTCCCCCGTTCACCTTGGGGTCGCGCCCATCGTTCTGCCGCCCGTTGATGTAAAGCTCGGCGCGGGGCGGGCCGAAGTTCACGGCGACATGGCTCCATGTATCGCGGGGCAAAGGTGCTTCGGAACACAGGACCACCACGTTGTTGTCCTCCGTTCCCGCCTGATTGGCTTGAATGCGCAGCACCAGCACGTTGCTCTCGAGGAGCGCCACGAGGAAATGTCCAGATTCTTCCGTCCCTCGCAAGTCGCGCACCACGAGTCCCCGCGTGCTTTCGGCAGGCCCCGGCAGCACCCAGAAATCCACGGCGCCCGACGCCAGGGCGAAGGCCGGATCGTGCGGAACGAGGACGTGCGCCGATCCCGTGGAGGGCCATCGAAGGGCGCCCCCGCAAGCGCCCGGGGCGCCCGCCACCGACTGCAAGTTGCCCTGGGCGATGCCGTTGCGCCCGCCCACCACGTCTCGCACCGTGCCGTTGGCGAAGTCGTCGAAGGGCCACACCGAGAGGCTTCCGGACGTGACGTCGTCACAGGTTTCGGTGGCGGGCGGAGGGCCCGCGTCGGGTGGAGGATCCATCACGGCTGCGTCGGGGGGCACGCTGGGCGCATCAGGAGGCGCGCCGGGCGCGTCGGGCGGCACACTCGCGGCATCGGGGGGGACACTGGACGCATCGGGGAGGACGCTCGCGGCATCGCGGGCGTCCGTCGCCGTACCGGATGCGTCCCGTGGGTTTGCCGACGTGGCCCCGTCGTCCGGGCCGCCGTCGGCCTGCGCCGTGGCCGGCGCATCGACCTCGGTGTTCGAGACCTGCTCGTAGCCAAGCCGGCCGCAGGCCATCGTCATCGAAGCCCAAAGACCAAGGGCGATCACGAGCTGGCTTCGCGAAGACCACGCCATCTCTCTGCCTCATCGTCAGACGGGCAGGGACGCTGAATGGCGCATCCCGCAGGAGCCCAGGCTCAGTTCGTCGTGGCCCTGCGCTCGGCCCACGCCCGCAGGGCCGATGGGTCGCGCGTCTCACGCAGCCCCAGCGTCATGTGGTTGACGCCCGTCATGAGCGCGTCGCCCCGCTCGCGTCCGAAGCCCCACACCGTCATGCCCCCCGTTCCCTCTCCCATGCGAAAATACGTGTCCATGTGGGCGTCGTCTTCGTGGTGCACGAGCACGAGCGTACGCGTCGAGAGCCCGTCGGTGAAGGCAACCCACTCGGGCCCCGGCAGGTCGGCGGTGTGTTTGTCTCGTTCCACCTGCAGCGGCGCGGGCGCCGCCGCCAACCACAGCGTGTCCTGCGCGTCGATGTGCCCACCGGGCGTGCCCTCGTAGAGGAACCAATAGGACTTGTCCGCACGCAGCACGGCCAGCGTGGCTGTGTCGGGCGTGATCGTCCAGGTGAGCTCGAAGCCCGCGCCGATGGATCGGATCACCACCTCCTCGGCCGTCACCCGTGCAAGCTCGCTTTGCATGACGAGCTCACCGTCGGTGCCGTAGCCGGGGTGACAACAGCGGCCAAGTCCCAGGTTGGGGATGCCCCGAAACGCGCCCTCTGGGCCCGCCCCTTCGTTCCAGCTGATCCAGTCGTGGCCGTCGCGGTCGATGAGGCTGGCGAACCCCGCCCCTAGCCGGTGGTACACGTACGTGAGGGCAGGGGGCCCCGGCTGCGTGCCCGTTTCGACGCGGAACGCGGGCTGGCCCCGAAAGTCGTCGATCGGGCTGACCCGCACGAAGCCCGTCGGCTGCGGCACTTGGGGGGGCGAAGGGGGCGGCGAGGCATGGGTGGTGCACGCCGAAGCGAGCCCGAACAGCCCGAAGGCGAGCGCAGGGAGCCAGGAAGAAGGGGTCACGCGGTCATCTCAACGCACAGGCCGACCTGCGTCAACCGGGTGAACGTCACTTACGGCCCTGTCACCAGGTATCCGTCAGCGCGCAGCTTGCCGATATCTCCGTCAGCCGAATGGGTGCCTGGCCCGTCGATCATCCCGCCCAGCAGCAACCGCCCCCCGGCGAGCGGGAGAGCCAAGCGGGTTTGGTTGTGACGCGGCCCAGAGGGCACCGGGAGGGACGCACCGAGCCCTGCGGTCGGCGACCACACCCGAGCAAAGCCGGTGGCCGCCTCCGACACGCTCGCCCCTTGCGGGTTTTGCGTATAGCCCTGCGCGCCCACGATCACGAACCGCGTGGTGTCGAGGGGAACCACCCCGAAGGCGATATCGCCCCGGTCGAGGTCGATGCGCCAGCTCTGCACGGCCCCCGAGCCGCCGTCGATGCGGGCCAACAACACGTCGTGCCCCGTGCCTTGCGGGTTCCACAGCTCCGTTCGCCCCGCCAGCCACACCGCCCCTGGCACGGCGTGCAGACTCTGGAGCTCGTCGTGCGGTTCCAGCTCGTCGCCCGTGGCGGGTATCTTGACGACGCTCGTGCCCAGCCTCACACCCCCGGCGGACAGGCGCGTGACATACGAATCGAGGCCGTCGGGGTCGGTCGCCAGCGTCTCCCCGAAAGTGTTTTGGTGCGCCCGCACCAACGAGCGCGGCGAGATCTCCGGGTAGCGGACCCCCACGTAGATCAAGCCCTCGGGCCCCACCGCCAGGTGAACGGCGAACTGTGCACCTACGAGGCCGAAGGTGTCGTAGCTGCCTCCGGTGAGACCGATCGCAGGCATCGCCAGCGGGGGAACCACCAGCGTGCGAAAGGACTGGCCGAAGCGGTCACCGCCTTCGTAGGTGAGCCCGTAGGCAAGCACCGCGTGGCGCCCGGTGCGCGTGACCAAAACCACACGTTCACCCGCCGCGGCGATCCGACCCACGTCGTACGTCGAGCGCGTGATGGGACCATCTGGCGGGGGGAACGCTGGCGGGTCCGTGTCGACCGCGGGGATCGTTCAAGACGAAGGTGCCGAGCAGGGCGCCCTCGGCGTCGGTGCGCTCGAGCGAAAACCCCTCGTTCGAGGCGAAAAGCAGCGTGGTTTGCCCCGAAGGGTGTACGGCCACGTCCAGGAGATACCGCAGCCCCGAAGAGCCCCGGCTGCGCACCACACGGCCGTCCGCTTCGATCCAACGCACGGAGCGCGCCGGCCATCCGTACTCGGTGGTGAGATGTAAAGGCCGTTCCAGCACCACCACGAAGCGCTGCCCGCTGGCGAAGGCCTTGATCGGGAACTGCCTCTCGAAGCGTAGATCCACGTGTGCTGGCGGATGTGCGTCGCCCGGTCCGGCGTCCGTGGGGTCGCCCGGTCCGGCGTCGAGGCCTGCATCCGCAGAGCCCTCGCCTCCGCCGTCTTTGGCCGCGTCTATCGGCGTGGCGGGGGCGTCCCCACACGAAAGACACGCGTCGAACGCCGCCGCGTCCCCGGAAAGGGCCGCGTCCTCCCACGGAGCGTCCGCGGGCCAGGGCGAAGCGTCCCCCGGTGCGGACGTGCCTCCGTCGTCACACGCGCCTGCCAGCAGAACGAACCCCAGCGCAATGAAGAAACGCCTCATGGTCTCGGTGCTCCGCCCTGCGGTCTAGCAAACCACCGCAGGGCCCGCTGCCTGGCTTCGAGCGCCCTCGTGCGGTGCCGTTCGTGGGCCGCACGGAGGGGCCGCACGCCCTAGGGCGCTTCGTAGCGCCCGTTCACGACGCGGGTGAGACCAAGCGGGTTATCGTCGCGGAGGGACGGCGGCAGCAACGCAGGCGGATGATTCTGGTAAGCCACGGGCCGTACGAAGCGATAGAGGGCGGCGTGTCCGATGGACGTGAAGTGCCCGTGCGTGGTGGCCGGGTAGGGCCCCCCGTGATGCATGGCCGCGCACACCTCGATACCGGTGGGGAAGCCATTGACCACCAGCCGCCCCACCTTCGGCTCGAGCGCGAACGCCAAGCGCGAAAACAGGTCGTGTTCGTCGTCGGTCGTGTGGATCGTGGCCGTCAATTGCCCCTCGAGCCCGCGGGCCGCTTCGAGCATCTCCTCCACGCTCTCGCAGGTGACCAGCACCGAGATCGGCCCGAACACCTCGTGCGCCAGGTGGGGTGTGGCCTTGAAGACGCGCCAGGGCACCTGGAACACGTGGCCGCCGGCTTGCCCGGGCGCTGCTGCGGCTTGCGAGCGCGTGACCAGCTTCACGCCGGCCGTGCTTTCCAGCTTGGCCACGCCCGCCTCGAAGGCCTGGCAGATGCCCGCGTTCAGCATCGTGGACGGCGCAAAGCTCGCCACGGGGTTTGCGAGCGCGTCGACGAAGGCCGCGAGCGCGGGCCCTTCACACGCGAACACGAGCCCCGGGTTCGTACAGAACTGGCCCACACCCATCGTGAGCGACTGCACGAACTGCGAGGCGATCGTGGGCCCGCGCTGCGCGAGCGCATCCGGCAGCACGAACACGGGGTTCACGCTGCCCATCTCGGCGTAAACCGGGATCGGGCAGGGACGCGCCGCCGCCAAATCGAACAGCGCGCGCCCTGCCTTGGCCGAGCCCGTAAAGGCCACGGCCGTCACCGCTGGGTGTTCCACCAGGCGCCGCCCGAGCTCCACGCTGCGGCCGTGCAACATCGAGAACACGCCCGCCGGCATGCCGGTGTCGCGCGCGGCCTGCACGAACGCCGTCGCAAGCAAGTCGCTCGTGCCCGGATGGCTCGGGTGCGCCTTGACGATCACAGGGCAGCCCACGGCCAGGGCCGACACGGTGTCGGTGCCGGCGGTCGAGATGGCCAGCGGGAAGTTGCTGGCTCCGAACACCACCACCGGGCCCACGGGCACGAAGTGGCTCCGCACGTCCGGGCGGGGCAGCGGTTTGCGTTCGGGGTCGCCGCGGTCGATGCGCGCGCCCACCCAAGACTGCGTCCGGGCCAGCTCGGCAAAGATCCGCAGCTGTCCGAGCGTTCGGGCGCGCTCGCCCTCGAGGCGCGCCACGGGCAAGCCCGTTTCTTTGTGGGCGGTCTCGATGAGGTCGGCCCCCAGCGCCTCGATGCGCTGGGCCACGGCCTCGAGGAAGGCGCCCCGTTTTTCGCCGGGCAGCGCGCGGAAGGGGTCGAAGGCCGCCTCGGCCGCTGCGGCGGCCCGATCCACCTCGGCCGCCGTCGCTTCGGGATATACGAAGGGCAAAGCGGTCCTCGTCGCGGGATCGAAGGCCTCGAAGGTAGGCGCGTGGGGGTCGGCCGACAGGACGCCGGCAATGAAGTGAGCTTTTCGGTTGGTCGTCATGAGGATCTCAGAGCGTTTTTCTGGGTTGCAGCGTTGGCGAAGCGTTCCAGGCTGTAATCGCGGAAGGCGCGCAGGGCATGGGCGAAGCCGCGCACGATACGCGCCTTCGGGCCCGCTCGCATGAGCGCGAGCATCTTGCGGTGCTCGGCCACCACCTGGTCGAACGCGTAGGCCGAGGCGCGGGGCAAATCCCGGATGAGTCCGTAGCCGAAGAAGCGCACCGACACCCCGCAGAGCACCTCTTCGAGGATCGGGTTGCCCGCGTGGTGCCACAGCGTTTTGTGGAACGCCACGTCGGCTTCGGCAAAGGCCCGCATGTCCTTCCGGGTGCCGGCTGCTTCGAGCGCCGCGCACCGCTGTTCGAGCGCCCTGAAGGCGGCCTCGTCCTGGCGCTCGAAGATGCGAACGGCGGCCTGGGTCTCGAGTGCTTGCCGGATCTCGAAGATGTGCGTGACGTCCTCCGCCGAAAGCTCGGCCACGAACGCTCCCCGGTTCGGCTCGAAGCGCACCAGCCCCTCCTTGGCGAGCTGCCACAGCGCCTCCCGCAAGGGGGCGCGGCTCACGCCCAGCTGGGCCGCCACGCCGAGCTCCACGATGCGCTCTCCGGGGGCCATCCGGCCGTCCAGGATGAAAGCCCGCAGCTGGTCGGCGATGGGCGTGCGCAGCGTCTGCCGGGGAATCGGCAAAAGCGCGCTGCGGGAGAGGGGACGGGCGGCCATGGTCAGGATTGTCGACAATCGACAGGGCACATGGTAGCAACCGAGGCCTCGGAAGCCACAGGAGTCTTTCCATGCACATCTTCAACACGCCCTCGGGCCTCGTCGGTTTCGATGGTCACCAGCACCGCGCGCTCGCCGGCCTCCATCTCGACGGTTTGCTCTCGTCCGCGGGGGCACGGGTCCGCGCAGAACAGGCCTTCGCGCAAGGTGAGGTGGTGGAAGCGCCCGGGACCCTGGAGGCCCCCCTCGGCACGCAAGAGGTCTGGGCCGCGGGCGTCACGTACTTTCGCAGCCGTGTGGCGCGCATGGCGGAATCCGAAGCCTCGGGGGGCGGCAGCTTCTACGACCGCGTGTACGAGGCCGATCGCCCCGAGCTCTTTTTCAAGGCCCACCCAAGCCGGGTGGCCGCGCCGGGCGCCCGCATGCATCTGCGCCGCGACAGCCGCTGGATGGTGCCCGAGCCCGAGCTGACGCTGGTCATCGACGCCACGGGGGCCGTGGTGGGCTACACCGTGGGCAACGATCTCTCCGCCCGCGACATCGAGGGCGAAAACCCGCTCTATTTGCCCCAGGCGAAGGTGTGGGACGCCAGCGCTGCAGTTGGGCCCGCTTGGTACCTTACGGACGGCCCGCTGGCTCCCGAGACCGAGATCACGCTCGAGATCCTGCGCGGCGGGCAGGTGGTGAATGCCGACAAGACCACGCTCTCCCAGATGCGCCGCCGCCCCGACGAACTGGCGCGCTACCTGTTCAGCGAAATGTCCTTCCCGGTGGGCTGCCTCATGATGACGGGCACGGGCATCGTGCCGCCGGATGACTTCACGCTCGCACCGGGCGATGAGGTGCGTATCGGCATCGCGCCCATCGGCACGCTGGTCAACACGATGGCGCTGGCGGGGCGCTGACGCCGCCCCTTTGGTCAGGGGCGCGCCACCACGCAGAGCTCCTGCCGGTTGTGGGCGAGCTGTTTGGCACGCACCCGGGAAAAGCCCATGCCTTGCACCCGCGCGAGCAGCGCGGGCACGTCACGGGCCATGCCCCAGTCGTTCAGTTTCAAGGTCAAAAGGGCGCCCGCGAGCGTGCCCCGCAGGGTGCTGACGAGGCGCCGGAGCTGGTGCAGCGCCACCTGCGGCGCCACGTTCACGTCGAGCAGCAGCCAATCGATGCGCGGGGGTAGGCTTTCGCGGCGCACTTCCGCCAGTGTCGATCGCAGGTGCGTAAAGCCCGGGTGGCGCAGCACCCGTTCGTCCATGTCCCCGGGATCCACACCCACCACGGTGAGCCCCCGGCCGAGCAGCGCCCAGCTCGCGCCGCCCGGCGCGCTGCCGACCTCCAAGGCCACCTGCCCGGCGCGCAGGGGCAGGCGACCAAACGCCAGGCCCTCTTCGAGCTTCAGCCAGGCCCGCGAGGGCGCTTCCGGCGGCAACGTGAACGAAGGCCGCCCCCCCGGCCAGGGCGCGTGGGTGGGGCCGTGCACGTGAAGGCCCACCAAAAAGGGCTCGTCGCCTGCCACCACCACGTCGATCACCAGGTCCCCGGGCCGCGCCCGCGTCTCCGCAAAGAGCGCTCCCGGCGGGAACGCCGCTTCGACCAACCGGCGCACGGCCTCGGCGGCAGGCCCGTAGCTGTCCCCAGGCGCTTCGTCGCCCGGTTTGGCCCGGTCGCGCTCGAAGACTGACAGGCGGGCGGGTACGCCTGCGGCCTGTAGCACGGGGGCGACCAGCGCCACCACTTGCTCCGCGTTGTCCGCGCGCCCGATCGAGGCGCCATGGTGGCGCACGAACACGGCGTCGAGCGGCTCGTCGGGGGAGATCGGTGCCTCGGTTTTCCACGTCACCAATCCGGGGCGGGAAAACGCAAACCGCCACCCCGGCTTGAGGCGCGCCACCTCGGCTTTCACGGCCGGCTCGGCCCCCACCTGGCACACCCCGAAGGCGAAGGGGAGCCGGGGAAGCGCGGGCGCGGCGAGGCGAGGGGACCGGGGCATCGGGCCGCCACTCTAGCAGGCGACCCCTCTCGCCCCGGACCGCGGGCGGCGCGTGCGGTTCCTGCGTCTTCGGGCCCGCACCCCTCGTCCTCTGCGCCCCGCGGGGGATTGCTACGCTCCTGCCGTGCTTCGCTTCGCGTTCGGTTGCCTGCTGGCCTGCTCTCTCGTCGACGCCGAAGCCCGCGCGGCCCCGCCGCCCGCGCCTGACGTGCCCGCCACCGAACCCGGCAGCACCACCGGCGCACCCCCACCCACCCTCAGGCGCGGGGTGGTGCCCGCGGGCGCGGCGCTCGTGCCCGGCCTGCTCTTGCACGGCGCCGGTCACTTTGCGGCGGGCGACTCCCGCACGGCGCGCCGCCTTCTCGTCGCCGAGTCTGTGGGCGTCGGGGCCCTCGTCGGCGGCGTCTTGGGGCTGGCGTTTTCGGGGGCCTCTCGGCACACCGTCGAGCTGTTTGCGTTGACCACCATGGCCGGGGCGGGCTTGTTCATCACCAGCTGGCTGGCGGACGTGTACGGCATCCTGGCACCGGCCGGGGGCTTCGGGCGCCCGCTGGCGCGGCTGCCGTGGCTCTCGCTCTCTGCCGGCGTTCGCTTCGTGGACGATCCCACCTTGTCGAGCCGCCTTTACCTCACGCCGGCGCTGGACCTGCGGCTTGCGCGTTGGCGGCTGTCTCCGGCTGCCTTCGTCGCTCCCGGGGGCGAGACCCTGCGGGTGGCCTTCGACACCGCCGTTCGTGTGGTGGGCCCGCGCGCGGATCGTCCCGACGCCCGCGGCACCTCCGTCGATCTGGTGCTTGGCCTCTTCCACCACCGCCACCGCGAGGCCTCGACGCGCGTGTTCGATCCGGCGTACGACCTGTCCAGCCTCGACCTGCGGGTCGAGTCGCGCGTGGCCCTCGCGGCCCTCGCGCCTTCGCTCGCTGGCGCCTTCGTCGACGCCTCGGCCGGTCTCGGCATCGGCGCCTACCAGTACCCCCAGGTGGACGCGGCCGAGGCCCAGGGTGTGCTCATCGGCGGGTTCGGGTTCGGCGCGTTTTTGGGCCATCACCCGAGCCGCCGGGGCACATTGCGCTTGTTCTACGAGCACCGTCACGATGGGTTCGCCGGCGGTCTCAAAACGCCCGGCCTGGGCAGCGGCGCGCTGGGACATTTCGGTGCGGAGCTGGTGGCGTTCCTGTCGCCCCGCTTCGGCCTGGTGGCCGACGTGCAGGCCGGCGCCGCCTGGGTCTGGGGGTTAGCCGTGGTTCACAGAATGGGAGAGCTGCAATGAGCGCGCGTGGGCGTATGGGGGGGATCGGGGTCGCCCTGCTTGCCGGGGGAGCGCTCACGGGCTGTCTCGACGTGGCTGACGCGCGGGCGCGTCGCGACGCCGAGGTGGGGCAGGCGGCCTCTGGGGGGCTTGCCATCGCCGTCGACGAAGGCCTGGCGGCTGTCCGGTTGCTGGCACCCGACCGCATCGTGTTGTGGGGGCAGGCGCCGTCGCTCGGCCTGACCCTCACGATCCCGCCCGGAACCCCCACGCTCAGCCTCACGTTCGACAATGCCCTGCCCGATGCCGTGCTGAGCGCCCCGGAGGGCCCGCCCGGCCTGGCCCTCGTGCCCGAACCCACGCTCGTCGCGACGCAACGGCGCTACCAGCTCCTTGGCCTTCAGCCCGGACCTTTGCGCCTGGTGCTGGCCCCCCCGGACGCCAACGCCTCCACCCCGTTTCGCTTCGCGGTGTTCGCGGACGTGCAAGAAGCCATCGGCCGGGTCCAGGACCTTTACCGCCGCATGAATCAGGACGAGACCCTCCGGTTCGTGGTGATGAGCGGCGATCTGACGGAGAGCGGCTCGGAAGCGGAGCTCACGCGCTTTCAGCGGGAGATGCAGGGTCTCGGCATCCCCATCTTCGCCACGCTCGGCAATCACGAGCTGGGCGTACGAGACACCTTGTTTCACGAGCACTTCGGACGCGGCAATTTCCGTTTTGCGTTTCACGGCGTGCAGTTCACGCTGCTCGATTCGGCCAGCGCCACGCTGGCGCCCCAGGTCTACGGCTGGCTCGATACCTGGCTCGTGGACGCCCGCGATCGCTTGCACTTCGTGTTCATGCACATCCCGCCGCTCGATCCGGTGGGCGCGCGCAACGGCGCCTTCGCGAGCCGCCTCGAGGCGGCGAAGTTGATCTCGTTGCTGGCCGCGGGCGGCGTGGACCTCACGATCTACGGGCACGTGCACTCGTACTACGCCTTCAGCAACGGGGGCATTCCGGCCTTCGTCACGGGGGGCGGGGGCGCGATCCCCGAGCGGCTCGACGGCCTCGGCCGGCACTACCTGGTGGTCAGCGTCGATCCGGCGGAAGCCCGGCTGGAGACCTCCCTGGTCCGCATCGAGTGACCGCCTGCGAGGTGGGGCGCACGGGAGTGTCGGTTGCCGAGACGCCCGTCTGTCGCACGGAATGTAACGTCGAAATGTCTTGACGGTAAACGTCGAGTGTCTAGAAATAGAGGTACGAACATGGCCCACGGCAGTCAGGACCCTCGAGCGACCCCGGCGCCCCCCCGCACAGTGTGGGCCGCGCTGCTGTTGGTGCCACTCGTCCTGGCGTCCTGCGTGGCGCCCGCGGCCAGCCGGCCCACGAACTGTCCCCGGGAGGGCTCGGGCGAGGAGGCCGAAGAGCCCACGAAGCCGTCCAAGTCATCCGGCGAGAAGGCGGGGTCCGAGCTTGGGTCGTCGTGCTGCGCCGAACTCGAAGCGCTCACCCGCCGGTCCTCGTCGGCGCGCTTGCGCGCCCCCCGAGGGCAAAAGGCCCACAAGACGCCCCCGCCGTTTTTCGAGACGTCGCTGCTGCTCGCCACGGCGCAGCCGGAGGCCGCCTTCGCAGGCCCGCCTCGCCGCTTTCCCCCGATCCCAATCCTCCTGCACAAACAGTCCTTTCTGATCTGAACCGGCCCGATCGCTTCGATCCCCGGGCGTGGGTTTCGTCCCAGCTCGCTTCCGGGGGCACCGGTTCAGGGACTTGTCGGAACGCAAGACAAGCAGTTCAGAAAGGATACGTGTGTCATGAAGGCATCCAAGGTTATTTCGGGTTCGGTGTTGGCTCTCTCCCTCTCCTTGCCGGCCTCGTCGGCCTTTGCCGACGACGTCAACGAAACCGACGTACGGGAGCGCGCTTACCCCGTTGAAGCGGCGACCTACACAGGGGCGCAAAGCCCGGCCGAGGCGCTGCGGACGTGGCAAGACAAGCTGGCCACGTACCGGCGCATGGGCAGCCCGGCCGTCAAGTCGGGCCTCGTGGAGCGTGCCCAACGCGAGGTGGCCCGCTACCAGAGGTTGGTCGATGAGGAGGCGGGCGTGGTGAAGGCCACGCCCACGACCTCGCCCGAAGCGGCGGGGCACGAGGCCCGCGTCGAGCGCCTGCGCCGCATGGGGGGCATTGCCCACAAAGTGGGGCTCGTACAAGAGGCCGAGACCCAGGCCCGGAAGGCAGGTTCGCAGAAGGGGCTCGTCGAAACGAACGTGTCGGTAGGCGAAAGCTACCCAAGCTCGGGCAAAACCATCGAGTCGGTACGGGCGCGCTCGTCCAGCTGAGTCAGAGCAGGGAACCTGGGGCCGCGCTTGGTCGATGGACCAGGCCGCGGCCCCACGGCCGTTTACGGCTCGATGGGCGAAGCGGTGAACAGGACCGGCGTTTCCGGATGGTGGCGCCGGCCGCCCAGCCGCTATGGTTTTCGGGGCATGCCCCTCGACGAGTACCGCCGCAAGCGGAAGTTCGACGTCACCCGCGAGCCCGAGGGTAAACCGGTGCGGGCGCGCCGACCAAAGAAGCTGTCCTTCGTGGTGCAAAAGCACCGCGCCACGCTGCTCCACTACGATCTCCGGCTCGAGTGGAATGGGGTGATGCTGTCCTGGGCCGTGCCCAAAGGCCCCTGCTACGACCCCAAGGTGAGGCGCATGGCCCGGCAGGTGGAAGATCACCCGAAGGAGTACAACACCTTCGAGGGCATCATTCCGGCGGGGGAATACGGGGGGGGCACCGTAATGATCTGGGACCACGGCCTCTGGGTCCCCGAATCGGAGGATGTCGACGCGGCCCTCGCCAAAGGCGATCTCAAGTTCACGCTCGAAGGGCAGAGGCTTCGGGGCTCGTGGGTGTTGGTCCGTACCGGCGCCAAAAGTGCTCCTCCCGGCAAGGACTGGCTGCTCATCAAACACCGGGACGGCTGGGTGAGCGAACAAGATGTGACCGCACTTTTCCCCCGTTCGGTGGTCAGCGACCGCTTGCTGATCGAGATCGCGCGCGACGAAGGCGGAGACATGCGCAAGGCTGCTGATGGCGACCCGCGTGAAGCGCTGCAAGCGCTCCTCGATGACCCTTCTCTGCTGACACCGCCGCGGAAGGGGCGGAAGAAGGCCGTTTGGCACGTCAAGCCGAAGCTGTCCTGAGGCGCTCGGCCCTCAATTGGCAAGCTGAGACCTGACGATCGCCGCTCGCCGAGGAAAGTAGCCGTCCAGGAGCCAGTCGCGCTCGCGGAGCCAGTCGTCGCGGGTGTAGGGCTGGCTGCGGGCGCTGTCGCCCCAGCGCGCCGCCTCCAGCCACACGGCGCTCTCGATCTCCGCGGCGCGTTTCCTGTAAAGCTCGGCCGGCCGGCCCCCACCCAGCAAGCCGGAGGGGCCCAGCAACGCCGCGGCACGGGCGCGCACTTTGTCGCGGAAGCCGGCGTGGGCGCGCAGCGCCTGATAAAGCTCGCCCGGCCCGTTGGCCGCATCGACCTGCGTTCGGTCGATCTCCACTTCGCTCAAGGTTCGTTCGGCATCCCAACTGTGGAAGCGAAAGCGTCCGCCGTCCGTGCGTTTGCGGGTGGCGTACCAATTGTGCTGTGGCCAGTCCGTGTTCCCCACGAAGAAGTTCAGGATCATGTAGTCGATGAACCCGTCCACATCGACAAGGCGGGCCACGTCCTCGAAGGCGGCGTCGTCGCGCACCCCTCGTCGCACGCGGTTCATGAGCGTGTTCCACGCGGTGGCGTCACCATCCACCACGTTCGCGCCGTCATGTCGAAGGGCATCGTATTCGCCGCGTTGTCCGCCGAGGTGCTGTGCCGCAAAGGAGGCATCGGGGCGCTCGTGAAGATTGTACATGCCCCAGTAAAGCCCGTTCAGGTACAGATGAACGAAGCGCCCGTGGGGCGCCAAGCCGCCGAGGGCGTTTTGCAGATCGGCCACGAACTGATCGCGCACGAATTGAGCCTTGATTCTCTGCTCGTGCTCCGGATGCACCCACGTGTAGTTCAACCCGGCATCGAGCACGAGGGTATCGAACCGGTTCACGCGGCTCCCCGTGAACAGCGCTTGCTCGAGATCACTTGGGCCGTAGAGGCTCTTCCACAGAATCCGTATCGAGAGCTTGGGCGACTTCCAGTTCTGGGTGCTGGAGTTGCCCTGGATGCGGGCGCCGGCATTTTCTTGCCAGTCGTCCACGCCGCCCGCGAACATCTCGACCGATACCGGCCTTTCCCAGGTGACCCCCGCCTCGGAGGGATTCATGTAGATACCCTGGTCTCCGAACAGGTCCGGGAGCGCAAACACCAAAGAGACCGTGGGCAGCGCGGCCAGCGCAGCGGTCGCTGCCGCCGCAGCGGGTAGCGCTCGGGCGTCAAGGGCATAGTCGGACTCCCGGGTGTCACGCGCGCCCCAGACCGTCGGGAAGCCAGCGGGCCGGGTGGGTTGCGACAAAACGTACTTGGGAAAAACGTAGGTGTGTGTGGCCACGGGACCTCCCACCTCGGCGACGCGCAGTACCACAGTGCCCCGCCCCTCCGCGCCCGTGATCTGGAGGGGCTCGCTGTAGGGACGGCCATTGGCGGCGGAGGGCGTGCTGCCGTCGAGGGTGTACACGAGGCGGCCCGGATCCCGGGCCTTCAGGGTGACCGTCACGGGGCCGTCGTAGAGGCCTCGCCCGGGGCAGGCGGCAGGTCTGTCGGTGGGTGAGCAGGCGTCGTTCGAGGGCGCGGCGCAGCTGCCGAGGGCGAGCGCGGCGCTGAGGGCAAGCGCGAGGAAGCACGAGGGACCCACGAATCCATGGTGGTGGGGCGAGCCTGGGGTACGCAAGCATTTCGTGAGCTCGTTTTTCCCTGGGCAACCACTAACCGGGAGAGGGGCCATCATCCCGGTCGGCATGTGGGAGTTACCGCGAGGTGTCGGGACGCCCACAGCGCGGAAAAAAGCGTGCACTTTTTTTTGACGGTGGGCGATGCTGAACGGCCCTCATATCAGACGGGGAACCTGAACCCCGGTCGGGCATCTCGTGAAAGGACCTCATCGTGGCAAAAGAGTGGCGCGTTCCGTGGTTTCAAGCGTGTCTCGCAGCAGCCTCCATCTCGGCGCTCGCTTCCTGCGGGGCCAGCAACGACCCCGGCTCGGGAGGTGGCAGTAACGGGGGCGGAACCGATCCTGGTTCGTTCCAGCCCGATTTCGTGGACAACCTCAACCCGACCCCCAACGGCGGGGGAGGCCGTCCGGGGCCCGGCGGCAGCGGGTCCGAGTTCGGGTCTGGTTGCAAAAAAGTCGATCTGGTGTTCACCGTCGATAACTCGAGCAGCATGACCGAAGAGCGGGAGGCGCTCGCGCGGGACGTGTTTCCTGCGTTCGCGAAGGCCCTCAAGAACGTCGGCGGGGGCCTCGAGGACTACCGTGTGGGTGTCGCGGACGCCTGCCCTTCACCTGCGAGCCTTCACGTCAAGGGCACGGGCGGCGCCTGCAACTTCGACGGGGGCCAGGTCTGGATGCAATCGAGCTCGCCCAAGCTGGACCAGGAGTTTGCGTGCGTGGGCGCGATCGATTCGAGCGACGTACAATGTTCGGGGAACAACGACGACGAGCAGCCCGCTTCGGCGGCAACGGCCATCGTCGAAGCGTCCCTGACCGGGAAGGGAAACGTTGGCTTCGTACGCAAGGACGCGCTCCTCGTCATCGTAGCCATCACGGACGAAGACGAGCAGCCGGCGCCTCGCGCCTCCGTCGAGGAACTCTTCAACCGCATGAAAGCGCTCAAAGGCAATGACGTCTCACGCATGGTCTTTTTGGGGATTGGCGGCGCCACCGACTGTCGGGGCGTCTATGGCTCGGCTGACGAGGCCGAGACCCTCAAGGAACTTACGGGTCGCTTCGAGGCGGCCAACCGGGGCGTGTTCTGGGATCTGTGCACCGGTCGTCTCGAGGACGGCCTGACCAAGGCGATGACGGTCATCAACCAGGCGTGTGAGCAGTTCACGCCCGTCGTCCTGTGACGGTAGGACCGCAAGAGCCAGCGCCCTTCGCCACGCCCGCGTCCCATCGCCGCCTGGTCCCCCCCGCTTCCGAAAAGGTCCCGGAACCGAGGGGGCTATCGGTTTTGGTGGTCGCCTTCGTGGCCGCCCTGACCAGTTGTGCGTCCAGCGACAAAGCCTCGCCGGAGGGACTGGTCCCGCAGGCCGTCCTCGACGCAGGCGAGGGCGACACCCAGTCCACGCTGCGGGGCCCCCTTGTTCGTGCGCGCAATGTCGTTCTCTTCATCGGCGACGGGATGGGCTTTGGGCATCTCGATGCCGCGCGTTCGTTTGCGAACGGGAACACGGCGCCGCTCATCATGGAGACGCTGCCGGTGCAACGGCGCATGGACACCCGCAATGCGCTGGGCCAGATCACGGACTCGGCCGCAGGGGCCACGGCCTTCGCCACCGGGCGCAAGGTCAGCAACGCCGTGCTGAGCCTTGCCCTTCCCGGCGATGGCCGACCGCTGGCCTCCGCCCTCGAACTGCGCCAGGCCTCGGGCGCCGTCACGGGGCTCATCACGCGCGAGACCCCCATCGTCGATGCCACACCGGCTGCCTTTGCGGCGCATCGTCCGAGTCGTTACGATGCGGCTGAGATTGCCCACCAGATCCTCCGCGTCACGCGGCCTGATTTCGTGGCGGGCGTCGCCGCCCCCTTCGCCGACGTGACCGCGGCCTTGGAGGCGGGGTATTTCACCCTGGCGGGCGCCGACCCCTTGGGGTTCGTCTCCATCGCTCAACCGGGGCTTCATCGCGTGGCCTGGCTCTACGAGGATCGCCATGCCCCGCCGCTCGATGAACTCACGTCCACCGCCCTGGCGTTTTTATCCCGCCACGAGGGAGGGTTTTTCCTGATGGTCGAAAACGAAGGGACCGACACGGCCGGCCATGCCAACGACCTCGCGCACATCGTCGAGGCAGTCCTCACCTTCGACCGGGCCGTGGCCCGAGGCCTGGCTTTCGCCCAGGCGCGGCAGGACACGCTGGTTTTGGTGACCGCCGACCACGAGACCGGGGGCGTTGCCATTGATCCCGGCACGGCGCGGGCAGGGCAGCTTCCCCAACACTCCTTCTCCACATTTGGACACACGAGCGATCACGTGCCGGTGTTCGCGTTTGGCCCGGGGGCCGAAGAACTGCCTCAGTTGGTCCAAAACCACGAGCTTTTTAACTGGTTGGCACCCTAAGTGAGCCGCCAGGCGCCCGGCGGAGAAGGATTCTTTTCTTTTCTTGCAGGGATTGCCTTGGAGCGAACACATACTGGAACACTGAAGATGATGTTGCACGGTTGTCACCGGATTGACGCTGAGAGGGACGAGGTGGCATCGGCTCCTTCGGCGTCGGATGCGGCTCTTCGTTCTCCTGTCCTGCTGGGACGCTTTGCGCAAGCCACGGAGGGAGACCTTGCCAACACGTCGTTGCTCCGGCGCTACGACCGCAAGTTCCTCATTCCCCGCGCGCGCCTGTCCGATGTGCTGTCATGCCTGGGCCCGCAGTACAAGATCGTGGCCAGCCGGGGCAGCGAGATCGCCACCTACCGTACCACCTACTTCGACACGCCCGACCTTAGGCTCTTTCGCGACCACGTCAGGGGCAAAAAGCCGCGCTTCAAGGTGCGCATCCGGCACTACCTCGAGCGGCGTTGCTCTTTCCTCGAGATCAAGCAGAAAACGAACCGCGGCGAGACGCGCAAGTCACGGCTGGAGCTGCCTTTCGGGCAGGATCAACTGGAAGAGGCCGGCAAAGCCTTCGTGCGAGAGCACTGCCCTGTCGACGTGAAGTCTCTGCAAGCGAGCCTCTCCACTCACTTCCTGCGCATCACCTTGGTCGAGCCGGGGCTCGGCGAGCGCGTCACGTGCGATCAAGGCATCTCGTTTTCCCGCGGCGGCGAGAGCCACACCCTGCCCAGCTTGGTCGTGGCCGAGGTCAAACAATGTGAGGGGCGCATGAGTACGCCATTTTTGCAGTCGCTCCGCGCGGGCGATGCGCGTCAGAGTCGCTTCAGCAAGTACGCCGTGGGGGTCGCCATGGCTGGCGGCGCTGACCTCGTCCACCATCTTCGGGCCTCTTTGCGCCTCATCGGAAAACTCGCACATGGCTGAGCTCTTCAACGCAGACAAGTTTTGGGATCCTGACGACTTCGGAAAACTGCTCGTTCGGCTGGTCCTCGACCTGCTGGTGACGACTTTCATCGTCAAGCTGATCTACTACAGGAAGTACCGACGAAAAGAATACGTCTTTGTCTTCTACCTCCTCAACATCGTCACTCTGTTCATCTGTGTGCTGCTGAGGAAGGTGCCGATCGAGCTGGGGTTCGCGCTGGGGCTCTTCGCCGTTTTCGGGATCCTCCGGTATCGAACCGAGGCGATGCGCAGCCGTGAGCTGACGTACCTCTTCGTGGTCATCGGGGTAGCCATTTGGAATGGCTTGTCGAACAAGAAGATCAGCGTCTCTGAGCTGTTCCTCGTCAACATCGTCACCGCCGCTACGATCTTTCTCCTCGAGAGATCGCGTATGGGGGGAGAGGACGAGCAAATCGTTCTTTACGATCGCATCGACCTCTTGGCACCGGAGAGGCGGGAAGAGCTGGTGGCCGATTTGACGAAGCGTACGGGGCTGAACGTGCGGCGCGTCGAGGTGGGGCAGATCGACCTGCTTCGCGACACGGCCAACATCACCGTTTTCTTCAGGAGCTAGCTTGCGCGTGGCCCTTACCCTTCGCGGCATCTGTCGGAACATAGCCCCAGGCGTTTTGGTCCTTGCCTTGCTCGCTCCGGGGCTCGCTCACGCGGCCGACGAGGAGTTGTGGCTGCGGGCCAGCGTTCGATATCACGCGACCAAACGGCTGCATGTCGATCTGGATCAGAACGTGAGATTCGCTCTGTCGCCTTGGCAAACAGCGTACGTGGCTCCCGATCTGTCCGTGAGCTACGAAGCTTGGAAGCGCCTGCGCTTCAGCGCTGGGTACCGCTACGTAGAGCGGCGCAATCCCTTCGACCGCTTCGTGACCTGGCACCGGCTGTACGCGGACGCGCGGGGGAAGTTCAAGCTGGGTGACTTCAGGGTCACCAACCGCCTGAGACTGCAGAACGAGGCCAGCTCGGATTTCTCCGCGCAAGACAGGACCTCGCTGCGTGACGAGCTGCTCTTGGGATACAAGGTCAACGACGACCTCGGGCCCTACGCGGGCGTCGAGTTGTTCTACAACTTTCGCGGCGCGGATGGCCGCGGCTTTCAGCAGTATCGGTTGGAGGCTGGCGTTGAGTACACGATCGGAAGCCACGAGGTTCAAGTCGAGTACCGTTTCGAAAACGAGGTTCTCGATGCAAACGACGTGTCGCGTAACCTGTTCGTCTTCTCTTTCCGGTTCGATATCTAACCGAGGGGCGCTTGATGACGCGTAACGACTGTTTGCCGAGGCCAAGGCCGCTGGGGGGAGGGGTGGGAGTTCTCGTGTGCCTGAGCCTTCTCGCCTGCGACGAGGGTGCGGAAGACCCCGGGGGACTTCAAACTCTACCCTCAGCCACAGCGCCCGAACAAGCCTGCGAGGTGGCTGCGCCCCCTTCTCCGCCTTTTCTTTCCCGCATCGGATGTTTGGCTGACTTCCTCGGGGTTTCGGCGGCGCCCCTCGACGCGACCATTCCGGGGGCACGCTCGATGAAGGTGGTCATGGACCAGGCCGATGGAGACAAGCTTTACTTTCAAAACACCAACACCTACGCGGTCCATTACGCCTTCGTGTCGGCAAACCTCTCAGGCAACGGAAAGCCGGTGGTACCGTCACTCGCCAACTTCAACCAAACGGAATACTACGCTCCCGACCGTCGCTTCATCCTGGCGGCGGTGACCTTCTATGAGCAGCCCAAGGTGTGGACGCTCGAGTTCGCACCCTACGACACGGCCGATGGTGAGATGCAGGCCAAGCTGTTCCGGGCAGTGCAGGCGGCGGCGTACTTCGGGCCTGACCTCGTCGTTCACCCGACATCGGACGCCGCAGAGGACAACGCGCGATCCCTGCCGAAGGACGTGCCGTACCTACGAAGTGAACTGCTTTTTTCGGGGATCGACTACCAGCCCCTGAATCTCGCCACGGCCTACGGACGGCTCCGGTTCGTCAAGGCGGCTGACCTTGCCAGGAGCTATCTTTCCTTCCGCGAGATCGTGGTGCTCGATCGCGTGCCGAACGACATCAGCGCGGTTCTGGGGATCGTCACCCAAGACTTCCAGACGCCCTTGTCTCACATCAACGTTCTCTCGCAGAATCGGGGCACACCGAACATGAGCTTGAGGAACGCCATGAGCAACCCGGGGCTGCGGTCGCTCGAGGGCAAGTGGGTGCGTCTCGACGTGGGGGCCTTCTCCTACGAAATTACCGAGGTCTCGGTGGCGGACGCCGATGCGTGGTGGGAGGCCAACAAGCCCGCTGCGGTGGCCGTTCCGCGTATGGACGTCTCCATCGCGGCGCTGACCGACGTGGATGCCATGCTGGCGCCCGAGGGCACGGTGCCCCTCCGCGACGCGATCAAGGCCGCTGTCCCTGCGTTCGGGGGCAAGACGGCGCACTATGCCGCGCTAAGAAGGGTTCCGGGTGTGGCGGTGCCCCGCGCCTTCGGGATCCCGGTGTTCTTCTATCAGCAGTTCCTGGACCAAAACGGCCTGTCGGCGCGCATCGCTTCGATGCTGCAAGACCCTGCCTTCAAGAGCGACCCGGTCGTGCGCGACGCGCAGTTGGCGCAGCTTCGGCGCGCCATCGTGGACGGCAAGGTCGACCCCGCTTTCGAGGCCGCGCTCATCGCCAAGTTGAAGGCTGACTTTCCGCGGACCCGCATGAGGTTCCGCTCGAGCACGAACGCAGAAGATCTCGATGGCTTCACCGGCGCTGGGCTTTACGAATCGTTCCCCGGGCAGGTGGAAGACCCGGATCGCCCGGTGTTGCGTGCCCTCAAGTCCACGTGGGCCAGCGTGTGGCTGCTGCGCGCCTTCGAGGAACGCGCATACCGCAGCATCGACCACACGGCGGTGGGCATGTCGGTGCTGTGCAACCCGTCATTCACCGACGAAGAGGCCAACGGGGTCGCGCTGACCGCCAATCCCTTCGATGTCTCCGGGGCAGAGCCGGCGTTTTACGTGAACGTGCAAAAGGGCGAAACGTCCGTGGTTTTACCCGACGGTTCCGTGAAGAGCGATGAGCTCATCTACCACTACTACGCGCCCGGGCAGCCGGCCGTGTATCTCGGGCATTCGTCCTTGGTCAAGCGCGGCCAGTCGGTGCTTTCGCGCGAGCAGCTCTTCGAGCTCGGAACGGCGCTCGACAGCATCCACCAGTACTACCGCTCTGCCTACGGCACGCAGGGTGGATTTTACGCGATGGACGTCGAATTCAAGCTCGACGACTTGGGCACGGGCAAGCCCCCCAGCATCTGGGTCAAGCAAGCGCGGCCTCATCCCGGTCGGGGCCAAAGTCCCACGCCGTGACAACTTTGAAAAATTCGTGAAGCACGAAGGAAGCCTGAGGCACAAACCCCTCGTACCGTGAAGATCATCAAGCTCGCTGCGTCTCGTCCATCGCCCCGGTCGACTTTCATTGCGTTCCTGCTCGTGGCCTGGGTAGGGGCGTGTGGGGGCGAAAGCACCTCGACGACTAACGACGGTTCTGACGCGGGTGGGGGCACGGGGCAAGCGCCCATGGAGACGTTGCCCCAGGAAACCAACTACCGCCCCTGCGGGCGCGCGGAAAAAGTGGGTGATTTCGGCGTCGCTCTTCAGAGCAGCAGCGGCATTCGTTTCACGAACTTTCAGGGGAGTGTCAAAGGCGGCCCCAATCCACTCGACGATCTCGAGCAAAAGCGGGTCTCGGGGGTTTGTCGGCTTCTGGCCGCAAAGGTGCGGCAGTGCCCGCAGAGCTGCACGAACGGCAAAGTGTGTAGCCCCGCCCTGACCTGCGTGGATGTTCCCTCCCAGAAGAACGCGGGCCCGATTACGGTCTCGGGGGTGGGGATGGGCTTGACCGTGTTGCCCTCAGATAAGACGAACTATTACCTGAGTACCGAGTCCATCGCGTATCCGGGTTTCGACGCGGGGGCCACGATCGGATTGACGGCGGCGGGCGGCGAAATCCCGGCCTTTTCGTTGGCCGTGAAAGGCGTGGCCCCCTTGACGGTGACGCCTCCCACCGAGACGGTCAGAAAAGGTGCGCCGTTGAGGCTCTCGTGGGAGCCGACCTCCGTGACGACGGGGGCACGGCTCCACATCATCGTCAGCCTGGATAACCACGGTAAAACCAAGCAGCAGATCGAGTGCGACGCTCCCGATACCGGTTCACTCGACATTCCCGAAGTGCTCGTCAGTGCCCTTTGGGATCTCGGCGTGTCGGGGTTCCCTTCCCTCACGATGAGAAGGCGAGCGGTGGAGTCGAAGACGGTAGGGCCGGGGTGCGTCGAGTTCAATGTCTTCGCACAAGAGGTGTTGGAGCTCCAACTCGAGGGCATCACCTCGTGCACTGGGCCAGAAGACTGTCCCGGAAAGACCTGCATCACGCCGGAAAAAATCTGCCAGTAGAGCGCCGTAGACACCCCGACAAGAGCAAAGGACCGCGAGGCACGTTCATGACCAAAATGCTTGGAGTTGCGTCTGGATTGCCCGTTGTGGGCCGCATCGGAGGGGTGGTGGCCCTTGCCCTGCTCACGGTCCATTGTGGCGGACAGGTGGGCGACGTGGGGGAGGGCGACGAGTTCGGGGACCAGGACGGGGAACAGAACGGGGGCAAAGGAGGCGGTACGGCGGCTGGCGGGCGGGGGGGCACTGGTCCCAAAGGAGGCGCGAGCGGCGGCGGGGTCAACGGCTCGGGTGAAGGGGGCCGAGGCATGGGCGCAGGGGGAAGCGCGTCCGGAGGCGCGTCCGGAGGATCCACCGGAGCGTCCGGCGGTACGAGCGGAGGGGCTGCGGGGGCCGGAGGAACGACGCCGGGCGGCTCGGGAGGCGCCCCTTCGAACGCGGGAGGGGCTCCGGGTGCGGGTGGCAGCGGAGGCGCCGCCAGCGGCACGGGTGAGGACAAGCGGCCCTTGTTCTCTTTCTTTACCGTGAGCCAGGCTGGACTTCTCACCTTCGCCTCTGACAAGGTCAACGGGCTCGGGGGCGATCTGGGGGGGCTCGCGGGAGCCGACAACATTTGCACCACCCTGGCGCGGCGGAGCAATCCGGGCGACCAAAAAACCTGGCGGGCCTTCCTCAGCACCCAAGCGGGGCCGGTCCACGCGATCGAACGCATTGGCAAAGGGCCCTGGCACGACTTTCGCGGCAGAGTCCTGGCCAAAACCGTAGAGGATCTCCTCCCGGCGGAAGGCCGTACGGGCGGACGACCGCAGGGGGGAGACCCAGCGTTGGCCGTGATGTTCACGGACGAAAACGGCGATCCGATCCGCCCCGAATTGTCCGTCGACAACCACGACATGCTTACCGGCTCGAACACGATGGGGCGTTACGATGGGGGGAGCACCTGCAACGACTGGACGAGCACGTCCGAGAGCCTGCCGGCCCCCATGATCGGTCATGCGTGGCCACGAACCAACTCGAACGGCAGAAACTGGATCAGCGATCACCGCGCGGGAGGCTGCGGCAAGGGGATCGACACCGAGCTCAAGGCCACGAATGGCACGAAGACCGTGGGTGCGGGCGGTGGGTACGGTGGGTTTTATTGTTTTGCGGTCACGGGCATGTGAATCGCTGGATGGGGGCGCCGGAATGGGGAACGCCCCTTCGGTGCATGAGTGCATGACGGGTTGGGATACGCTTTTTCGCCATGTGGCTCGGCGCTGAGGTTGTGTTTGTACTTTTGCTGGCGGCGGGCGCTTCGGGGGGGCCGCCCGCCAAAGGCATGGAGCTCGAGCAGGTCGACGAGCGGGTGTGGCTTTCAGAAAAGGCGGCTCGCATCGCGGGGCGCCACGAGGTCACCCCGGATCGCGTCCAGTTCTCTCCGGATCGTCGGCGGGCGGTGTTCGTCAAGACCACGGAGCCTCGTGCCCGGCGGCGGCCCGCGAAGCCCATGCACCGCCTGGTGGTGACGGATCCCGGGGGAAACCTTCTGGCCGCGTTCACGCCGCTCAAGACGCGTGGCAGCGCCGAGCCTCCCAAGGACCTGGGCTTCTTGGGAAACGACCGCGTGGTCTATGAGCTGGCAAGCCCAGCCCCCGCTCCGGTCGACGTGCCGCCGCCTCAGACGCGGCGCCGCAGGGGCAGGCCCCAAGCCGGGAGCCCTGCGGTCCCCGGAGCTCCCGCGCCGCGCGTGTTCGTGATCCAACCCTTGCGGCGGCGGGCGAAGCCTCTACGCTGCGAAGGGCTAGAGTTTACCCTTCCCCCGGCGCGGACGCGGCTTGCGTACCTCAAAGGAGCGCATCCCGCCGCGCTGTCCGTGTTCGTCGACGAGCGGCGCATCTACCCGCGCAAGGGAACGACCGAGGTCGCAAGCGCTCCCGCCTGGTCTGGCGACGGCTTGGCGCTCGCCTTTCTCGAAAAGCCAAGCAGCGCCGCCCCTCGGTTGGTGTTGGTGGCCGACCTCGACAACCCTACGGGGGACACCACGTGGGAGCTGCCTGCCACGCTCGATACCAAGGGTCTGCACGTGTTCTGGGTGGGGGCCGATCGACTTGTGGTGGGTAAGCACGTGGGTGCCCCCGTCTTTTCGGCCTCCTTCGAGGTGGAGCGGCCGCAGTAAAGCGCCGCGTCTCCCTCTGATCTCTCACGGGCGGGGCGCGGATGCGTTCGGAGCCGCGGTCGTGGCAAACTTTCGTGCCATGTGCCGTAGCATCAAGACACTCTTCAACTTCGAGCCCCCCGCGACCGACCAAGAGGTCCGCGCCGCTTCGCTTCAGTTCGTCCGCAAGTTGAGTGGATTTCCCAAGCCCTCCAAGGCGAACGAAGAGGCGTTCGAGGCCGCGGTCGAGGAGGTCTTCAGCGCGGCCCGGCGCCTCGTCGATTCATTGGAGACCACCTCCCCGCCGCGGGATCGCGCGTTCGAGGCGGTCAAGGCGAAGGAGCGCTCACTCCTGCGCTTCGGCCGCTGAGGAGCAGGCGTGGCGCTGCGAGCGAGGCGTGCGCCACGCGCGCCTGCACGCAGGGCCTACTTCTTCGCGAGCTTTTCGGCCTTTTTGGCCTGTTTCTCTTTGGTGCTCAGCTTGGGTTTGTTGTTCGTCGCCTGCTTTGCTTGCCCCTTGGCCATGTTCATTCCACCTGGTTTGTAGGTCGTGTGCGGACGAAGTGTCCGTAGCCTCAGCATAAAGCATCAATGCGAGGAGCGAGAAGTTTCTGCTGGGGGGCCAGGGCCTCGTTCCGCCTCAGCACAGGCGCGAGGGGGCCTCGGCGACCGTGGTAGTCTCGTCGCCCATGGCACGAAGACTCGACAGGCGTCGTAGCCTGACGGCCGAAGGTGCCGCGTTTGCCCGCGCGGCAGGGCTACGGCACATCGGCGCGCCCGATGAGGCGCTCGAGAGTCTGCTGCCAGCTTTCGCGCGGCTCGTGCTTCGGGCGGGGTGGACCCGGCGTGGGGCGCTGCGCCTGGTGGACAGGATCGCTCCGGGCATGCCCGGTTATCACCTTGCGCGCACCCGCTTCTTCGATGAGCGGTTGGCGCACGCCCTCGGTGCGGGCGCGCAGCAAGTGGTGTTGCTGTGCGCAGGCCTGGACACCCGGGCCCATCGCCTTCGTCGAATCCTTGCGGGGGCGACGGTGTTCGAGGTGGACCACCCGCAGACCAGCGCCTGGAAGCGGGCACGGGTGGCGCGCCTGGCCGGCGGCCCCCATGCACACCCGGCGGTGCGCTACGTCGCCTGTGACCTCCGCGTGGACGCGTTGGGTGATTGCCTTCACGCGGCAGGCCTCGAGCGGAAGGTCACCACGTTCGTCATCTGGGAAGGCGCCACGATGTATCTCGAAAGTGCCTGCGTGGCGCGCACGTTCCGTGAACTGGCCGGTGTGGCCGACCTGATCTCGGTGGCGTTCGACTATCTGGATCGCCGGGCTTTGGAAACGCCCGGCTCGTTTCCAGGGGCACAAAGGAACCTCGACGTCGTGGCGCGCCGGGGGGAGCCCTACGTGTTCGGTCTTTCGCCTGGCCAGGTGGATGCGTTCGTGGACGCGGCCGGGTTCGTTCTCGGCTTGAACCATGAGGCCCGCGCGTGGGGCGACACGCGGCCAGGACATCTTCCGACCCTTGGGTTCGCCGGACTGGCCGAAGCGCATAAGGCAGCCGAGCGCTGACCGCGGGCTCCGCTCCTGGAGGCGAAGCAGAGCTGGTATGGCCTGTGCACCGCCAAATGCCTGAACCCATGCAGGCAAGGAGACGACGATGAGCTTCAATCCACTTCACGAGCGGGGCATCCCGCTTGACCGGCAGCTACGCAGCTGGTCCGAGCTGAACGTAACGCCCTATCGAACCCAAGACGTGCATCCCTATACGCGTTGCCGAGTCATTGCAATGAGCGGCATCGAGGTCGAGGCGATCATCAACTCGCACCAGATGGCGCGTCATACGGTCGACGCGGGCATCAAGCAGCAGCTGGCCATGGTCCGGCGCATCGAGCAGCAGCAGCACAAGGCGGTGAACTGGCTCATTCCCGGCGACGAGAGCACGGTGGCCGTTACCATCGGATACGAACAAGTGGCGGTGGATCTTACCGCCTGGTTGGCGCGGCATGAACCAGACCCCTACCTGAAGAAGGTGTACGACTTCGGGTTGCTCGAGGACTACGATCACCTCTACCGCTACGCGAATCTGATGGATCTCATGGGCGAGACGCGCAAAGCCCAGGAGATTACGGGCGACCTCACGGAGATCCTCCCAGGGCGCCCGACCATCTTCGAGCACCGCGACCCCCGGGACGACTTGCGCCGGCCCATGACCCTCAAAGCTGCCGACATTCAATCCGTATGTAATGCGCTGACGATCGTGTCGGCAGAGCAGCAAACGATGAACTACTACATGAACGTAGGCAACCGGCCCGAACAGCCTCTGGCGCGTGGTCTTTACCTCGAGATCGCCCAGATCGAAGAGCAGCACGTGTCCCACTATGAGAGCATCCTGGATCCGTCGCTGAGTTGGCTCACGAACTTGGTTCTGCACGAGTACAACGAGTGTTGGCTCTATTGGTCATGCTTGCAGACGGAGACAGACCCACGTGTCAAGCAGATCTGGGAGCTGCATCTGGGCATGGAGATCGAGCATCTGCGCGTGGCCGTGCAAGCGCTCGCGTCGGTGGAGGGGCGTGACGCGGCGGAGTTTTTACCCGAGGCGGGCATGCCCGAGCCGCTGACCTTCGAGCCCAATAAGGCGTACGTGCGAGATCTGCTCGTCAATACGAGCAACTGGACCTCTTACGACGCTCAGTTCGTGCCCGTGGAGTCGCTGCCACCTCGCCACCGTTACTTTGCATACCAAAAGCGGGTAAACGCCGGCGGGGTGCCCAGCGAACAAGTGATCGACGAGCATCGCACGGCCTTCGGCAGCGACTACCGTTTTGCCACGGAGGGGGAGCACCCGCTCGATTCTCTGCGCGACGCAGGGCCGGGCGAGCGCTTCGCCTACGCGCAAGCCATTAGCCACAACGAAACGGGAGTGGGAGCATGAGCGACGAACGACGAGAACACGGGAAGCTCCGGCATGCGGCTGACAGGGCGCAGGACATGGCGGGGGGACTGGTGGGGCGCATGAGCGCCGCCACCGTGAGAACGGCCGACGCGTTCGTGGAGAACGCCTCGATGGGTGACCTTTACGAGCTCGAAGCTGCCAACGTGGCCCTTCGTCGCTCGGGCTCACTCGAGGTACATGCGATCGCGCAGCAGATGATCGAGGATCACGGGGCGAGCGCGCGCCATTTGTCGGCAGCTCTGGAGATGAACGAGACGCGGGGTGTGCGTGCGCCCCCCCAGGAGCTCGACAAGCGGCATCGAAAGATGATCGAGCACCTCGAAGCGGCTCCGAAAGACCAGTTCGATACGTCGTATCTCGATCAGCAAGTGCTGGCGCACGAAGAGACCGAGACACTGCTGGCGGGTTACGAGGACAAGGGTGACAACCCGCAGCTGCGCTCGCTGGCCGCCGCGATCTTGCCTGTGGTGAGACGTCACGGACGACACGTACAAGCGCTCCGCAAGGAGCTGGCTCACTGAGCGCGGCGTGCGGGGGCGGTGGCGGCGAGGCACAACTGACACCGGGCGTGATAGACAGAGGAGCATGTGGATCCCGCTTGCTCCGAGGGCCGGCCTGGTGCCCCTGCTGTTCGCTTCGGCTGCCGCCGCCGCACTGTCCCTTGCCTACGCCCCGGCGGCCGCAGCCGATAAGCCCGCGTTGGCCTCGCCGCTCTTCGGTGCGCCCGGCGAGGTGACGATCCAGGTCTTCGCACCGGAGGCAAAGACCCTGGAGGTCAAAGGCGACTGGGTCGCCGACGCGCGGCAGCCCTTGGCCCGCGACGCCGAGGGAATTTGGCGGCATACGTTCCGCGGCTTGGCGGCAGGCATTCACCAGTACGCGCTCGTCATCGATGGGGTGCAGACTGTCGACCCGCTCAACCCCTGGATCAAGGATGGGGTGGTCTTCGGTCATCAGAGCCTCTTTGAGATCGCCACCGACCCCGGTATGCCCTTTGCGCTGCGCCAGGTACCGCACGGCACCGTTCGTCACCACACCTACTGGTCGAAGACGCTCGAAGGCTGGCGGGACGTGGTGGTGTACACCCCGCCCGGCTACGAGCGCGGTCGTCAGCGTTACCCGGTGCTCTATTTGCTGCACGGGTCGGGCGAGGTGCCTACGGGATGGACTCACATCGGGCTTGCCCACCGTATCGCCGACAACCGGATCGCCGAGGGCAGCGCCGTTCCCCTGATCATCGTGATGCCGAACGGGCACACGCTGCCACCTCACACCTTCCGCGCGCGCCGTGACGAAAACACCACGCGCTTCGTGGCAGACTTCCTCTCGGACCTCATCCCCTTCGTCGCGTCCACCTACCGAACCAAGGCAGGCGCTCAACACCGGGCCGTGGCGGGGCTCTCCATGGGCGGAGCGCAGGCGCTGGTGGTGGGCCTGGAACGACCGCGTGAGTTTCCTTGGGTGGGGGCGTTCTCCTGGGGGCCCCTGCGGGTGGGGACGGATTCCATCGCAGCGCTGAATGTCGGCGAGATCACGCGCCACAACCGCTTGCTCTGGCTGACCTGTGGTCGCGACGACTTTGTCTACGAAGGCGCGCTGGCCACGGTGTCCCAGCTCCGCGGGCGCGGGCTTGCCCCCGCGTGGGTCGAAACCGACGGCGCACACGATTGGCTCGTGTGGCGCCGGGCGCTGGCCACGTTTCTTCCGCAGTTGTTTCGGATCCCGCCCCGGACCGGGACCACGACCAGGGGCCGCCCGGCATTGCCAGCGGCCGAGTAACGCCAAGCGCTGACTCTGGCGGACGCTCCAGCCGGTCTCTGGTGCCGAGTCCGTTGCCGCAAACTGACATTTGCATGTTGACAGGTGTCAGCACAATCGCTCGGTCATACTGACTACGGTCTAGTGCTAGCAGTGCCTTTGCGCTGCGTTACACCGAGGGAGTACGATGAGTGTCACATGCGTTGTGAGGGCTGCTGTGGGACTGAGCCTGGCTCTCGCTTGGCTGGGCTGTGCGGGATCGCCACCCGACGAGGGGAATGACGGCGATAGCGGCGGAGCGGGGGGCGAAGAACCCGCGGCCACGGGGGGAAGAGGCGGAAGCGGCGGAAACACGAAACCGGGCGGCCAAGCTGGCTCGGCGGGTGCGGGAGGGAAAGGCGGAAGCGCTGGCGCGGGCGTCGGTGACGCGGGGGGCACGGCGGGGTCACTGGCCGGCCAAGGGGGACAAGACGCTGGAGGCAACGGGGGCGCGGTGGTAAGCGCCGGGGGAAGTGGCGGTGGTGGGGGTCAGGGCGGAAGCCCAGGTCAGGGCGGCGCCATGGCCGGAGGCGGCCAGCCAGGTGGGGGGGACGAACCGGGGCCTGCCTTGTCGTCCCAGGAAGAAGACGCTGCCGTTGCGTTGTGGAAAAGCAAGCTCGAGCGGGTCGCGGGACGCCGCGAAAACGGTCACATCGTGGAGTTGGCGCTGTGGGAGCCCATCGGCGCGGATGCACCGGCCTCACGTATGACAAACGAGCTCCTTGCGAAGCTGTTGGGCTTCAACAAGCTCCGCCGCCTCGAGATCCATCACCCGAACATGACGAAGGAAGGCGCGCAGGTCATCCGGCGGCTTCCTGCCATCGAGTTTTTGGGCTTTCAATACTCGGCCAACACCAACGAGATGCTCGACCCAGACTTCATGCTGGTGGCCACGGCTCATCGCGATCGGTTGAAGGTGTTGAGCCTGAAGCATCTCTTCTCGCAGGAGGGAACCTCGGTACACAAACTGGGGGTGTTCCCCAAGCTCGAGTACGTGGTGCTCGACAACAAGACGGCTCAGTCCGAGGGCGTGCAATTCCTGAAGCAAAACCCGACGATCGTGGGACTCGAGATTCACAGAACCAGCATCTCGGGTGCGCAACTCAAGGAGGTCGCCTCCGCCCTCCCGAAGCTGAAGTGCCTTCATCTCAAAAAGTCGGGTGGCAGCCTCTCGAGCGGGGACATCACTGACGCCTTCCGCAACCATCCTTCCCTGGAGGTCTTTTGGCCGCACGGAATCAGTGCGAGTTTGCTGGGCGTGAAGGTCGTTGGCAACGACGATAACGGCGTGTTCAGTAAGCCTTGCGGCAGCCTGCGCCCCGTGGACAAACCAGAGAACCTGCTCTGAGCCACACGCTCGGGTGTACGGCACCCGTTTTTTGCGGGGCTCTCGGGCGAAACGTCGAGAGCCCCTCCCGTCCGGTCAAGCGGCCGCGGCCGTAGGGGCCTCGGTGCGCTCGGATGAGGCAAAGCCAAGCTTCGCCAGCGTGGCATCCACCCCTGCGCGCGTGGTGTCCTTCATCTTCTGCTTGAGCAGGGGGCGAACCTCTTCCCACTCTTCTTTTGCCTGTGCCAACAGCACGGGCGACTTCTCCAGCAACTTTTTGCGTGTCTTCGCGATCCAGCTCGGGGCCAGTTTCGCGGCTTCCAGGGCCTGTGCGGCCTTGTCCTTCACCCGCAAAAGAGGAATCTGCCAGGCGGGCTTGTTGATGTAGGGAGCAAACTCCGCCAAGCGGTCTGCCGCCGTGCCCGCCGCCGCATGGGGGGAGCGGTGCAGGCCCGAGGCGTACTGGGGGTGCTTCGCGAAGAAGGCCTCGACCTCTTCCTTGGTCACACCAAGCTTAGCCAGGAGCTCGTCGTACTCTTTTTGCGCCGCCAGACGTGCCTTGAACAGGAACATTTGCACGCGGCTATAGACGTTGACCTTGCCGTCTCCTGACGTCTCGATCGCACAGAAGATGCTTTGCGGGAACTTGGACGTGATCGTGCTTTGCACGCCGTCGGACACCCCAGAGGAAGGCATGCAGCCGAAGGGCTTGACCGACAAGGTCATGTGGTGCTTGTTGTGCAGCACGTTCAGGATGAACTTGCCCACCTCCATATGACCCTCGCCGCCGCGCAGTTGGTTGTTGTAGTACTGGTGCGCGGTCTCGGCGATGACGTCCATGTCTGGCAGGTGGTAGCCACGGAAGCCCACGGCTGCGCCGAAGATGTGGAACATCGCGCGGATGGCCCCGTCGGCGATGAAGAGCGTGAAGAGCTTTTTGCCGATCTTCGAGTCTTTGAGGCTCTTGCGGGCATCATCCAGGCCCCGGAGTTCGCCGCGCAGCTTCGTGTCGTAGCGACCCTCCCACAGCATGTAAAGCAGCCAGTTCGTCACGAACTGGATGTCGCACTCCGCGCCCTCGCTCTCGAGGAAGCGCTGGAGCTGGTAGTTGCCGTCTCCCTCCGTGGTCATGGCCCAGAACTCGCCGATGATCGATACCCGCGGCTTGACCCGCGTCCAATCGAGCTTTACCTTGCCGAACTCTTTGCGCGCCTTCCACAGCGCTACCAGGACCGACTTGTTGGTTTCGAGCGCCTCGTGACACAACAGCTTCGCCTTCGCGATGGCGGCATCTGTGGCACCCGGCTCGAGCTCGAAGGGACGCAAACGGTACCCCATGCCGTTGATCACGTCGCCGGCCATCAGCGCCCGCAAGATGCCGATGAAGAACTTCGGGTTCATCTCGAGGCCCGCCTCGTCGCCCGTGGCTTGCTTGAGCCCACCTTTTTGTTGAAACAAGAGCACGCGGAAGCCATCGAAGCCGGCGTCGCGCAAGGCCTTGCGGTACTCGGTGGCGTACATGCCGAACCGGCACGGTCCGCAGGCGCCTGCGGTCAGGAAGACGTACTTGTTGACGACGTCTTGTTTGCTGATCTGCTCGCGCTCGGCGGCTTCCGTCAGATATTTCACCAGATTTCCCACCGTGAAATAGGTGGGGTTACACTGGCCGCGGTTGCCGAACTCTTTGCCGTAGCGGAGCGCCTCGTTGTCGGGCACGTCCACCACCTCGACCTTGTAGCCCACCCCGCGCAGGGCCGCCTTGACCAGGTAGTCATGCGCCGCGGTCAGTCCGGATACGAGGAGCGTGGTGTTCTCCCGCTGGGTTTTCGTGAACTGCGGGTCCACCATCTTGTCGTACCAGTGGTCCGTATCGATCTTGAGCCCCAGCTTCGCTGCCTCCTCGGCCTCGAAGCGAGCCAGCTCGGCCTCGATGTCGAGGTCTGCGGGACCCGGCAAGAGGTCTGCGTCAGCTGCGTTGACGATCGGCAGCTTGAACTTGTTCTCTACGACTTCGGCTTGGCTGGTCTCGGTGCTCATGTCAGATCTCCACATTCCCGCACTCGCTAGGTCGGAGCTCGTCCCTCAGATGCGGGCTATGCCGTCCGACCCCGGTCGTTTGATGCCCAGTTTGATAATGCCGGCTTTTTGAGCCGCCTCTGCTGCCTCGGCGGCCTTCTCCGCCTCGGTCTTGGCGGCGCGTGCGTCCGCATAGGCGCGCACGCGCTCCGAAAGTTCCGCGATCTGCTTCTCGATGGCCTCGTCGCGGAGCCGGCGGTCCGCCAGCTGCTGACGCTTGAGTTGGAGCAGCTGCAGGCGCTTTTCCTCGATGCGCTGCCGCAGTTCCTCCTTGGCCGTTTTCAGGTCATCGAGGCGCTCCATCTGCATTCCCAGGCTATGGGTGTAGGTTTTAACCCTGATCTTGATCGAGCCCCCGGGTTTGTTGGCGTCGATGTCATGCAGAGCCGAGTAGGGCGTACCCGCTGCCGAGATGATGCCGTCGATGATTCCGTAGGTCGGCGCGTCGTGGCCGCACTTGAAGGAAGAAAGATCCAACACCGCCACGTTCGGATGGCGGGCGGCAAACTTGACCGCCCAAACTTTTTGGCTGCTGTTGGCCGAGTAGTTCTCGGGCCACACGTCCTGAATTTCGAGCGGTGACCCAATGGCCCCCCTCGCGAGATCGTCAGCAAAGAAGCGCGCGAGGTAGTCCTTGTCTTTGGGAATGCTTCGAATGGAGAGAACCGGAAAGCCCAGGACCTGGAACTCTTCCATCACGCCATGGTTGAGGCCTGGGTCCAGGTGGTAGGGGCGCCCCACCATCAAGATGGCGATGCGGTTCTCGCGTTCGACTTGGTCCAGGATTTCGCGGCCGCGGGCCTGCATTTCCTCGTCCAGCTTGGCGAGAGCCTTGAAGGCTTCGTCCACCGCGAAGTCAGATTCATCTTCCGTGATGCCGAAGGGTTCGCGCAACGCCTCGAAGAGCTGCTTTCTCAGCAAATGCTTTTCGATCATGGTGCAGGCGGGATCCAGGTACGTGATCCCGCGTTGCGCGAAGAAGTCCATTTCCTTGGTGAAGGCAGACTTCAGCACGTTGGGGGTGCCGGCCACGATGGGGCACGCCGCATGGTCCAGGGCGCCTTCGATGAACGAAGGAACGTGCGTGAGTGAAGGGTTGAAGATGAAATCGAGGGGCCGCTCGTCCTTGTGGTGATGGAAAAGCAGATTATGCACGTGGGCCTGGCCCACCTTCGATGGATAGCAGGGATCCACCGAGCCGTACTTGCCCCCCTCTACCCAGTTTTCTTCGGTGGTTTCGTCTGAGAAGACCACGTTTTGCTTCGGAATTCCGATGGTCTCGAAGTAGGTGCGCCAGAACGGCGCGGTGGACCAGATGTTCAAGATCCGGGGGATCCCCACGCGCAGGCGGCGCCTGCGCTCCCAGCTCTCGGGGCTGCTGCGCTGGAAGGGACGCTCCACCTGCACGCGCCGCACTCCCGTGATGGTGCGGCGTACCTCCACATCCAGCTTCTTGGCACCGTGTTCGGGTACGGGGGCCTGATCGTAAAAGTGCCGAAAGAGAAGCTTGGATTCGTAGTCCACCATGTTGGGGAACTGCTTCTTCAACTTCTTGCGATCGGCGGTGAGCGCCAGCATCGCCTCTTTCGATTCTACCGTGCCCTTTTCACAGGAAAACCCGCTGATGTACCGGGCGGTGTCGCCTTTCGGGGTGACCGTGTCGATGAACGTGCGAGCGCAGTTGTTCGGGCAGAAGTGGCAGCGCGTGCTCTCGTCGTTCGTGCTGCTCCACTCGATGCCGATCGCGCTGTCGAGACCGACGAAGGTGGAGTACCCGCGCCGCTTCACCACGCGCAGGGTTTCGAAGGCCGCGCCTATGGCGCCCGCCTCGCCGCAGTGCGGATGCACGTAAACCTCGGCTTCGGGCACGCGTTCTTTGATGTAATCAACCTGGGCTTTGACGGCGGCCAGGTTGTACTGAGTGCCGCCTTGGAGCACGAACTTGCGCCCAAGCGAAGCCATGCGCGGGATCTGCACCACGTACTGCCACACGTTCTTCGGCAGCACCTGCGCGAGCCCGGCGAGTAGCTCCTCTTTGCTGTAGCCCTCTTTTTGGAAGTTCACCCGGTCGGAGTCGAGGAACACGGCGCAGCCGTAGCTGAACTTCGGGGAGAGCTCTGCCTGGAACGCCGTCTCGGCGTAGTCCGTGACCTTGATGCCGAACTGATCGGCCATCGCCTGCAAAAGCATGCCATTGCCTGCAGAACACTGGTTCGACAAGCGAAAGCTCTTGATGTCACCGTTTTGCATGAACAGGACCTTGATGTCCTGTCCGCCGATGTCGCAGACCACGTCGATGTCGCCGAAGTAGGTCGTGGCGGACATCATGTGCGCCACCGTCTCGACGATGTTCACGTCGGACTTCACAGTCTGCTCGAGCACGTCGGCGGCATAGCCTGTGGCGCCGAAGCCCAGCACCTCGAGCGTGCAACCCTGGTCTTCCACCCACTGCCTGAGGCGCGCCAGGATCTCCTTCGTGTCCTGAATGGGGTTGCCCTTCGAGAGCTGGTACTCCTTTTTCAGGATGTTCCGGTTCTCGTCGACCAGCACCGCCTTGGACGAGGTGCTGCCGCCGTCCATGCCGATCACCGCGCGCACCCGGGTGCCCGGGATGAGTTCGGCGGGGCTGAACTTGGGGATTTTGTACTGCTCGCGGAAGGCCTCGAGCTCGCGGGTCTCCCGCGCGAGGGGGGGGCCGGCGGTGGCGCCCAGCTTCGATTTGCGCCCCGAGGCGATGAACTCCTTGAGGGGCTCGAGCCCTCGGTAGCGACCGACCTCGGCCGCTTCGTGAAGCCCGTACATCACCGCGCCAAACGCCGCATAGTACTGGGCGTTTTCGGGAACGATGATGAGCTCCTCGAGGGGAACATCCTTCGGGTAGGCATAGCCGCGGGCGTCCCAGGTTTCGGGGATGCGCTTGCGCCAACAGTCCTGCAAAAAGGGCAGGTAGGTGTTGGGGCCGCCGAGCAAAAGAACCTTGTGCCGAAGCGTGTTGCCGCGTGTGAGGACCGAGAGGTTTTGCAGCACGATCGCATCGGCCAGCGAGCACATGATCTCCTTCGAGGGGATCGAGGCTTTCACCAGGTTCACGATGTCGGTCTCTGCGAAAACACCGCATTTCGCAGCCACGTGGTGCAGCTTCGAGTCGTCGAAGCGCAGCACCGCCGCGTCGGCGGAGGGCATGCCCACCTTGATGAAGCACTTGTCGATGGTGGCGCCCGTGCCGCTCGCACACTTGTCGTTCATGGACGCGATGGCTGTTTTCCCGGTGGGATTGCCGTCTTCGTCCTTGGCTTCTTTGAAGATGATGATTTTGGCGTCTTGCCCGCCAAGCTCGATGACGGAGCCCACGGCAGGGTGGAGCTTTTCCACCGCCAAGGTCACCGAGTTGACCTCCTGCACGAACTTCGAGCCCAGGGGCTCGACGAGCGGGGATGAACCCGACCCGGTGATGAAGGTGCGTATGTCTTCTTTGCGCAGCGCCGGGAAGGTGTTGCCGATCTCGATCAGCATCTCCAGCACTTTTTCGGCTTGCTTGGTCTGGTGTCGCTGGTAGTCGGCCCAGAGGATCTCGTGAGTGACGGGATCGACCACCGTCGCTTTCACCGTGGTGGACCCGACGTCGATGCCGATGCAAACGGGTTCGGTTCGCAGGTTGGGTTCCGTCATCTCGAAGCTGCTTGGTTGTTTAACACTCACGATGACCAACTTCCTCGACGCTCACGACCAGCATGTTCTCTAGAACGACCGGGGTGTCCGCGGGTCCCTCCCACGCGCAGCCAAGCCGAAACGAACGAAACTCTACTTTTTAGGATAGATTCGGTCAACGGCCAACGGGCCGATTGGCGGGCGCCAGCAGGCGATCGTGAGATCCATGGCAGGCATAACGGTAGGGTTCCGCAAGGAACGAGGAAAGGGGGAAAGGGTGTTCAGTGCTCAGGGCCGCGCAAGCGGGTTGTCGTCAGGTTTCGCCATTTTGGCCGTTGCCTGCGTCCGCTTGACGGCTGCGCGTGGCCCGTCGATCGACGGCCGCGAGGCTCTCGCGTGGGATTGGACACGAGAGGTTCGCATCGCACGCCCAAACTTGACGATCGAGGTGGGGTGGGGGATACGCGATCGGAACCCCCCCCTGCATCACCGCACCAAGGAGACGGAATGAACCGAGCGCTAGCGTTTTCTCTCGTGGCCGCGGCCCTCGTGGGCGGTTGCGCCCAAAGCTGGAACCGCGTCGAAACCGAACACGTGACGCTCTATACGAGCACCGACCTTCTCTATAAAGAGACCTTGCGTCAGCTGGAAAACGCACACGCCAGCCTCTCGTCCTCGTTTTTTCGGGGCAAGGACGTGGGCAAGGTGGAGGTGCTTTTCCTCGACGACCCCGAGTTCATCGGCTACTTCGGCAATTTCCGCAACGGCGCGGCCCTGGCCGCCGTGCCTGGCGACGGCGAGATTGGCAAAAAGGGTCTGCTCGTGTTGCGTCCTCACGCCGCGACCCTCCAGGCGGTTTCGCAGGAAACCACCTTGGGCGAGGTGCCCTCGGCCGGCCCCGGGGCTGCGCTCAACCGCGCGGGGCTCGCTGCCAAGGAGATGATGACCCACCTTTTCGTGGAGCGGGCCATGCCGCAAGCGCCGCTGTGGTTTCACGAGGGGTTCGCCGCCTACGTGCGCACGTCGGAGATTCGCTCGGATGGACAACGTACCTTCGCGTGCTTTGGGTATCCTCAGCCGCCCGAATCGCTGTTGCCGGTGTCCAGCCTCTGGGACGTGGACTTCAATGACTACGCTGCACCCGAGCGGCGCGGGTGGTTTCAATCCACGGGCTACCTGCTCATCGACTACATCATGCACGCTGACGGAGGTGCCCACCGGCAGATGATGATGCCCATCGTCGAGGGGGTGTCTTCGGGGCAGCCTTCTGCCGAGGTGGTGCAGGCGGCCTTTGGAGGCGCCGCGCCGGAGGCCATCGACGAGATCCTTGGCCTGCACAAGCAGGCCTTCGATCAGATGATGTCCACCCAGAATCAGGTGCGGGGCAACTGTCCCTACGGCGTGATCGTGACCGACGAGCGCCGCCCGGATGAGCGCGCGCCCCGGATCAGTCCCGTCGAGCCTGCCAAGATGGAAGCCCTTTTCCGCGCGCTCGACGCTTTGCCGGCGCGCGACGAATACCCGCCCTACTACCCCCCCGCCGTCATCGCGAAGGTCAAGGTCCCGAAGGCCTGAACCGCCCAGGGCGCTTCAGCTCTGGACGCCCGGCCAGCGGTGCTGCTCGGCGAGCAGGCGGGGAAAGCCCGGGGTGCGGCGCGTGCGCGCCTCGCGCTCGGTGCGCTCTTTGCGCAGCGCCGGCCAGCGTTCGAGGTAGGCCTCGAGCAGCCGTGGCTCGTCGTGCACGTAGCGGCGCAGCGATTCGGCGTGGGCGGCGCGAAAGGCCACGGCCCCGTCGTAGCCCCCGAAGCCTTGCGTGGCCGAGACGACACCGCCATCGGCGTTGCCGGTGACCGGGTGGGCCTGAAGTTGGAAAAAAGCCGCGGGATCCCCGAGATCGGGGTCGGGGCGGCGCAGCGTGGGGATGCCCACGCTCGTGTGTCCCAGCAGGTAGTGGATCGCTTCGCCGGCCGCCTTGAGCCCGGTCTCTCCCATCGAGTGGCCGTCGCCGATGGCCTTGGGCGCGCCCACCGTCATGAGGGGAAGGCGACCGGTGTATCCCTGGGCCTCCGCCGCCGCGAGGCGCGCGTTGTGGGTGGTGGACAGGTCCGTCTTCGAGTTGGTGCGGGTGCCCGTGGCATGGGCCACCAAATGCCCGAAGTCCGTGACCCCGTAGCCATGTCCAGCCTGCGCCATCTGAAGCGCCGTGATGAGGGCGTTTTCGCCTCCGAAGCCCACCCCGGCAAAATGTCCCTTGCCGCCAGTCTCCCCGCTTTGTCCCCAGCCGACGATGATCGACGTGATGTCCAGGAAGTTGCGCAACGCAAAGTCGAGCGTGGTCAAGAGCACGCCCGAGCCGGCGTTGCCCACGACCGTGCCCTGGGCGTCCACGTCGAAGGGCGCAAGCGACTCGGAGATCTTGCGGCGCTCTGCTTCGGGGCGCCCAGCGTTCGCCGCGTCCAGTTTCTCGCGGCTCATCATGGCGCCCACTCCGAAAGCCTCGAGCACCGAAAAATCGGGCATCAACACGGCATCGGCGGCGGTCCACAGCACCATCTGGGGGCGCACGTGTCCCGGGTAGTCGAGCAGCATCTGGGGAGCGATCTCGCACAGGCCGATCGTGGCGCTCGCACAGGCGCCCATCGTGGTGAGCGGGGTCTGGGGCACGCGTCGCAGGGGCGTGCCTTCTTGCCTGAGCTCTTCGAGCAGGGCTGGGTTGCGCATCACGCGGCTCAGGTTGAAGGCAGGGGACAGCATGGCGTTGATGAGGCCAGGGCCATGCGAGGCCAGCGCGCCTGCCAGGCGGAACGCGAACTTGTCGCTCACCTTGTCGGCCACCCGTTCAGCGCGCGGCTGCATGCCGAGCTGCCAGTGCGCCACCGACTCCACGCCATGAAACGCGCAAGCTGCAGCGACGCGGAAGCGGTGGGGCTGGGGCACCACCTCCGCCAGGGGGACCGGTAACGCCGCCAGCGCGCCGAGGCCGCTGTAGAGAAAGAGCTGGGTCTGTAGCGACGGGCCGATGCGGGGATCGTCGTCGAAAAGTCCGAACATGTCCTTGAGCGATGAGCCCCGGATGTCGTCGAAGCGGATGCCGGCCAGCTGCCGAAGGCGCCCCGCTTCGAGATCGTGCGGCAGCGGGGCGGCGATGTCGGTGGGCACGTGTTCGGCCATGCGGGCCCGGGGGATCTGTCGGATGCCCATCTCGGCCCGCAGCCGTGCTCCAAAGCGGGCCTCGATGTCGGCGATGGGGAGCTCGGCGGCCTCGGGCGTGTTCTCCCGAAAGCGGGGCTCTGCCGCGGGGCTTTGCGGATCGATCGTGACGAGGCCTGCGTCCACCGCGGCAAACGCGATGGCCCGGGGATCTCCGCTCACGAGGGCGCGGTGTGTTTCCGTGCTTCCCACGGCCGACATGGTGCAGGGCGTACCGACCGTGACCAGAACTTGCTTGGCATTCAACATCATCGAACCGGCGAACCATACACGCCCCTGGCCGCAAGCGACACCTCTGGGAATTCTTTGCGCGCGGCGCGGGCCCACCGCGGCGCGGGGCGGCAAGCTGTGGTTCTTTCCTCCCACGCGCAACGGCGACTCAGCACCCACCCAGGGCGCCTAACCGGTAGGTGCGTTCGAGCGCGCGGGTGAAGCTCTGCAAGCCCGGCGTGGGATCTGCCGCGGCGGCGGGCCGGTCCTCGATGACGAAGCGCAGATCGGCGCCCCGGGGGCGCTCGATTGGCCCAGGCTCTTGAAGCTCGAAGTAGTGAAAACCCGCGGACAGCCGCGCCGTCAACTCGAGGCCGTTGGCCGTGCGGGTCTCGCAGGTGACGGGACCGTTGACGTAGACGACGTACTCGCTGCTGATTGCCTTGACCTGATCGCAGTCCCTCTGGCTGCAGCTCCAATCGAGCAGCCCGTCCCCGTCGTGATCGTCGAAGTAAACCACCTTGCCGATCGCCATGTGTGCGTTCGTCGTGCCCATGTTCATCCGCAGGCGCGCCGCGCTCTGGGGCACGTCGAGCCCGATGTCCCAGTCTTTTTGAAGGTGTTGGGAGCGTCGGTACGACAGGGACTGGCCGACGAGCGCACCGACACCTCCCTCAGGCTCGAGCGTGACGAGCCAGACCACGCTCAGGCGGGGTGCCCTGGCTTCCGTGTAGAGCACATTTTCGCTCCGGATGACGCTGCCCCCGACCGCGGCGGCCGGCGGACCGGCGTAGTCGGCTGGCAGCAGCGGCTCGCCACAACCCGCGACGAGCCCCGTCACGAGCGCGAGCGCCAGGGCACGGCATGCTCGCTGGCCCCCGGTGCGGTCCCACCGAGGGGGGCCCGGGTCCAAAGGGCGGACGACGCCACGGCGGAAACAGCCAGCCGAACGCAAAACCAGCTGAGTTTAGGCGTGAAGAGGGTCGGGGGCAACACAAACGCCTCGGCGGCGTTCGCACCCCGGCGCGTCGCGGTGCAGGGCGCACGCGCGGGCCTCACTTCGTCGCGACGGTGTGCTTGTCGGCGCTGGCCTTGCCGCGATCGCCATCCACGAGGGTGCCGACCCGTCCGTACAGGTTGTTGCACACACGGGCGAGGGCGGCGTCGTCGAGGGCCAAGAGCGTGCGCCCCCCGCCGATGGCGTCGTGAATCTCGGCGGGCGAGGGGTTGCCCACGTAGATGCCCTCCCGTTTCGCGAGCGCGTTCGCCAGCCTGACGAGGTTCGCGCAGGTGCGGGGGCGTGTCACATCGTAGGCATGCGAGGAGCCCACCGCTTCCGCAACCTCGTTGGCCAGCTCCCACTTGCGGGCAAGGGCCTGCCCCACCGTGCGATGAGAGCCATCGATCACCCGCTTCCAGACCGATTCGGTCAGCCACTCGGTTTTGGCCGTGTCGGGATCCATCATCTTTTCGGCCTCGAGCAGGAAGGACGCCACCACGGGTTTGCCGACGTCGTGGAGCAGGCCGCCGAGATAAGCGGTGTTGGGATCCACCTGGCCCTTGGCGTGCACGGCGGCAAGGTCCTTCGACAGCAGCGCCACCGCGAGCGCATGTTCCCACATGCCCCGGAACGCCGAGCGGATCTGCTGGTTGCGGGACACGAAGACCTCGTGCAGGGAAAACTCCACCAAAGCGGCCGTGAGCCCTTCGGTACCGATGCGGCTGATCGCTTGCTCGATGGTGACCGCGGCAAGCCGCCGCTGAAAGGCGGCGCTGTTGGCCAGCTTGAGCACGCGAGAAGCGAGGTGCGGATCCCGGCTGACGACCTGGGCCACGGAAGCAAAGGTCTGGATGGGATCCCGGAGCACTTGCAGGCACTCGGCGGCGATGCCGGGCATGCTGGGCAAAGCCAGACGGTCGTCGTCGAGCCGCTTCAAGAGAAGCTGGCTCAGCTTGTCGACGACGAACTGCGCCTCGATGGCCTCGCGGCGCTCGATCTCCTCGAGCGACAGCGCCGGGCGGGCGGTTGCGGGTGCCGCCACGGGCCTCTTCTGCGCCTCGGGGTCCAGCCTCAGCCGAACCTCGTGCATGCTCCGGGGGCGGTCCGCAGGCGCCTTCGCGAGCATCTGCAGGATGAGCGCGTCCAGCCAGGGGGCGAGCGCTTCGTTGCGTTCGATCGGGGGCACAGGTGGCTGCGTGGCGTGGGCGATGATGAGTTGGTTCAGCGTCTCGGCCATGAAGGGCGGCCGGCCACAAACGCACTCGTAGAGCACCACGCCGAGCGCGTAGATGTCGCTCGCAGGCCCGATCGCTTCCTCTCCCATGCACTGCTCGGGGGACATGTACGCGGGCGTTCCCAGCAGCATCCCGGCCTTCGTCAACTTGCCCGCACGGTGAGGGCCCACGAGTTTCGCGACGCCGAAGTCCAGGAGCTTCACGTAGTCGGGATAGTCGGGGTGGTTCGTGAGGAAGATGTTTTCGGGCTTGAGGTCGCGGTGGATGACGCCGCGCTCGTGCGCCGTACCCAGCGCCGAACACATCTGGCGGGCCATGCGCACAACCGTCGTCTCCGACAGCGACCCCTCCCGCTCGAGGCGCTCGCCGAGCGTCTCCCCTTCCAGCAACTCCATGACGATGAAGGGCCGGTTGTCGAGCTGGCCAAGGTCGGTGATCTCGACGACGTTGGGATGGCGGATGTCGTTGACCGCGCGGGCTTCCGTCAAAAAGCGGGCGACCAGGTCTTCATCGGCGGCGCAGTCGGCGTTGAGAAGCTTGATCGCGGCGCGCCGGCCGATGAGCAAGTGCTCGGCGAAGTACACGGTGCCCATGCCCCCGCTGCCGAGTTCCGTCACCAGGCGGTAACCGCCCACGTGCGCACCAATCAACGGCTTGTCTGCCACGGCTCCCTTCATCATCTCCCCGAATGGCCTGCGACGCCAATGCCACGGGAGGACCGCATACGGGAGCTCGGGCCAGGTATGACATTCGCCTACGGCGGCGTGTGTCGCCGCCGGGCGTCCGCCCCGGTCAGTATCGGTACCCGAGCCCCAGCGACAGACGGTAGGTGGGCACCCCTGACTCCGGCTGGGAGGCCACCGGGGCCAGGTCCTGCGCGTCCGGCTGCCGCCGCAGAAAAAACGCGGTCAGCTCTGCCGACGTCTCCAGCGAAACACCCAACCCCAGCGGCCAGCTGGCCCACACCCCCACGCTGCTCACCAGCGCCAGCGGCCGCGCCACCCGGGTCCCGTCGGTGCGTTCGACCGTTTGAGAAAAGAGCGTGGTGCCCAGGGCCGCGAGCGGCGCCACGGAGACGGGGCCCAGATCGAACACATACAGGGCGGCCAGGTCGAAGCCGAACTCGGTCAGGCGGTGCGACAGCACCTGATCCGGCACACGGAGCGGCTCGGCCCGACCGAACGAAAGACGCGGCACCAGGGTGATGTGCGCGAACTCCAGGGCCCAGCCAAACTGAGCGCCCAAGGTGGGGGAAAAGCCCGGGGCCACCGGGCCGTGCAGGGCCCCCGCCACAGACGGACCATGAACCAGCGTGGCGGCCACCTCGCCCTTGCGCACGGCCAACGCGGGCGGCAAGGGGCGCATGTCGTCGCTCGCCAGATCGAGGCGGCTACCGCTCGTCAGAGCCACTTCGGCTTCCAGGATGCGCCGGGGCGTGCGCATGCGCACCGTATAGGTGCCGGCGGCGAGCCGGAGCCGCGTGCGCGGTTCCCTGACGTGCGCCTCGACGAGCGGGCCCGGGCCGCCCACCGGGACCATCAGGTACTCGCCCACGTCCACGAAGGTCAGCTCCCCTTGCACCGAGGGCTGCTGCAGATCGGCGAGGACCGGGTCGGCACGCCCCCGCAGGTCGTAGTCGAAGGTGGCGTGCTGCATGCCCACCACCGTCGTCATCGAGGTGCGCAGGGACTGGGCGTACGCGTAGGCATAGGCTTCACTCAGCGTGACGAGTTGATCCCGGTTCGCATCGCCCAAGCCCCGCAGCGCCGCCAGGAAGTGGTGGCTGAACACGGACGAGCGCAGGGCGTCCGATTCCTGCGCGTCTTCCCCCGCCGCCGACGACGTGATGACGGCGAAGCCTTCGTTGCGCAGCTCCTCGGACAGGCCGATCTGAAACGGCTCGACCTGCCGCCCCCCCTTGACCCGCGTGAGCGCACCCGCACGGCAGGCGTCGAGCATCAGCAGCTTCAGCTTGGCCGGCGAGAGGCGCACGAGCTTCGAGAATTCGTCGGTGCCCAGGCTCGTGCCGTTCATGTGCAGCTCGCCCCCGGAGCCGTGGCCCGAGTAGTACACGAACAAAATGCCCTCCCCGCCGGCCCTCATGTCCCTTTGCATCGCGAGGTTCAGGTCCATGAGGGCGTTGCGCACCTCGGTGGCGTTGGCGTTTTTGAGACGGACGATCCTGTCGCTGCGGTAGCCGCCCACGGCCTCCAGCGTTTCGGCCACGGCGTCGACGTCCGATTCGGCGTATTGCAGGGGTACGTCCCGTGCGTGTCCGTGGTTGACGCCCACGAGCAGGGCGTAGCGCTCAACCGCGGCCCACACGTCTTGCGACGCGCACAGGGCGACGCACGACAACGACAGCGCCAGGGCGTGGCGGGCGGAACGACGGGAGAACATCTTCAGTCTGGCCGCGGGAGCGACCCGCAAGGTTAGCACTGAGGGAAGGGGGCGTTACCGAGAAGGGGGGCGTGCAAAAGGCGGGTGCGCCTCAAGGCGGGGAGGGCGCTTTGGGCAGGCGGGTGCGGACTTCCGTGCACGGCAGCCGGCCCACGTGGGGGCCCTCGGCAGAGCCGGAGGGCGCGCCCGGCGCTAGGGCCTGCACCAGGTCCGCCACGAGGCGGGGCTCGTCGCAGAAGAGGGCCACGACGGTCTCGGGTCCCGGACCTGCATCGAGCTCCACGGCGGTGCCGAGCGGCAGGTCGCGCCCCGCCGGAACGAAGGCGGCCTCGGGACCCGGAGGATGGAACACGGAAACCTCCCCCTGCGGATCGACCGAGAGCACAGCCAGGTAGCTGTCCCGGGGGGCGGTCACGCGGAACTGCACCCGATCGCCCGCGCGCAGCGCCTCGCCGAGGTGCAGGGTCCCCGGTTGCTCTTGCCCGGCGTAAAGCACGTAGGTGGCAAGGGCAAAGCCTCCGCCCTTGGCGCGCACCGCTTCGGCCCCTGCCTCGGCAGCGGGCCTGGGATCCACGGGCCGGGCCACGGGCCGGGCCAGAAGCAGCAGGCCCCCGAAGGCCGCAGCCGTGACGGCGCTCGGCAGGATCCAGCTGCGCAGCCCCCGACGAAGCACACCCTCGTCCACGCGGTGGCTAGCCTGAAGGATCGCCGCGGCCACCTGGGACACGTCCACCTCCCGAGAGAACCGCCGCCGCTCCTCCTCGAGCCGGTTGTGGGCGGCCTCGCAGACCGGGCACTGCGTGACGTGAAGCCGGGCCCGGTCGCCTTCCACCCCACCAAGTTCTCCGAGCGCGAGCTGGTCGAGCTGTAGATCCGAAAGACACTCCCGCCCGAGCCGCCGGGACGCGTACGCCTCGGCAAGCTTCATCTCACCTGTTGTTTCGGTCTCCATCCCGGTTTCACTCCCGTCCGTTTCGACCCACGACCGCGGCCTCATCGGCAACCCGCGGTGGCGATTGTGGCGAATCTTTCGAGGCCAAGGGGGGCATGCCCAGCAGTTTTCGCGCCTCTTCCCGAAACCGTTCGAGTCGGTAGCCCACCGTGCGCCGCGCTACGCCCATCAGCACCGAGATCTCCTCCTGCTCCATGCCGTCCACGTGGTAATAAACCGCCACCTCCGCAAGCTCGGGGGGCACCGTGTCCAAAACGGTTTGCAGCGCCAGCCGGCCTTCGGGACCGGCGCCTGCGGTCGGCCGCTCCGAGGCCACGTGGGCTTGTCGAGACACCGTGAGCTCGTCGAGCCGCCCCCGGTGGCGTCGGGTGTCCCGAATGCGGTTCAGGCAGAGGTTGGTCGTGATGCGATAAAGCCAGGTCGAGGGCAGGCTTTCTCCCCGGAAAGCCTCGAGGGACGCGAGCACCTTCACGAAGACCTCCTGCGTGGCGTCGTCGGCCTCGGCGTCGTCGCCCAAGATGCTGCGGGCCCTTCGCCGCACCAGGGGTCCGTAGGTGCGGAACAGCGCCTCGACCTCCTTTCTGTTCAGCGATGCGGCCACCCGGGCAAGTCTAGCAGCCTCATCTCGGCCGCCTGGCTGATCGACCGCCGCGGCGCGGAGCCCGCCCGCAACGCAAAGCTGCCGCTCCGCGCGGTTTCTGGTATTTTGCCAGGCTCCATGTCGACCTCGACCGACCTGATGGCGGCAGCCGAAAAGCTGCTCCTGAAAAACTACCGGCAGGCTCCCCTCGTGATGAGCCGCGGGCAGGGGTGCGCGCTGTGGGACGCCGAGGGCCGGCGCTACCTCGACATGACGGCGGGGATCGCCGTATGCGCTCTCGGCCATGGGCACAAGGGGCTCGCCGACGCCGTGGCGGCCCAAGCGGCCACGCTGATTCACACATCGAATCTCTACTTTGTTGAGACCCAGCTCCGGTTCGCCGAGGCGCTCGGCAAACGGGCTTTCAAGGGGCGCATGTTTTTTTGCAACTCGGGGGCCGAGGCGAACGAAGCTGCGCTCAAGATCGCGCGTCGCTATCAGGTAACGGTGAAGGCCGAGCCCCACCGCACCCAGATCATCGCCTTCGAGGGCAGCTTCCACGGCCGGACCGTCGGGGCGCTGTCGGTGACCGGACAGCCGAAGTATCGGGAAGGCTTCGGCCCCCTGCTCCCCGATGTCACGTTCGTTCCCTACGGCGATGTGGAAGCGATTCGGGCCGCGGTGGGCCCGCGCACGTGCGCCGTGATCATCGAGCCGATCGCGGCCGAGGGCGGCATTTTGGTGCCCCCGCCCGGCTATTTGCAGGAGCTGCGCAAGCTGTGTACCGCCCGGGGCGCGCTTTTGCTCTTCGACGAAGTGCAGACGGGGGTCGGGCGCACGGGCACCTTCTACGCTTTCGAGAAGGAAGGCGTGGTGCCCGACGTCGTCACGCTGGCCAAGGGAATCGCCGGAGGTGTGCCCATGGGCGTGATGCTGGCCTCGGAGGAGGTGGCACGCGCCTTCGAGCCGGGCACCCACGCCTCCACGTTCGGAGGCAACCCTCTTGCCAGCGCGGCCGCGCTTTACCTGCAACAGGCCATCGACGAGCTCGGGCTGCTCGAACACTGCCAGGAGATGGGCGCGTACCTGGGTGCGGCCCTGTCCCGGCTTGCCGAGCGGCGGCGCCCGAAGACCAAGGGCGCGCGGGGTCGCGGTTTGCTGCAGGGGCTGGTGCTCGAGGGCGACGCCGCGGCGCTCGTGGCCAAGGCCCGGGATCGAGGCTTGTTGTTGTCGGTCGCCGGTGGCCACGTGGTCCGCTTCGTGCCTGCGTTGGTGGTGACCAAGGAAGAAATCGACGAGGCCATCAGCATTCTCGACGACGTGCTGGTCGCCGCCCCCTAGGAGCAACGCCATGGCGCAGAAACGAGATTTTTTGGGCTTCGACGATCTGCGGCCGGGTGAGCTCGAGGCTCTGCTGCTGAGGGCCGAGGAGCTGCGGTTTTTGCGCGGCACCCGTACGCCGCACGCCACCCGCCAGGGCAGCGTGGTGGCGCTGGTGTTCGAGAAGGCCAGCACGCGCACGCGCGCCAGCTTCGAGATCGGGGTGAAGGAGCTCGGAGGCCATGCTCTGGTGCTGGGGCGCCACGATTCACAGCTGGGGCGTGGCGAGCCCATCAAGGACACGGCCCGGGTGCTCTCGGGTTACTGCCACGCCATCATGATCCGAACGTTCGGCCACGAGGTGGCACAGGAGCTGGCGGCTTACGCGTCGGTGCCGGTGATCAATGGCCTCACGGACCTGCTGCACCCCTGCCAGCTGTTGGCCGACCTGCAGACCGTGCTCGCTCACTTCGGCGGACCGCGCAAGGTGGGCGCGGGGCCTGTCGATGCAGGTGCCGTGCTGGCCGCGCGCACGTACGCGTGGGTGGGCGACGGCAACAACATGGCGAACTCCTGGATCGAGGCGGCCGGAACGCTGGGCCTCGATCTGGCGATTGCCTGTCCCGAGGGCTACGACCCCGACCCGCGGCTGCTCGAGACCGTGCAAAAGCGGGGGCGCGGCCGCGTGACCATCGTGCGGGATCCGAAGGAAGCCGTGGCGGGCCGCCACGTGGTGTCCACCGACGTCTTCGCGTCGATGGGCCAGGAAGCGGAAGCGGCCGAGCGCCTCCGTGCCTTCAAGGGCTTCTGCGTGGACGAAGACCTCATGCGGCTCGCCAGCCCCGAGGCGATCGTGCTGCATTGCCTGCCCGCGCACCGGGGCGAGGAGATCGCGGAGGCCGTCTTCGAGGGGCCGCAGAGTCTCGTGTGGCGTCAGGCCGAAAACCGCCTGCACGCCCAAAAGGCGCTGCTGGAGTTCCTACTGCCGCCGTCGTGAGCGCCCACGAACACATCGCGGGCCTCGGCCCCAAAACGACCAAGCCGCAGCTGAACACCGCCGCGGATCTACGCACGTTGCGCTTGTCGCCCACGGAGGGCTTCGTCCTGTCCCGCGTGGATGGGTACACGAGCTACGGCGACATCTGCAACCTCACGGGTCTGGGCGCGCCCGCCACCCTCGACATCCTGAAGAAGCTCAAGGCGGTGGGGGTGATCTTCAACCCGGGGGAGGTGCCCATCGTCCCCTCGCCCATCCCGGCTCCCGCACCGCCACCGCCAGCCCCGGAGCCCCCCGCGCGGGGCCGCAAGCCCACGGCGCCCCCCGACTCCGTGTTGGCGCGGCTCGACGACGGCTCGCCCGTGGATCCCGTGGCTCTCGAAGAGGGGCCCGACCTCGACGAGCTGGTGAAGATGCGCCTCCTGCGCGTATCCCGGCGCCTGCCCTCCTTGGCGCCGCACGAGCTCCTGGGCGTGCCGGCCGACGCCGACGCCAAAACGCTCAAAAAAGCGTATTTTGCCGCGAGCAAGGAGCTGCATCCGGATCGCTTTTTCGGCAAGAATCTGGGCACGTTCCGGTCACTGCTCGAGCGCCTGTTTCGGGCGATCTCGGAGGCCTTCGAGACCCTGGAGAAGAAACATGGCTGAACCTGGCGTACGGAACGGTGAGAAGGTGGTGAGCTGGGGCCGTCTTGCGGGCGTGGGGCAGGTCGTGTCTTCCGAAAACCTCGAGGCCGACAGCCAGGGGGCGGCGCTCAGCCGCGGGCTGGGACGGTCCTATGGTGATTCCTCATTGCCGGCGCGGCCTGGTGACAAGATCGTACAGACACCGCTGTCCGATCGCATCCTTGCCTTCGATCCGGTCTCGGGGCTGCTAAGGGCCGAGGCGGGGTTCTCCCTGGTCGAGCTCAACCGCCTCTTCCTGCGGCGGGGCTGGTTTCCGCCCGTCACGCCGGGAACGAAGTTCGTCACGCTGGGGGGCATGGTGGCTTCGGACGTGCACGGCAAGAACCATCACCGCAGCGGCTGCTTTGGCGCGCACGTGACGTGGATGAAGTTGCGTACGGCCGACGATCGCATCGTCACCTGTTCGCCGCACGTGAACACGGACCTCTTCGACGCCACCGTCGGAGGCATGGGGCTGACGGGGCACATCCTCGAGGTCGAGTTCCGGATGGAGCGGATCCCCTCTCCCTGGATTTGGATGGAGAGCCGTCGCGTGCCGGACATCGATGCCTACATTCGCGGCTTGAAAGACGCAGGTCCACATTGGCCCATGACGATGGGCTGGATCGATTGTGTATCGCGCGGCAAGAAGCTGGGCCGCGGTATCTTGATGGCCGGTCGCTGGGCCACGCCCGAAGAGGCGCCGCGAGATCCCCCCGCCGAAAAGCGCAAGCTGCGGCTGCCCTTCGATCTTCCTTCCTTCGCGATCAACCCCTTGACCGTGCGGGCGTTCAACGAACTCTATTACCGTCGTCACCCCCGCAAGGTGCGCACGGGGATCGTGCACCCTGACTCCTTTTTCTACCCTCTCGACGCGATCCACGACTGGAACCGCGGCTACGGACGCCGGGGCTTCACGCAGTATCAATGCGTGTTGCCGGACGAAGCGGGGCTCGAGGCGCCTCGCCTGTTTTTGGAGCTGTTGACCCGCCTTGGAGGGGCTTCTCCCCTCTGCGTGATCAAGGACTGCGGCGCCGAGGGGCGCGGGCTGCTTTCGTTTCCGCTTCCGGGCACGTCGATCGCCGTCGATCTTCCGATCCGGGACAACACGCAGGCGGTGGTGGACGCGCTCAACGCGTTCGTGATCGACAAGGGCGGGCGCATTTACCTCACCAAGGACGGCTTCACCCGTCCCGAACATTTCCGCGCCATGGAGCCCCGGTTGCCGGCGTTCGAGGCCGTCCGCAAGGCGTGGGATCCCGAGGGGCGCCTCAAAAGCGCACAATCTGTGAGGATGTTCGGCGCATGAAAGCGGTGATTCTGGGAGGCACGAAGGGCATGGGCCGTGCGCTGGCGCGCCGGCTCGTCGAAGGTGGTCATCACGTCTTTTTGCTGGGGCGTCACGAGGAGGATCTGGCACGCAGCGTGGCCGACCTCTCGGTCCGCGGGGCCGAGGGGGCCAGTCAGGTGGGCAGCGCCCCCTGCGACCTCGAAGATCCCGAGACCTTCACGGGGGCCCTCGACGCGGCCGATACGGCGCTCGGTGGGTTCGACACGGTCATCGTCACCGCGGGGCTGTTCGCGGTTCAGGCGAGGCTGGAAGCCGACGCCGAGCTGGCCCGTCGGGTCTTGACGGTGAACTTTGCCAACACGGTGGTGTTCTGTGAAGCGGCCCGCAAGCGCTTGTTGTCCCGCGGGGGGGGCACCTTGTGTGTGTTTTCGTCAGTGGCCGGCGATCGAGGGCGCAAGCCGGTGGCGATCTACGGCGCGAGCAAAGCTGGGCTTTCGCACTACCTCGAGAGCCTCGACCACAAGTTCCGGGGCGAAGGCCTCGTCACGGTGTGCGTGAAGCCGGGGTTCGTGAAGACAGGTATGACCGCCGGTTTGTCGCCGCCTCCGTTCGCCGGCACGCCCGAGGCGGTGGCCGCCGCCGTGCTCACGGCCATCGAAAAGCGCAAACCGCTCATCTACACGCCCTCCGCGTGGCGCTGGGTGATGTGGGTCATCCGGTGTCTGCCCCGCTTCGTGATGCGGCGAATTGGTTTTTGAAAGGAACGCGCCATGGCCAACGTTGTCGTGTTCGGTGCCACGAGCGCCATCGCCTGCGAGGTCTCCAAGGTCTGGGCCGCCCGGGGCGACCGGCTCTTCCTGGTGGGCCGCAACCCGGACAAGCTCGCGGCCGTGGTGGAGGCGCTCGGGCCGGCCGTGGCGGGACACGTGGCCAGCGGCTTTGTCGATGGCCAGGTGAACGCCCAGCTGGTGGCGCGTGCGCGCGAGGTCCTGGGCCGCATCGACACGGCGCTGATCGCGCACGGCGATCTCGGGGATCAGCTCCTGTCCGAAAAGGACCCCGCCGAAGCCGAACGCGTCATCGCCGCGAACTTCACCTCGGTGGTGTCCCTGCTGATTCCGCTCGCGAATCACTTCGAGGCGCAGCGGGCCGGGCGGCTCGTCGTGATCTCGTCCGTTGCCGGGGAAAGGGGACGGCCTCGCAACTTTACCTACGGCGCCGCCAAGCGCGCCGTGACGACCTATCTTCAGGGCCTGCGCAGCCGCCTGCACCCCCACGGGGTCGCCGTGACCACCATCAAGCTCGGCCCGGTGGACACCCCGATGACGGTGGGGCACCCGAAGAACCTGCTCTTTGCCACTGCCCCGCGTGTGGCCCGCGACATCGTGCGCGCGGCCGACCGGCGGGTGCCCGAGGCCTACGTCCCGTGGTTCTGGTGGCCCCTCATGGCGATCGTGCGGAACGTGCCCGAAGCGCTCTTCCAGAAGCTCTCGGCGCTTTCGGGGCGGTGAGGGGCTCAGCGCCGGCGCCCGCGCCGCGGCGGTTTGGGTTTCACCGTGCGCTTGCCCTCGATCGCGCGAGGGGCCGTGGGCTCGCCGAGCCCCGCGAGCGGGTTGTCGCTCACCGACACCCGGGGCGGCAGCTTCGGCAGCGCCCGGGCCTCAGCCCCAGGGCTCGAGGGCGTGGTGCGGGCCGCAGGCCCCTGAGGCGCCGGCCGTTCGATCCGCTCGGGGCGCAGGTCAGCGTACGAGCCGGCGCTGCGGACCGGGCGGATCGTCACACGGTAGGGGAAGGTCAGGCCCCGGGACGGGGGAAAGCGTGCATCTCTCACCACGCGCACCACGCACCCCGCGGTGAGCGTGGCGAAAAGTGGCCCCGCAAGCTTCACCGCTCCCACGCTGCCGTCGGGCGCCACGGTCACGGTCAGGTCGGCGTTCGCCGCGCGCGGAAGGCCCGCTCCGCACGCGTTGAGGGCGGTGCCCAGCCCGTGCATGACCCCCGTGATTTGTGGATGCGACAGCGGGCCACGCGCCGCGGCGGGTGCCCGGGGCGCGGGAGCCTCGGTGGGCGCCTCGAGGGCCCGGTCCATCAAGCTGCCGAGCGGGTCGTTGGATCTGACCGGACGGGGCTCTGCGGCCGGTGAGGAGGGAACAGGCGCCGGGACGTCTGCCTCGGCCACCGCGAGCCGCACAGGGCGCGCGTCGGGCGTACGGCGGTTGGCGCGCTCGTCTTGGTGGCGCGGGCGCGAGCGGACCTCCGGCGGGCGGGCGGCGAGGGCCGCCGCCTCCGCCTCTGCCTGGGCCAGCGCTGAGTGCGCCCGCGTGGGCGCGGGGGGCGCTTCGCTTGCCGGCGCCACGCCCTCGGCGGGCTTGGGGGGGAGCGGGCGGGGCGTGGGCAGCGGCGTCGTCACGATGGCGCGCGCCGCGGTGGGGTTCGATGCGGGTGTCCGCGCGGCGGGGGCCGGGGGCTCGAGTTCGGCCGGCGGCGCACCTACGAGTTGGGATCGCCCCACGCGGACCTCGAAGGGCAGGCTCCGCAAGTAGTCGACCAGCGAATCTTCCACCAGCGGCCGCGCGAAGGCGCCGCCGACGAAACTGAGACCGACGAGCGCAACCGTGCGCCGCCAACGCCTGGGCCGCAGCGGGGCCAGGTGGGCGGGCGCCCCAGGCTCGGGATAGCCGGCCAGCGCCGGGGCCGTAGGAGGCCAGACCAGGGTTGGTAAGGGCTCGATCGGGCCCGGGTGACCTCCCGGCGCTCTCCGGACGGGCGCCGCGCCACCCCCCGTGACCGGGGGCGCCCAGGTTTGCGACCGATGCCGCCCATGACCACTCTGTTGCGTGTACCCAAACTGCTCGTACCGCGGATACATGGCCTCTTGCCTTTCCGTCCTCGCCCTCGGAGGCACCCCGACGCCGAGGCGCCGCAGGGAAGCCGCGAGTCTACTCTTGCGGGCCCGCATCACGCAGAGAAAACCGAAGGCCCGGTGCGTCGGCAGGGCTCAGACGTTCCACACTGCCCCCTCGGGCAGCAAGGGAACGAGGCGCGCGCGCAGCGCCGCAGGGCAGCGGCGGGCCAGGATCTCGCGCACCTCGGCGGGCTCGTAGAGCTGCGAGAAGTGCATCAAGACCAGCGCTTCGTTTTGAAACTCGGGCGCGCGCGGGACGAGCTCGTCGAGGTGAACGTGGCAACCGGCCCGGCTGTCGGCGAGTGACTTCCTGTCGTCGAGGAAGGAGCACTCGAGGATGAGGACGCGGGTGTCCAGCAGCGACGGGTGGGTGTCGATGACGCGCAAGAGCGTGTCGGTGGCGTAGGCCAGCTCGGGGGTCTCCTGCGTATAGAAAAGGTCGTCTCCTTGGGCCCTGCGTCGCCCAATCTCGGGCCCGGGCAGATCGATGTACGCGGGCTTGAGCTTCTGAGTTCTTCGCACGAACTGGTAGCCGAGCGAAGGCACCGGGTGGTGGGTCTTGAACGCCCGCACGAAGATCCCGCCCTTGAGCGCCACCTCGTCGCCTGGCTCCATCGGTCGAAGCACCACCGGCAGCGCAAACCGCTGCAGCCGGCCGAAAGCCGCCAGCATGGCGTCGACCTCGTCTGAGATCGCGGCGGGCACGAAGAGCTGCGGGGGCGGCATGCGGTGCAGGCCGCGGATGCCGAGCAGCGTACAAAGCGCACCGATGTGGTCGGCGTGGCCGTGGCTCAGGAAGATGTTGCGGGCGGCGGCGAACTGGCGAGGCGCCAGGCCCACATCGAAGACCGCATCCAGCTCGGGCACGTGAAGTGACGTGTAAAGGCCACCCAGGGACACGCCTCGAATCGTGTAAGGCCCTGCCGAGACGGTGGTGAACATCCGCGCAGAATAGCAAACCGCAACCCCACGCTTTCATTGCCGGCTGGTTTCGGGTGCCCGGACGATTTTTTGTGCGATTTCTTGCCCTTGGCTCCCAAATTTCGCCAACATGGCCCCAATCGCGCATCCAAAGGAAAGCCGCTCCATGAGTCCCGCCCGATCCATCCTCCGAGGTGACCTCGACAAAATCGGCCTGCCGACGTTGTTGACCATCCTCGACATGGAAAAGCGCGGCGGGGTGCTGGTCCTGCAAAAGGGCAACGAGCTTGGCCGTCTCTTCGTGCGCGACGGACACGTCATCCGGGCACAGCTCGAAGGTGATGACCGCGTTTCGGGCATCGACGCCGTCGTGCAGCTCTTCGGATGGGGACGCGGGGTGTTCGAGCTATGGCAAGCCGACGTTCTCGGCCCCGACGAGATTCAGCGCAGCACCACGTTCCTTCTGATGGAAGCTGCCCGCCGCCACGACGAGGCCCGCGAAGCCGCCCTCACGGCGGGCTCGCTGAGCGCCATCGCCGGCAACGCCTGATTCGCACGGTCGCACCCCCCGCGACCTAAAAGATCTTGCGGAGTTGCCGATGGCGTAAACGTGGCTGCTCGCATGCGCTGTGTTACGAGAGGGGACGCCTCATGACCGATCGAGTTATTGGAATCGATTTAGGTACGACGAACTCGTGCGTGGCGGTGGTGGAGGACGGCGCCCCCGTGGTGGTACCCAACCGAGGCGGGTACAAAACCACGCCGTCGGTCGTGGCGATCTCGGAAAGTGGACGTCGGCTGGTGGGGCACATCGCCAAGCGGCAGGCGGTGACGAACGCAGAGAACACCGCGTACGCAGTCAAGCGCCTCATCGGCCGCAGCTGGGGATCGCCTGCGGTGAAGGCCATCCGGGAGATGGTGCCCTATCGGATCGTGGAGGGCCCCCACCAGGACGTACGCGTGGAGGTGCGGGATCAGGTGTTCTCGCTCCCGGAGATCTCCGCGTTCGTGCTTCAGGAGATGAAGCGTGTCGCTGACGATCACCTCGGAGAAGACGTACGTAAGGCCGTGGTCACCGTACCCGCGTACTTCAACGACGGCCAACGCCAAGCCACGAAGGACGCGGGCCGCATCGCAGGCCTCGATGTCATCCGCATCATCAACGAGCCCACGGCGGCGGCGCTCGCCTACGGTTTTGGCAAGGACGTGGAGGGCCGCATCGCGATCTACGATCTCGGGGGAGGCACGTTCGACATCTCCATCCTCGAGATCTCGAACGGCGTGTTCGAGGTGATCTCGACGGCGGGCGATACGTTCCTGGGGGGTGAGGACTTCGACAAACGCATCATCGATTGGCTCGTGGGCGGCTTTCGCAAAGAGCACAACATCGATCTGCGCACAGACATGATGGCCTTGCAGCGTCTGAAGGACGCGTCCGAGAAGGCCAAGTGTGATTTGTCGTCCGTCCGGGAGACCGAGATCAACTTGCCCTTCCTGATCTCCACAGGCCGCAACCAGGCGCTGCATTTGCAGCGGCCCTTGTCACGGCACAAGCTGGAAGAACTCACGCACGATCTGGTCGAGCGCACCCTGCGCATTTGTCGGGGCGCGCTCGAGGATGCGGGCGTGGAGCGCTCAGACATCCTCGAGGTGATCCTCGTGGGCGGCATGACCCGCATGCCCAAGGTGCAGGAAATGGTCGCCGAATTTTTCGGGAAGGAGCCCTGCAAGGGTGTGCACCCCGACGAGGTGGTGGCCATGGGCGCCGCCATCCAGGGGGCCTCGCTCGTCGAGAACACCGCCGACATGCTCCTGCTCGACGTGACGCCTCACAGCCTGGGCATCATGGTGATGGGCGGGTACTTCCACCGGCTCATCGAACGGAACACCACCATCCCCACGGCCAAGAGCCATATCTTCACCACCACGCGAGATGATCAAACGTCCGTGAAGATCCTCGTCATGCAGGGGGAAAACGATCGCGCGGAGGAAAACGAGCTCTTGGGAGAGTTCGTGCTCACGGGTCTGCGCAAGGCACTGCGGGGCGAGGTGGAGGTGGAGGTGACCTTCGAGATCTCGGCTGATGGGATCGTGAGCGTGTCCGCGCGCGACCTCGAAACGGGGCAGCACCAGTCCATCACGGTCACCGCCACGAGTGGCCTCACGGAATCCGAAATCCTGCGCATGGCCTCCGAGCAGGCGGAATACATGGTGGCCGTGAGGGCAGACGAGATCGTCGAGCGGGAACGGCAGGCCGTCGAGAAGCTGGTCGACGAGGCCACCGCGTTGCTGCCGTCCGTGGAGGCGGCGCTCGCGGGCTCGGCGCTGGGCGGACAGGGGCTCGAGGCGGCCCGTTCGACCTTGGAGCAGGCCCGTGCGGCGCTCGCGCTCAAAGACGCGGAGGAGCTCGCGCGCGTCAAGGCGGCGATGGGGCGCACCCTTCAGATGTTCAAGACTCTGGCCAAAGACGCCGAGACATAGCTTCGGGAACCCTTCATCGTGGCCGCCGGAGCACAAAACGCACGCAGCTTCATCGAACGGGGCCTGGCGTGTTACGGGCAGGGCGATCTGCAGGAGGCGTTGGGGCAGTGGCGAGAGGCTTTACGGATCGATCCCGGCAACCCCGAGGCCCGCAAACTCGTGGCCTTCGTCGAAGAGCGCATGGGCGCCCAAACGCCCGTGCCACCGGCTCCCGGGACGCGGGAACCTTCGCCGCTGCCCCCCCTCGACGACGAAAGCGTCTGGGCTGCGAACGAAGGCACATCCCCAGAGTCCGATGCCCAGACGGCCGCGCGCCTGCTGCGCGCAGAGGTGGCTGCGAAGGAGGCGGTTGGGCGCGACGGTACGGATCGCAAGCGCCGCCCCACGCTCGTGTCCACCTTGCCGGAACTGCTGGCGCCGAGCACCTTGCCCGAGGATCTGCGCCGCACGGCCGCAGGCCTTCCTGCGGTGCCCGCACACATCCCTCGGCCCGGCACGCCCTCAGGCGGCGTACCCGAAAGGCCCGCGGCCGACGTGGCCACGCGGCCCGTGGGCGGCGATCAGCCCACGCCGCGGAACCTGCACGTACTCACTCGGGCCCAAACGCCTCTCGACGTCGCGCTGGTTCAGGCCCGTGAGCGAGGGCAGCGCCTCGTGCGCCAGTGTCGCGAAGCGCTCACGGCGGCAAAGGCCTCCGCCGCGGCAGCCGCAGCCGAAGAGGCCCTGGAGGAGTCCGAAAAGGCGCCTGCCCCCGGGATCGCCGAGGTGATTGAGCCTGCGCGTGCTTTGCTCGAACAAGCGTTCGTTGCCCACCTGGGTCGCCCAAGCAGCGTGCCCACGATGGCGGTGGACGATGCCACGGTGAACGCGAGCAACTTCGACCACCGAACCGGCTTTCTCCTTTCTTGCATCGACGGAACGCTTCCGGTCGACACCTTGATGGACATCTCGGGCATGGGCCGCTTCGAGGCGCTTCGCACGCTCTCCCGGCTTTTGCGGCGCAAGATCATCAAGATCGACTGATCGTGTGCTTGGATCTGTCAAGACCCTTCTGAATCTGCCGAAGCGTTTTTGCGGTGAAGAAAAACCGCAGGAGATGCCTCTCATGGATAGGGTGGAAGCGAACTCGCAATCTTTGACGTCGGGCGCCGAGCGCCGGCAGCATGCGCGGCACTACCTGGGACTGCCGATTCGCGTTCACTTCGAGGGTGGCCGTCGCTCGGCCGACATCGAGCTCGCGGACGTGTCGCACGGAGGGGGGCGCTTCGTGGGCACGCCTTCAGCGGTGGCCGTCGGGCAATCCGTGGCGTTTGGTTTCGTCCTGCCCGGCCCCGTGTCCTGTGTGGCGGCGGCGCGGGTGGTGCGGGTGGATCCGGGAGGGTTCGCGGTGCGGTTAGACCGCGCCAACGAAGCCTTTGCCCAGTTCGTCGAGAGTCTCGAAGGCGGGGCCCCGCGCGCCGCGTGAGCTGCGGTAGCGTCAGGGTCGCCAGCGCCGTCCGTTCGCGATAAAAGCATCCGGATGCTGTTCCGGTGGCCTTGCCACGAAGCGCGCAGCGCCTTGGGCGTGGGCCTCGTGGGGTTCGCTTGGGCGCTGGTGGCCACCTCGTCGCGTCTCGTGATGGGGATCAACTGGGACACCGCCAGCTACGTCGCGTTTTATGCAAGTGGCCTGCAGGGATGGTCGAGCCCGCCCTGGGGCGCTCACTACGCCGTGGGGCAGGTTTATCTGGCGGGCCACGCGCTGGCGGGGGCTTTCGGGGGCACGTTCATCGATGGCGTGAGGCTGGCCAACGCGCTGGCTCTGGGGGCCGCGGGGTACGCCCTGGCGCGCGCCACCCAACGCCTCGCAGGAGGCGTAGGGGCGCTCTGGGCGTTGCTGTACGTCTTCGCGTGGGGTGTGGCGCAGCTCGTGATGACCCTCGAGGACAACGTGCTGTACCTACCGATGGCCACGGGCAGCCTGGCGTATAGCCTGGGGCGGCTCGGGCGGTGGCGGGGGCGTGACGGCCTCGTGGCCGGTGGGCTCGCGGCCGCGGGTGCGCTCATGTCCTGGCAGGCGGGCCTTTACCTCTTCGTTCCTCTCGCGGCCATCGTGGGTTTCGAGCCCTCCCGTCCCCGCGTGCGGGCGCTCCACATGCTGGTCGTGCTGGCCAGTTTTTTCGGCACCCTGTGCGCCTGGGTCGTCGCCTACGGGCTCACCGTGCCGGGGCCGCGGCTCGGCGCGTTGTTCGCGATCTTGTTCTCGCCGCCCTCCCCCAGCTTTTTTCCCACCAGCGGAGCGGCCTTGCGCGACATCCTGGGCGCCCCCGGGCGCGTGCTGGCTCACGTGGGCTTGGGGCTGTGGTTCGAGGTGGCCGGCCGACCCGGAGCGGTCGAGGCCCCCTCTCCCGAGGCGCTCTGGCTGCCCCTGCTCGGCGGGGCCGCTGTGGTCCTGGCCGCCGCGGGGACTCTGCGGATGTGTCTGCGCGCTAAGACCGACGCCGAGGCCCGTCCGCTTGCCTTCCTGAGCGTCACGGGCTTCGCCATTGCCTGCGCCACGGCGCTCTACGTCGATCTGCCCCTCGACAAGTACAAACGCTACGAGTTCGTCCCGTTGTTCGGGGCGCTGCTGGGCGCTGCGTTCACCGCCCGGTGCAAGGGAACGCGGACCCTCAGGAGGTTCGCGCTCGGGCTCGTGGCGATGGTGGCCGCCGAGGTGCTCCTGGCCGTGGCCCAGGCACGGACACACCGGGCGCGTCTTCCCGAAACGCAGCCTGCTGGCTACGCAGGTCCGGGCCACGAACCCTGGTTCGTCTACGTGCGCCGGCTGCGGCGGGCCCACCCCGAAGCCTGCCTGTTCACGTTACCGTGGCACCCCGGGTTCGTGCACGGGCGTTACCAGATGGAGCTGCCCGCCGCGCTGTGGTCCGAGCTGCCCGCGCATCAGATCGTGGGCGACCCGGCGGCGGTCGCGACCTGGCGGGTGCCCGTGAGGGTCGTGCCCGCCCCGCGCCTCGCCCCTCCACGGGATTGTGAGTGGCGGACGGTCGACGCCGAGGCCCCCTGAAGGGTGAAGAGCGCCTGCCGGCGGCTTCCGCGCTGTCGCTCTCGGTCAGATTGCCTGGGTGCGGCAGTGGCAGCGCTGCAACTTCCCTGGCAACGGTCTACCGGGCCTCGGCCTTCCGTGATAAACGAAGCCGCGTCATGGCTCGCATTCATCGCAAGCTGCCTGCGCAAGGCACGAAAATTGGAGTGGCTTTCTCCGGAGGCCTGGACACCCGCTGCGCGGTGGCCTGGTTCGCGCGCGAGGGGCTCGACGTTTACTCGTACACCGCGGATCTGGCGCAGCCCGATGAAAAGAGCTGCGACGACATTCCCCCGGTGGCCCTCTCTCACGGCGCCAAGGCGGCCCGCCTCGTCGACTGCAAAGAAGCACTTGCCCGCGAAGGCTTCATCGCCATCCAATGTGGCGCCTTCCACCTCGCCACGGCGGGACGCAAGTATTACAACACCACGCCGCTTGGGCGCGCGGTCACCACCACGGCCATCATCCGCGCCATGCAGGCCGATGGCGTGAACATCTTGTCCGATGGCAGCACGCACAAGGGCAACGACATTCAGCGCTTCTATCGCTACGGCTTGCTCACGAACCCCGAGCTCACGATCTATAAGCCCTGGCTGGATCCTGTCTTCGTGGAGCGCTTCGGCGGCCGCAAGGAGATGAGCGAGTACTTGAACGGTCTCGACCTTCCCTACCGCATGGGCGTGGAGAAGGCGTACAGCACCGACGCCAACGCGCTCGGCGCCACGCACGAGGCCAAAGATCTCGAATTCCTCGATAAAGGCCTCGACATCGTCAACCCCATCATGGGTGTGGCGCACTGGAAGTCCGAGACCGAGATCAAGGCTGAGCGGGTCTCGATCACCTTCGAGCAGGGCTGGCCCACGAAGCTCAACGGCAAGGCCTTCGGCGGAGACATGGACCTCTTGCTCGAGGCGAACCGGATCGGTGGCCGGCATGGCTTGGGCGTGTCCGACCAGATCGAAAACCGCGTGATCGAAGCCAAAAGCCGCGGCATCTACGAAGCTCCTGGTATGGCGCTGCTGCACATCGCTTACGAGCGTCTGCTCTCGGCCGTGCACAACGAGAACACGCTCGATCTCTATGCCTCCCTGGGGCGCCGCCTCGGCCGGATCCTTTACGAAGGCAAGTGGTACGACACCGAGGCCATGCTGATCAAGGACGCGCTCACGCGCTGGGTGGCACACCCGATCTCGGGCACCGTCACGTTGGAACTGCGCCGGGGAGACGACTACACGATTGTCGACACCTCGGCCGACTACATGGCCTACGATCCCCACAAACTCTCGATGGAGAAGGTCGAGTCGGCGTTTACCCCTGAAGATCGCATGGGCGCGCTCGAGCTTCAGAACCTTTCGGTCTTCGATGGGCGCAACCTGCTGATTCATCAGCTGTCCACGATGGGCCAGCTGGCGGGCTCGCAGGACAGGGCGGTGGCCGCGCTGTTGGGCGTCGACGAGCCCAACGACTGAGGCTCCCGGCGCGGAGAAGAGGGCGAGTCCCGCCGTCGAGGCGCGCGGGTCTCGCCCCTTTTTTTCGCAACTTCCCCAGCTCGTTCCCGAAAAGCACCTCCGAGGCGGAGCGAAGTCGCTTCGCGGCCAAATGACCGGAGGAAACCATGAATGAGTTCGTATCGAGGCAAGTTGTGAAGCTTGTCGGTCTGGGAGCGCTGGTGCTCTGTGCAGCGTGTGGTCTCGAGGGGCCCGAGGCGCCCGAGGCCGGAGGGCCGGGAGAGGTCAGCCAGGCCGACACGGAGGACGTGGGGCTCATCGAATTGGCGCTGGAAACGGTGCCTCCCGACGTGACGTGTCTGCGGGTCACCGCCCGTGGCCCCTACCGCGAAAAACAGGTGGCGCTGCCCGTCGTGGCGGGCCCCCCGATGGCGCAAAGTCTCGCGGGCTTTCCGCTCGGAAAAGTCGAGTTCGTGGCCGAGGCCTTCGCAGAGGCGTGTGGGGCCGTCACAGCCCGCACCGTTGCCTCGTGGGTGAGTGATCCCGTCGAGGTCTCGGTGGTCGAGGGGACCAAGACCCGGGTCAGCTTCACCATGCGGCGGAACGGGCGCCTCGACGTCAGCTTCGAGTTCGGCGACGAGCCGCTGTGCAGCGCGGTGGGGATCGTGTGCAAGAGCGCGCGGGAGTGCTGCAGCAGCAGCTGCAAAGACGGCCTCTGCCAGGCGGCCGAGCCCTGAGGGGGGGCCGCGGACGGCCCACGGAGCCCGGGTCGCTGCGGTTTACGCCGGGGCCCGGGCCGAGCGCCCCACGAGACGCAGGGTCATGGCCTCCCAGAGGTCTCCCGTGGTGCCGAAGGGACGTGGGTCCGCCGCCAGGGCCTCCGCGGCCGCCGTGCGAAACGGCTTTGGCGAGAAGACGCCGGGCATCTGAGACCAAAAGTCGGGGGCGCCTGCTTCCAGGTCCCCCGCCACACCTCGCACCAGCTCGCGCGCCACGGAGACGTCCGCGCGGGTCACGAGCCGCAGCCACAAGCTCGACAGCTTCGGCGAGAGGAAGGGCACTTTCAGCATCACGGGCGCAAGCCCCAGGAGGCGTGACGTTTGGCGCAGCATTTCGGTGCCGCTGAGGGCCGCGGGTCCCGGCAACCCGTAGACGCCAGCGCAAGCCACCGGAAGGCCCGCAGCGTGGGCCAGGGCGTCGAGCACATCCGACAGCGCCGCGGGCGCGCTCTTGGCTTGCAACCAGCGGGGCAGAACCATGAACGGGAGGCGGGCACTCAGATCGCGTACGATCTGCCAGCTTTGGCTGCCCGCTCCGACAATCATCCCCGCGCGCAGCTCGAACACCGGCACCCGGCCCTGGCGCAACAGCACACCCGTGTGCAGGCGGCTCTCCAGGTGAGCCGAGGGCGTGCCACGTCTCGGACGCATGCCACCCAGGTAGATGATTCGTTTCACCGCGGCCGCCTCGGCCTCCCGCGCGAACAGGCGCGCCGAATCGGCCTCGCGGGCCGCATACCCGGGGCGGCCGTCCATGTGGTGGACCAGGTAGTACGCTGCATCGGCACCCGCCAGCGCTGCTTGCACCGTGTGGGGACGCTCGAGGTCGAACTCGACCCAGCGGGCGCACCCGGTCTCGGGCTGTCCCCCAGGCGCCGGAGGTCTCCGGGTGGCCGAAACGACCTGATGGCCGGCACGTTCGAGGGCCGGCACCAGGTGGCGGCCAAGAAAGCCCGTCGCACCTGTGACCACGATCTTCATCACGCCGTCGCCATTCGCACCCGTTTGGATGCAAGATCCGTGGCAGCTGTGACCGAGGGCAGGGCGCTTCGTGCTGACCGTCCTTGCGCTGCGCGCGCGTGGGGGGCCGAACTCGGGCGCGGCTGGTCCAGGGCGGCGGCAAGAAAGGCGGTGAGTGCCGGCACGTCGTTTTGAACCCACGGGCCCGGATCGCGCGGGTTGAACCGCCAAAACAGGTTCGGGGCGCGCAGGTGCTGGCGCAGACTCGCGCCAAGCGAGAAGGTCTCGAGGCAGGCCGCCCACATGCCGTGGCCGTGGTGCTGATGGTCTTCGATCTCGCCCGTGAAGGCATCGAGAATGGGACTGGCGAGCCGGCCGTAGCGGACGAGGGGCTGGGCGGCGCTCGCGGCGGCGCACAAGCGTGCGTAGGTGCGGTAGTCGGTCCGCGTGAGCACCCGCGCGGGAATCACCTTTCCCATGAAGCTGTGTCCATTGATGGCGGCGCAAAATGGGTGGTCGCGCATCAGGACATCGAGATGCCACGTCTCGGGCTCGGAGAGCGGCGCTGGCCCCACGTATGTGGCAGCCCCCGGCCGGTGAGAGCCCGCGCCCGGGTAACGGCGCCGCTCGTGCCCGGCCGGCAGGGGAAAGTTGCGGTTGAGGTCCACCCCGCGTGCGTTCGGGCGCAGCTCTGCCAGCCGCCCTGTGCCACCCGCCGCGAACGTCCGCGCGTAGCCATCAGGGTTCGCGCACGGCACCACCCACAGTTCAGCGCGCGTGCGCAGCCGCTCGAGGGCCGGGTCGTGAGGTAGGGCCTCGAGAACGCCCAAAGCCACGAGACAGGAGACGAACTCGAGCCCGTGAATGTTGCCGGTCACGAGCACCCGCCGCGCATGTTCAGCCTTGGCGGGAACCCGCACTGCCAGTAAAGGCCTGCCCTCGGCGCTCTGCCCGTAGACGAGCACGTCAGCGCGTAACGTGTCGGCATGCGTCCGCACGAGCGCGTCGCGGGCCTCGGGCGTTGGGTAGGGTGCAAGGGGGGCGGTCATCCGGGGCAAAATCCGTCTCCATGCTACCGAAGCCAAGCCGGGTCCGCTAAAGTTGGCCGAAAATCGCGGTTTCTCATCGTTCCACACCCCGCGGCGTGCCTGCCGCCAGGAGATCACCCATGACGCTGCTCGAATCGTTGAAACAACACACGGTCGTCGTCGCCGACACGGGCGACATCGAAGCCATCGCTCGTCTCAAGCCGCAGGACGCCACCACCAATCCGTCGCTGTTGCTCAAGGCAGCGCAGATGCCGCAGTACCGCGCGCTGGTCGAGGAGGCTCTCAAACACGCCGACGCACGAAACGGCGACAAAACCGTCCGCGCGGCCGCGTTCATGGACAAGCTGGCGGTGAACTTCGGCTGCGAAATCCTCAAGATCATCCCTGGCCGTGTGTCCACCGAGGTGGACGCTTCCTACAGCTTCGACGTCGAGGGCACCGTGGCCAAGGCCCACGAGTTCATCGGCCTTTACGACAAGGCCGGAATCGATCGCAAGCGCATCCTCATCAAGGTGGGCAGCACCTGGGAAGGGATCCGCGCCGCTGAACGCCTCGAGAAGGAAGGCATTCACTGCAACCTGACGCTGCTCTTCAGCTTTGCCCAGGCGGTGGCCTGTGCCGAGGCGGGCGTCACGTTGATCTCGCCCTTCGTGGGACGCATCTACGACTACTTCGTCAAGGAACGCGGCGGCAAAGACATCGCCCCCGAAGAGGATCCTGGTGTTGCGTCCGTCGAGCGCATCTACACCTACTACAAGAAGTACGGCTACAAGACCGAGGTCATGGGGGCGAGTTTCCGTAAGGTCGAGCAAGTCACGCGTCTTTGCGGCTGTGACCTCCTCACGATCAGCCCGGACATCCTGGCCACGTTGAGCGAAAAAGAAGGCCAGTTGGAGCGGCGCCTCGACCCAGCCGCCGCGAAGGCGGTGGACGTGCCGAAGCTTCACCTCGACGAGAAGACCTATCGGTTCATGCACAACGAGGACCCGATGGCCGTCGACAAGCTGTCCGATGGGATTCGCCGCTTTTACGCCGATGCCCGCAAGCTCGAGCAGTACGCCGAAAAGCTGGTGACGACCTAAGCCGCTCGTCGCCTGTCGTCGAAGGCCCGCAGGCGCATGTCGCCGCGGGCCTTTTTTGATCGTCAGTGTTTGGCCCGCTTGATCTCCGCCAGGAGTCCGTTGGTGGAGGCGTCGTGGTTCGTGGTGGCACCTGCCGTGGTGAGGTCGGCCAGGATGCCCTTGGCGAGCTGTTTGCCGAGCTCGACGCCCCACTGATCGTACGAGTTGACGTTCCATAGCGCGCCCTGGACGAAGATCTTGTGCTCGTAGAGAGCGATGATCATGCCCAGGGTGTGGGGATCGAGGCGCGGGTAGATGAGGGTGTTGCTCGGGCGGTTGCCCGGAAAGACCTTGTGGGGAAGCAGCGCGTCCCGCTCCTCGGGGCTGAGCTTGCCGGCAGCCACCTCGGCGTCGAGCTCCGCTTTGGCCTCGGCTTCCGTTTTTCCGCACATGAGCGCTTCTGACTGCGCGAGGCAGTTGGCCAGAAGCTTCTCGTGGTGGTCCGTGAGGTCGGGCGCGAGCGCTGCCAGGCTTTCGGGAAGGCCGCCGCGGGTATGGGGCGGCTCGATGGACGCGAGGAAGTCGCAGGGGATGAGCTTCGTGCCCTGATGAATCAGCTGGTAGAAGGCGTGCTGACCATTGGTTCCGGGTTCGCCCCAGATGATCGGCCCGGTTTCATAGTCCACCACCTCGCCTTGTCGGGTGACGCGCTTGCCGTTGCTCTCCATGTCACCTTGCTGGAGGTAGGCCGGCAGCCGGTGCAGATACTGGTCGTAAGGCAAGACCGCATGGCTCTCGGCGCTGTAGAAGTTGTTGTACCAAACCCCGAGCAGCGCCAAGGTCACCGGGAGGTTACGCTCGAGGGGCGTGGTTCGGAAGTGCTCGTCCATGGCGAAGGCACCCTCGAGCAGCCGCCGAAAGTTCTCCGCCCCCACGGCAAGCGCGATCGAGAGGCCAATCGAGGACCAGAGCGAATACCGCCCACCCACCCAGTCCCAGAACACGAACATGTTCTCCTCGGCGATGCCGAACTTCGTGACCTCCTTCGCGTTGGTCGACAGCGCCACGAAGTGCTTGGCCACCTGGGCTTCGTCGCGCGCGTGCTCCAAGAACCACCGACGCGCCGTGTGCGCATTGCGCATGGTCTCCTGGGTGGTGAAGGTCTTCGAGGCCACGATGAACAAGGTGGTCTCGGGATCCACGCGGGTGAGCGTCTCGAGGATGTGGGCGCCGTCGACATTCGAGACGAAGCTGACCTCGAGGTCCCGCTTGGCGTAAGGCCTGAGCGCCTCGGTCACCATCACAGGGCCAAGATCCGAGCCCCCGATGCCGATGTTCACCACGTGCCGAATCGGCTTTCCGGTGTAGCCGCGCCAGGCGCCCGCGCGCACCTCTTCAGCGAAAGCACAGAGCTTGTCACGGGCGGCACGCACGGCCGGCATGATGTCTTCCCCATCGACCAGGATCGGGCGCTCGCTCTGGTTCCGCAGGGCGATGTGCAGCACGGCGCGGTTCTCTGTCAGGTTGATCTTCTCCCCTGCGAACATCTGGTCGCGCAGGGACGTGACCTCGGCCTCCTCGGCCAATACGCGCAAGAGCCGAAGCGTCTCGTCGGTGACCAGGTTCTTGGAAACATCCAACAGCAGGTCCTGGCAACGCAGGCTCAAGCGGGCGAAGCGATCTGGATCGGCGGCGAAGAGCCCCCGCAGGTGGGTATCGGCCAGTTGTGACTTGTGGGCTTCGAGCGCTTTCCAGATTGCGTTTTGGCGAATGGACACGGAGGGCCTCCGGGTGTTCAGGGTCAAGGCACGGTCGGGGCGTTGCCGGCAGACGCACGTTAGCAAACCCCCTTCGCCTCCGTGAAGGCTCTTGTTGGCGCGTCGCGCCGTTTGTCCGAACACACGCCGTGTGGTCGGGATCTGGACGGTCCCGGGGCGTGACCCGATACTCGGCCCGTGCACGGTCCCCACGTTTTTCTGACCAACTTGGCCCTCGTTTTGTGCGTGGCCGCCGTGACCACCGTGGTGTTTCAGCGCCTCAGACAGCCCGTGGTGCTCGGGTACATCATGGCGGGCCTGGTCGTGGGGCCGCATTTCCCCATGCCCCTCTTTGCCGACAAAGGCATCATCGAGACCCTCTCCGAGCTGGGGGTGATCCTGGTGATGTTCTCTCTCGGCCTCGAGTTCAGTGTCAGGCGGCTCCTCCGCAAGGGGCTGGGCATCGCGGCCGTGGCGGGCATCGAGGTGAGCGTTATGATGTGGCTTGGCTTCGTCGCGGCCAGGCTCTTCGGCTGGTCGGCGCCCGAAGCCTTGCTGACAGCAGCCGCCGTTTCCATCTCCAGCACGACCATCATCGCGAAAGCCTTCGAAGAGCAGAAGGTGGACGAGCGCATTCGCGACGTGGTGTTCGGCGTGCTCATCTTCGAGGATCTCATCGCGATTCTGCTGCTTGCCACCTTGCCCGCCGTGGTCTCCGGGCAGGCGCGCTCGATGGACGACACCATGGGCACTTTGGCGTTCACCACCGGTCGGCTCGTGGGCTTCCTCCTCGTCGTGCTGATCGTGGGCATGCTGGTCGTGCCCCGCTTCATGCGTTTTGTCGTCCGCCTGGGCCGCGCCGAGACCACCCTCGTGGCCAGCGTGGGGCTTTGCTTCGCCATGGCGCTGCTCGTGCAAAGCTTCGGGTATTCGGTGGCGCTGGGGGCGTTTTTGGCCGGGTCGCTGGTCTCCGAGAGCGGCGCTGGCCACCGGGTCGAACGGCTGGTCAAACCCGTGCGGGACATGTTCGCGGCCATCTTCTTCGTTTCGGTGGGCATGCTCATCGATCCCAAGCTGGTGGTGACCAACTGGGGAGGGGTATTGGTGCTCACCGGGGTTGTCCTCGTGGGCAAGCTCGTGGCCGTTTCGCTTGCGGCGTTCCTGGCCGGCAACGGGGTGCGGACGTCGGTGCAGTCGGGGATGAGCATGGCGCAGATCGGGGAGTTCTCGTTCATTCTCGTGGGCCTTGGACTCACCCTGGGTGTGGTGCGCCCCTTTCTCTTCCCCGTCATCGTGGCCGTCTCGGTGGTCACCACATTGCTAACGCCCATGCTCGTTCGGGCCTCGGGGCCCGCCTCTGCCCGGTTTTACGAACGGCTGCCGCCCCCGTTGCAAACCTTCTGTTCGCTTTACGGCACCTGGTTCGAGCGCCTGGCTTCGCCTTCGCGTCCTCAAACGCGGGGGCGTCGCTTGCGGCGGCGCGTGGGCTTTCTCATCATCGATGCCGTCGCCTTGGGAGCGCTGGTGATCGGCACCTCGTTGGCGCTCGAACCCTTGGCCCTCAGGCTCAAGGGCCTCTTCGGGGGACACGCATTCATGCCAAGGGTGGTGGTGATCGCGGGCGCCGTCGTCCTTGGGGTTCCGTTCTGCCTGGGCCTCGTAAGGCAGGCCCGCAACTTGGGGTTGGACCTGGCTGAGATGGCCTTGCCGCGCGCGGGTCAGGGGCAACTGGACCTGGCCGCCGCGCCTCGCCGCGCCTTCGTGGTCACGCTGCAGCTGGCCGTGGTGCTGGCCGTTGGGGCACCGCTGATCGCCATCACACAGCCTTTTTTACCCGCGTTTCAGGGGGCCGCCGTGCTGCTCATCGTCCTTGCCGTCCTCACCGTGGCGTTCTGGCGAAGCGCCACGAATCTTCAGGGCCACGTGCGCGCAGGCGCCCAGGTCATCGTGGAGGTGCTCGCCGCCCAGGGGGCCGACAAAGAGGACAAGCGGACCCGTCGCAACACCGAGGATCTCAGCATCGTCGAGCAGTCGCTACCGGGCTTGGGCGCACCCGTCCCGCTACGAATCGAGCCGGGCAGCCAGGCGGTAGGCAAGACCCTCACCGAGCTCAATCTCCGCGGGCTCACGGGCGCCACGGTGCTGGCCATCACCCGCCCCGGAGGCGCCATCGTGATCCCCACGGGTCAAGAGGCGTTGGCGGAGGGCGATGTTCTGGCGATCACGGGCACGAAGGCGGCGCTCGAAGCCGCCGGCATGCTCTTGCACGTGCCCGCTTCGTGAGTCGCGCCGTCAATCGAGGCACCCGGTCGTGCGAGGAAGGCGGGTCCGGGGATGCGCGGGATCGTAGAGATCGGCGGGATGAAGCGGCTCTGCCCGCCCGCGCAGGATGCGGGCCATCTCGTCGCGAATGGTGGGGCTTGGCTCGATGACGAAGGGGGTACCTCCGAACGAGCCATCACCGCCGGTCGCGAGGAAGTCGTTCGTGACGACGCTGAGCTCGCGCTCGTCCGGAAGGGGTGTGCCGTCCTGCTGCAGAAGCTTCACGGACACCTTCCTCCCCTCGCAGCGAGCCTCGACGCTCACGCCGGAGACCGACAAGAAGCCGCGCTGGCGCTCGAGGTTGCGTGCCAGGGTCAGCGCCAGCTCGCCCACCGTCAGATGCGCTTGGGCAAAGGTGTTGTCGAAGGGCATGGCCTCGAAGAGGTGTTCGTAGGTGAGCGGGCCCGCGGGTAAGTCCTGTCTCAGCCCTCCCCCGTTGATGAGCGCCACGTCCGCGTGCGGACGGGCGGCACGCATGAGGTCCGCAAACAGGTTACCTAAAGCAGATTCTCGGTCGTAGGCGCGCGCGATGGGTGCTTGCGCGATGGTCCCGAGGGGCTGCCGAGCCATGGGTCGAACCTCCTCCTCGGCGCGGGCCACGATGCGAACGAGGCCGTCGTCGAGCTGCACCGCGCGGCCTTCGTAGGCATAGGGAACACAAGGGTCCGCGCGTATGTCCTGCCGAGGCCGGCAAAGATCCTGCGGGGGGAAAGATCTGGTGTCTCTCGGGCCGCCGCGTGCGCGCGTTCAAGACCAGATCGAATCTTCCGAAGGCGCGGCCGTAGGCAAAGGCTTCGATGATGGGGATGCCGTTGATCTCGTGGGCCACGCCCGCGTGGGTATGCCCGGCTACGATCCCGTCGACGAGTCCGGGCGGAAGGGCGCGGGCCACGTCGAAGATCTCGGCTTCCGGGCGGCAGCTGTCGATCGCTTTGGGGTCGTCGAGGTGCTGGCAGGCTGCGCCCGCATGGGCGAGCACGATCACGACCTCGGCGGCAGCCTCCCGTAGGGCCTGAGCCTCGGCGATGATCGCGTCGGCCAGCGCCGTCACGCGCAGGCCCGCGAAGTTGCGCGCCAAGGTGGACCGGGGTGTGGCCTCGGTCGTCACCCCGACGACGCCCACGTTCACCGCCCCGATCCGAAGCAGCCGAGAAGGAAAAACGTTGTCGGCGTCGAGGGCCTGCCCCGAACCTTCCTCCACGACGTTGGCGCTGAGAAAAGGAAAGCGCGCCTGGCGGGCCCGCGCGAACAAAGCGCCTCGTGCATTCTCAGTGGGTGAGGTGGAAAGCGCCGCGGGGCCCTCGGGGCCAAAATCGAACTCGTGGTTGCCAATCGCGACGGCCGCGTAGCCGAGGTGGTTGTACGCCTCGATCACGGGTTGGCCTTCGGCGAGGTTCGACGCCAAAGTGCCCTGAAACATGTCCCCCGCATCGAGCAGCAAAACGGCCCCGCCCGCTTCCGCGCGGCGGGTCCGCAAGTTGGCCACGTAGCCCGAAAGTACGGGCAACGTCTCGAGGTGCCCGTGCAAATCATTCGTGCCCACCACGGAAAGGACGAGGGGGGCCGCCGTCTGCCCAGACGCCGCTCCGCCTTCGGGGTGGGCAGGCTTGGCAACGGGGTTCGCGCACGCCATCGCCAGCAACGTGCAGGCGCATGCCACCAGCCCAATCCACGTCGTTTTGCCCCCGCCCGCCCGCACAGGCCCCCAGCCGGTCGGCGACCGCGGGGGACGGTCAGCATAGGACGATCGCAGCAGTCTCATGGCGCGGCTCACTGCACGTTAGTCTAGTGAGGGAGGTGTTGCGAGGCAGGGCCTCATGCCGGGACGAGCCTTTTCGTTTCGTTTTCATCACACAAAAATCACGTGACACGACTTGGTTTGCTGGTGTTTCGCCAACTCCGGCCAAGAAAACTTTCGCGCGGCGGCAGCGTGGATATACTCTGGGCCCCTAAAGCCGTCGGAGAGGTGGAATGCAAGGACGTACGAAAAATACAATCTTCTTGAGCGCAACCTTTGGCGTGTTGTTGATGAACCCGGGTTCATTGGCACTCGCACAAGCAGCCGCCCCAGATCCCGAAGGGCCCGCCACAGAGGCGCCCCCTGCCGAGTCCAGCGTCGAGGCACCGTCAACCGAGGAGGTGCCCGAGGTTGATGCTCCCTCTGTCGAAGAGGTACCTCCAGCGCCCGCCGAAGCCCCGTCCACGGGCCTTCAGTTCGAAGGGGGCATCTTCGGTGGTTACCACATCTTCGGAAAGGACCTGGAACTCGGCGTGCCCGACGTCCCCGGCCGCGCGCCCGACCACGGGGTCCAGTTCGGTCTTCGTTTGGCACTCAACTTCCTGCCCTGGATGGGACTGGAAGCGGAAGCCTCCGGAATTCCCACGGTGGATCGGATCGATGATCTCGACACCTTCGTGATGATCTACCGTTTGCATGCGCTCGCTCACGTGGCGCAGCTCGGGAAGTTCAGGCCCTTCGTGCTGGCCGGTCTCAACCTCGGCCAGATCGCCTCCACAGACGGCAGCCCCACACTGGGCGGCATCGAGAATACCGACGTGGATCTCGGTTTCCACGCAGGTGCGGGCGTCAAATTCGACTTCACCCAGAGGTTCCTGGCGCGCTTCGATGCGCGGGCCTCGTGGCTGCCGGACTACCACGACGGAGGGGTCACGCCGAGCTTCGAGTTCCTCTTGGGCCTCGGTGTCAAGCTGGGGGGGGCACCGCCACCTCCGCCGCCGCCTCCTCCTCCCCCCGCCGACACGGACGGCGACGGCATCCTCGACCCCGAGGATCAGTGCCCGAGCGAGGCCGAGGACATGGACGGCTTCCAGGACGAAGACGGCTGCCCCGATCCCGACAACGACGGCGACGGCATTGCCGACGGACTGGACAAGTGTCCAGCCGAAGCGGAGACCCGCAACGGCGTCGATGACGAAGACGGCTGCCCCGAGGTCGACGAAGACAGCGACGGGCTCGTCGGCTCGGCCGACAAGTGTCCCACGGAAGCGGAAGACGCTGACGGGTTCCAGGACGAAGACGGCTGCCCCGATCCCGACAACGACAACGACGGCGTGCTCGACGCCGCCGACAAGTGCCCCGCCGAGCTCGAGACCAAGAACGGCTTCCAGGACAACGACGGCTGTCCGGATGAATTGCCGAAGGAGGTTCAGAAGTTCACGGGCGTCATCCAGGGCATTCAGTTCAAGGTGAACTCGGCGTCCATCCGAAAGACCTCGTTCAAGGTCCTTGCCGGCGCGGTCAAGGTGATGAAGGAGTACCCGGATCTGCGCATCGAGATCTCCGGCCACACCTCTTCGGAGGGCGATCACGACTTCAACGTGAAGCTGTCGCACGATCGGGCCGACTCAGTGAAGGAGTACCTCGTCTCGGCAGGCATCGAGCCTTCCCGCATCGAAGCCAACGGCTACGGTCCTGACCAGCCCATCGCTCCGAACGCGACCAAGAAGGGTCGCGAGCAGAACAGGCGCATCGAGTTCAAGTTGCTGAGCAACTAAGTCTCGTCACCGTCGTTCTCGAACGCCCCCGTGCCTTCCGTGCCCGGGGGCGTTCGCATTTGTGCCGCCCGTGACCCTCAACGCTCGCGTCGGATCAGCGTCTCTGCCACAGCCACGCGAGCAAGCCACCCGCCACGATCCCGGCGGCAGTCCCCACCCACACCAGCTGCGCGTCACCGGGTGCGCGGAAGCCCTCGAGCCCCCAGGCTGCGCCTCCCACCAGCGCGCCGCCCGCCGCCGCGCCGACGTGCAGAGCCATGACCTCGCGACCTGAAGGTTGCGTCCAGCGCGCCAACGCCGTTCCGGCCACGGCACCCGCTTCCAGCGCCAGCGCCGCCCCGAAGAGACCGAACTCGTCCCGGCGCGCCTCGTTCGAGGTCAGCCCGGCCACGAGCAGGCCCGTGGCGGCGCCCGTCCACAGGGCCAGCGAAGGCGGAAACGCGGCCCGTGCCGGCGCCACCGGCCGCACGCTCCACAGCCATGCACCCAGGCCCGCTCCCAACACGGCCGAACCGCCGATGAGCGCCACCCGCGCCTCCGTACCCCAGCGGGCGCGGGGCCCGCGGGCCTCGTCGTACAGCACCCATGTACTGCAGATCGACGTGGCCAGCACGCTGCCCTCCAGCACCTGCGGCCAGGCGCTCGTGTCGTCCCCTTGGCCCTTGGCCCCCGCCGCGGGTGTTGCACCCGTCTGGGCCCACCCCTGCGCATGCGGTCCCACGCCCAGCGTGAGTCCTACCAGTCCGGAACACAGGGAACGGCGCAGCCCCAGCCCTCGAGCCGGTGCACGCGTGTCCTGTCGTGCCGCGGTGACCACGCGCTCCTTCGCTTCAGACCAGGGGTGCTTCCTCTTCTCCCCGAAACAGCGCGAGTAGGCCCGCGCTCCGTGGGCCCTGCGCCCCCAGCACCAAAGTACGGGCGCCGTCCGGCTCGATGAACAGCTGAAGACTCAGGTGGTCGGGTGGCAGCAAGGAGGGGAAGCGTTCGGCCCACTCGATGGCGGTAACGCCTTCTTCCATCGCCTCCTCCAACCCCAGCTCTTCGAGTTCCGCCTCGCTCTTGAGGCGGTAGAGATCTGCATGGGCGAACGGTACGCGCCCCGGATGCAGGTTCACCAGGGCGAACGTGGGGCTCGCCACCTGCCGGCTGGCCGGCACCCCGAGCCCCGCCGCCAGGCCCTGACACAACGTCGTCTTGCCACTGCCGAGCGGGCCCGTCAGGGCAAGCACGTCGCCCGTGTCGAGGGCGGCACCCAGGCGAGCTCCCACCGCGTGCATCGCGCCGGCGGTGGGCACCACCAGCGTCATCGAGGAGAGGGGAAAGTCAGTCACGGTCGTCCTCAGCCGCCGGTGGCTTTGACCGGCGGGAAGCCATCTCTAGCAGTTTGGCCAATACCGTGCGGGCCAAATCGTCGCCCGGCCGTGCCAGGGCGCTGGCTTGCGACAGGGTGACGACCGCCTCGTCGAAGCGCTGCTGCTTGACCAGGCACAGCCCGAGCTGGGTCAAGGCCCGCGCGCCGGTGGCCGCGGGATCGAGCCGCACGAAGAACGCCTCGGCGGCTGGCGTGAGGCATGCACGAAAGTCGGTCTCCGCGGCGGTGAAGTCGCTCTGCGACAAAGCGTAGTTGCCGCGAGCCAGGCGCAGATCCGGGCTGTTCGGATAACAGGCGACGGCCGCGTCCAGCGTGCGTTGCCTCTCGGGCTCGAGCCCGAGTTGTTGCAGCGTGCTGGCCTGGCTTGCGAAGAGAGACACGACGAACGCCTCGCCTTCGTGCGCGGCGGTCAGCCGGAAGAGGGCCTGCGAGAACGCCTGGCGCGCCTCTGTGAGCCGGGAGGAAGAGGGCGCGGTGACGAGCGCCTGTCCCAAGCAGTACCAGGCAAACGGGTCGGTGGGGCTGCTTTGGACCTGCTTGCGCGCCAAGCTCAGGTTGCGGGCGTCTTTGTCGCGTCCCCTCACGACGGCCTGTGTATGTCCAGCGTGAAGGAAATGCATGAAGGGGGCGTGTGCAACGCTCACGTTGCCCCGTGCGACGGCGGTGAGCTGTTCGTGAACGGCACCGTGAAATCGCATGTCCTCCCGATCCCGGCGAAACAGGCGCAAGAGCGGGGCGATCGAAACACCCCCATCGTCTCTTTGATCATGGCAGTCTACCGCGTAGGCCAGCACCCCCTGTGTCAGGGCCCGTGCGAAGGCCGGGGCGTCCGTCACCACCAGCTCTTCGTCTGCATCCAGCAGCAGCGCGAAGGGCAGGCTGGCCTGCGCGAGCGACGTGTTTCGCGCGTGCGCGAAGGAGTCCCGCCAGGGGTCATGCACGACGCGCGCGCCGTAGGCCGCTGCGATGGCAGGCGACTCATCCTGGGAGCCGGTATCGACCACCACGATCTCGCCAACCCACGGCGCGGCGGAGCGCAAGACACGCGGGAGGTTCGTAGCCTCGTCGCGTACGATCATGCACAGACTGACCCGAGGCCGAATCTGCGCTGCCCACGCGTCTGCGACGTCACCCCCGCGGCAGGCTTCAGAGCCACCTTGGAGATCGAAGGCTCGGCCTGAGGGCGGCGATTCGGACCCGCTCATGATCCGCGCCCAAGCGCCTCAACGCCGTTTGGTCAGCTGCCGGTAAATGAGCAGGTGGCGAACGGCCGACTCGGGGCGCCCGAGCTGCTCCAGCAGCCGGGCCAGGTTGTAGTGGGCGTCTGCGTTCGAGGGATCAATCCCGATCGACGCTTCGTAAGCCTCGATGGCCTCCGCCCGATGCCCTGTGTCTTCGAGAGCCACACCCAGGTTGAAGCAGGCCGTGGGGTCGTCAGGGCGCACGGACAGCGCTACCCGGTAGTGCCGCTGAGCGGCCTCGGGGTGTCCGGATTCGTGAAGAAGGCGTCCGAGATTGATCTGCGCGTCCGCGTGACCGGGTTCGAGCTCGATGGCCGCCTGATAGGCCTCGCGCGCCGCCGTATCGTCCGTATCCTCGAGACGGCAGCCCCGCTCGAAGTGCTCCTGCGCGCTCGAGCCAGCGGGACGCTGAGCAGGCTCGACGTTGCGATTCCCAAGGGAGGCTTGCGGCTTGCTGTCCTCGCGTGCCAAGGCCAGGGGAGCGATGTTCGTGTCGAGTGCGTCTCGCCGCGCGCGGTGCGTCCCGAAATCGAAGAACATCTGTCCCGAATCGGGGTCCCAACGAGAGTCGCCCTCGTCGACCACGAGCCGGTCCCCCTCCACCTCGAGGTTGAGCCCCGTCACCTTGCGCTCTTTGCCGAAGGCGGCCTGCAGTCGGCGGATGGCCTGATGAACCCTGCGTGCGGGAATTTGCGCCCCAAGTAACCCCTCCACCTTCCTGACGAGCACCATGTCTTGAAACGACAAGGTGAGCTCTCCGTCCTCGGAACGCTCGGGCGTGACGAAGCCGGCCTTCACGTACGACCGAAGGCGGTCGGGCGGCACGCCGAGCACGTTAGACACCTTCCGGACTGAATACATGAGCGGCCCGATGATAATACCCGGCCCCACAAAGGGAGCACAAAAAACTCGGTGTGCCGTCCTGGGACTGAAACCCGAACGGTTTCGACGACCTCACCCTGTGGACAAGCTGTGGGTCGTTTCAGGTCACGCGGGCTCGGGCCCCGCAGGCGCCCGAGCGCTCAGCCCTTCGCGGGGCCGCGGGCCCGCTTGGCCGGCTTTTCCGCTGGCGCTTCCGAGGCCTTGGCGGGACGACGGCTGCCGTCATCCGTTGCCCCACCGTGAACCGCCAGTGAGGCCTTGAGTGCCTCCATGAGATCGATGACCTGCGCGGGCGCAGCCTCATCTTCCAGCGTTTCGATTTCGTGGCCCTCCACCTTGCGCTGGATGTCGGCGTTGATGCGCTCGCGGACCTCGTCCTTGTAGGCAGATACCTCGAAGGTCTGCTTCGAGATCTGCTCGACCAGCTGCCGCGCCAGCTGAAGCTCGCCCATCTTCAGCTCGACCTGCGGCAGGGGCACATCGCTCATGGGACGCACTTCGTCAGCATAGAGCAGCTGCTGCATGACCAGCCCCTGCTGCGCCGGGCGGAGCATCACGAGGTACTGTTTGCCGCGCGCGGCGTAGCGGGCAATGGCCACGCGATCCGTCTCGGTCATCACCTTGCTGAGCAAGGCATACGCCTTCTCGCCCCCCCGTTCGGGGCCAAGGTAGTAGGGCTTGTCGTAGTGGATGGGATCGACAGCGGACCGGGGAACGAACTCGTCTATCTCGATCGCTTGACTTCCCCGCTCCTCGAGAGACTTGAGTTCCTCGGTCGTGAACGTGACGTATTGGCCCTTGGCGAATTCGTAGCCCTTCACCATCTGTGACCGCTCGACGATCTGCCCGTCGGTCGCGCGCACGTACTGCTGTTTGAGGCGGCTCCCCGTCTCTTTGTCGAGCAGGTTGAACGACATCCCTGCGTGCGGCTGGGTGGCCGGGTAAAGCCGGACCGGAATGGCCACCAAGCCGAATGAGATGCTCCCTTTCGCGATCGAGCGCGCCGCCATGGGGAGAGTATAGAGCCTCCCGGTACGTAAGAGAAATTCTTACACAGACCCACATGGGAGAGGCTGACGCTCAGCCGCCGGCAGAGGCGTCAGGTGGCGGCGAGAAACGCACGGGCCAGGCCAGGACCCACTCCGGCGTCTTCGTGCTTGAAAAACACGTACGTCTCCGACCAGGGCTGGGTCCGGGTTTGCGCGCTCCACCGCGCGAGGTCTTCGGCCGCGTACCCCTCTTTACGAAGGCGAAGGTACCCCCACGACGTGGTGGCCACGAGGGGCGTCGTCAGGCCGTCCCCGTCGGCTACGCACAGCGCCGCGTTCCGTGCCGCGAGCGCGTCGAACACCTCGTCCACGAACCAGCTCTCGTGGCGAAACTCGAACGCAGCGGCGAGCTCCGGCGCCTGGCCCCCCAGCGTGTCGAGAAACTCCTGTAGCCGCCTCACGTCGCACTTGAGGAAGGGCGGAAGCTGAAACAGCACGGGGCCAAGGCGCTTTCCCAGGGCGGACGACGCCTGGGCGAAATAGGCCACGTCGTCCTGGGCGTCCACGAGCCGCCGGATGTGGGTGATGCGCCGGGGCGCTTTCAGGGCGAAGCGAAACGTTTCCGGCGTCTGCTCCGCCCAGGCCGCGAGCTCGGCCGATTTGGGCATGCGGTAAAAGGTGTTGTTGATCTCCACCGCCAGGAGCTGGGACGCGTAGGAGGCGAGCATCTTCTTTGCCGGCAGCTTTTCGGGATAAAAACTGCCCTTCCACGCGGGGTACGAAAAACCGCTCGTGCCGGTCAGGATGCGCACGGTGAGCAGGTTAACGGCTGCGCGGCCCGGCGTCGACGCCGGCCTGCTCCTCTGGTCGTCCCCCTCTGGTCGTCCCCTCTGGTCCCCTAGTTCAGGGTCAGGGGCAGCCCCAGGCGGAAGGGCGCGATCTCGGCATCGAACTTTTCGCCCTGGCTGCGCACCATCTGATACGTGCCGCGCATCGAGCCCGAGGGGGTAGGGATCACGCACCAGCTCGTGTACTCGAAGCTCTCACCCGGACGGAGCACGGGTTGAACGCCCACGACCCCCTCGCCCTTGACCTCCTGAACCCCGCCTTCGTTGTCGACGATGGTCCAGTGACGACTCAGTAACTGGGCGGTCTCGCTCCCCTCGTTGCGTATCGTCACCGTATAGGAGAACGCAAAGCGCTTGTCCCGCGGCGCCGACCGGTCCGCGATGAACTGGCTCTTGACCGTAACGCGAATGCCCTGGGTGACCGCCGTTGCCATACCTCGAAGACCCTGCCAGAGCGCCGCACAAGGCGCAAGCGGGCGAGGCCAGGCCTGCGCGGGTGAAACGGGGGTCCGAACTGCTAACCTCGGCCGCACGGAGGACGGGATGGAGCTCAATCAAAAAAAGTGTGTTCCGTGTGAGGGGGGTGTTCCCAAACTGACGGCCGAAGAGATTGCCGTTTTGGCGCCCAAGGTGGCTGCGTGGCGCGTGGTGGATCACCGCAGGCTGCAGCGTCGCTTCGAGTTCGAGAATTTCGTCGCGGCCCTGGCGTTCGTCAACCGCATGGCCGACCTTGCCGAGCGCGAGGGCCATCACCCCGACTTCTCGGTCCAGTATTCCCTCGTGGATGTGACTATCTGGACCCACGCCATCGGGGGCCTCTCGGAAAACGATTTCATCTTGGCCGCCAAAATCGACCAGCTCTGAGCGGCCAAGCAAGCGGACTCAGTCGTCTGCGCCCCGCGCTTCGAAGCTGCGGCGGATCTGGTGCCACTCGGCCTCCGCGATGCGGAGCCAAGCGGTGACGACCTTCGGGTCGAACTGGGTGCCTGCGCAGCGCTCGATCTCCGCGCGGGCCACCGCGTAGGGCCGTGCCTTGCGGTAGGGGCGGTTGCTCGTGATCGCGTCGTAGGTGTCCACCACGGCGAAGATCCGTGCGCCGATCTGTATCTGTTCGCCCTTGAGCCCTCCGGGGTAGCCCGAGCCGTCCCAGCGCTCCTGGTGCTGAAGCGGTATCAGGCGCGCCCGCTCCAGAAACGAGATGTCCTTGAGCATCTCGAAGCCGAGCGCCGGGTGCCGCTTCATTTCTACCCACTCTTGCGCGTCGAGGGGCCCAGGTTTCAGCAGCACGGCATCGCGAACGCCGATCTTCCCGATGTCGTGAAGCATGCTGCCCCGCTCGATGTCGTCGAGCTCGCGGTCAGCGATGCCAAGCTCCGTGGCCAGCCGCCGCGCGTACAGCCCCACCCGGCGCGAATGCCACTGAGTCTCCGAATCTCGGAGATCGAGCGCGGAGACCAAACTGTCGAGAAGGTTGCTGGTCCGCTCTTCCACCATGCGATCGAGGTGGCGGTTCACCCGCGCGAGCTCGCGGGCCTTGCGCCGAAGCTCCTCTTGGACCCGGGCATTCTCCCGCAGCAGACTGACGTGCTCGGCTGCCGACTGAACGGCGCTGACCACGTCGTAGGTGTTCCAGGGTTTGGTCAAAAGCCGATCCACGCCGAGCTTGTTGATGGCCACCAGGGCGGTCTCGAAGTCGGCGTAGCCGCTAATCAACAAGCGTCGGGCCTCCGGCCTATGCCGACGCGCGCTCGTGAGGAACTCGATTCCATCCATCTCGGGCATCCGCAGATCGGAGACGATCACGTCGAAGGGCTCGGCAGCGACCAAGGTGAGTGCCTGTTGGGGCGACGTGCTGGTGTGCACGCTCAGGCCTGGTTCATTGCCAAAGATGCGGCAGAACGCGCGGCACAGGTTCGGCTCGTCGTCGACGTAGAGAACTCGCGCCGTGGGCGTTTGCTCGCTGGCCAGTTCATCCATGATCATCGTATCGACAGGCCAAATTTCACTCTTGAACCCTGGCGTGACCTCTTTGAGTGGCCGCTCATGTGGGTAGGCCCCGTCTCGTCTGCCCTCGAGGCTCTCGCACGCAGAAAACTCCGTACATTTCGAATTTGTTTCCGATTCGAATGGCCTAAGAGGGCCCGGGGCACTTCGATACGACAGCCCGGTTCGCGAGGTCCGCGTCGCCCTTGTGCCCTCGTGGGGGCGTGTGCGTGCGTGCGCCGATTTCATCCGACGAGAACACCTAAACGAGTGAGCAATCTTGCCTCACCCCCGCACAAGGGGCGAAGATGCCCACGGCGTAAGCCACGAGCTTTGACTTCATGATGTTTAGACATACGAAGACTTGGGTGTTGGTCGGCGGGTCGGCGAAGGTGGCCGCCTGTTGGGTGCTGGTTCGCTAGCTCCCGGGCGGTAGGACATGGCGCGAACCCTCATCGCGGTTTCCGATAACGTTCTCCAGCGCCGGTTCACGCATGTGCTTGCGTGTGCCTCTCACGACGTGCGTACGTGCGATGACGTCGAGAGTGTCATCAGGGAGCTCACGGGGCCGGTCCCCATCGACGTCTTGTTGCTCCACGCTGAACTCGACGGCGGTGGGGCGTCGGCCGTTTGCGCGAAGCTCACCAAGAGCCCCGGATTGACCCCCGTGCCCCTGGTGATGATCGTACCGTCGCTTCCCCTGCCTGGCGCTTCCCGCGCCGCAGCTTCGTGCGACATCGATGACTTCGTGCAGGAGAGCGCGTCGGGCCCCGAGATCGTGGCCCGCGTCGAGTTCAATGCGCGATCCAAGCGGGTGGCCGCCGAGTTCCGACGCCACAACTCCGAGCTCGAGATCAAGGTGGTGGAGAACACACGCAAGGTCGCTGCGTTGGTCGATGAGCTGCGCCGGGAACGCGACACGCTTCGCGAAACCGTCAACCTCATCGAAGACGGCGTACTTCTGCTCGATGATGAGGGGACCGTGGTCATCGAGAACACCGCAGGGCAAAGGTTGCGCGGGGGTGCGGAATCAGAGCCTGGGCGTAGCCTGGCCGACATGGGTTTGGTAGCGCTCGCCCGGCAGGCAAGGGTCGCGGGGTCTCGTGTCGAACTCGGGATGACCCGTACCCAACGCCAGTTCATGGTGGCCGCGCACCCCACGGGCGATCGCGTCCTGTTACAGGTCCGTGACGTCACGGACGCGCGCGATCAGGAGCTGCGACGCCTGCAATCAGAGAAGCTCGCTTCGATCGGATTGTTGGCGGCCGGGGTTGCCCACGAGATCAACAACCCGGCTTCGTTTGTGCTTCACAACCTCGACGCCGTCATGGCCGTACTTCAGACGGTGGATGCGAAGGTCGCGACACAGTCCCAGGTGGCGCGTCGCTCGGGTGCACAGGAGCTGTTGTTCGAGGCGATGAGCATTCTCCAGGAGTCGAAGGAAGGTATGGCCCGCATCGCGCGCATCGTACGGGACCTCCACTCCTTCTCGAGAATCGACGACGACACGCAGGTGGCCACGGATGCGAACGCCGCGATGGAGTCGGCGCTTTCGATGTTGCGCAACGAGCTTCGCTATCGTGCCACCGTCGTGCGGGATCTTCGGGCCAAACGTTCGGTCCCGGGCGGTGCCGCAAGGCTCGGCCAGGTGTTTTTGAACCTCGTGCTGAACGCGGCGCATGCGATGTGCGAAGGGGGACCCGAGAGAAACCGGTTGTGGGTCCGTAGCTACGACACCGCGGATGGTCTCGTCGTGGAGGTGCAGGACAACGGCCCCGGTATTCCCGACGAGGTGATGGGGCGCATCTTTGAGTCGTTCTTCACCACGAAACCCCGGGGCGTGGGGACCGGCCTGGGCTTGCCCATCTGCCGCGACATCGTGCAGTCGCTGGGCGGTGCGATCACTGCGGAAAGCCAGGTGGGGCGAGGGGCCCTGTTTCGCGTCCGCTTGCCTTACCTCTCAACATCCCCGCACCCGAACCTGCCCCGGCTCGAGAGCGCTTCGGGCCGGAGGCGTCGGGTCTTGGCGATCGATGACGAGACCCTGCTCCTCAAGGCCTACCGCCGCATGCTGATCGATCACCACGATCTCGTGCCCCGCCCAGGGGCCCAGGAGGCGCTCGAGCTTTTGGCCACCGACCGCAACTTCGATGTGATCTTGTGCGACCTGCAGATGCCCGGCATGTCGGGCGCCGAGCTGTTCGCGGTGGTGCGCGATCTTTACCCCGAGCTGGCCGACCGCTTTTTGTTCATCACGGGGGGCGTCTTCGCGCCCGAGGCGCGTCGGTTCCTCGAAGATTCCCCCACCACTTGCATCAGCAAGCCCTTCCAGCTCGAAGAACTGCTCGAGCGCATCGAACGTATCGGGCAGAAGGCGACGGGTCCTCACCAGGGCCCAGCCGGTCGACGCCCGACCGAATTTGCAGATTCGGTCGAAATTGGGCATTGAACGCATATGCGATCCCGCGTTCTGGTCGTAGCGGCGCTGATCCGCCAAGGGGACACCGTCTTGCTCTCGCAGCGACGAGCCGATCAGGCTCAGCCGCTGTGCTGGGAGTTCCCGGGCGGCAAGATCGAGGCGGGCGAGAGCCCTGAAGTGGCGCTGGCCCGCGAAATCCAGGAAGAGCTCGGCTGCGAGGTGGCGGTGGGGCGCGTGGTGGACGTGGCGTTCCACGCGTACGACGACTTCGACCTTTACATGCTCCTTTACGCCTGCGAGATCATCTCGGGCCAGCCTGTCGCTGTGCAAGTCGCAGATGTGCGCTGGGTGCCGATCGCCGGCGTGAGCGCTCTTCCGCTGCCGCCGGCCGATGTGCCGCTCGTGGCCCGCCTGTTCGGCGGCTGAAGCCCACTCAGGGGCTGGGTTCTGAGGCGACGACCGGGTCAGCGGGCGCGGCGACGTCCGACTCGGTAGCGGAGCTCGGCTCCGCCGGAGTCGATTCCGCACCCACGCCTGTCTCGCTTTCGGCCGTTCCCGCGCGCTGGGCGTGCTCGATGAGCTCACTGCGCGCCTTTTGCCTTTCAGCCTCGGTCACGTCACGCTTGCAGGCCCCGCAGATCTTCGGAATTTCCCAGTTGCCCAGGGCCGTTTGCAGTTGGCTTTCGGGCGGCCAGAAAATCGGCGTGCCGCAGCTGGCACAGGGGAGCTCCACGGTTTTGTGCTTCGAGAGAAAATCGGAACAAAACCCACAGTGGCGGCTCGGGGCGTGGATCTGGTGACGTCGCCGCCTCCGCCTCCGCCTCTTGCTCTTCCCCGCCGGAGCGGCCTCACCGGAAGTAGGCGCCTCAGCCGGCCCCTCCTCGGCGCCGTCTTCAGAGCCTGCTTCGGCTCCCGCCTCGGAAACGTCCTCGGCCCTCATGACGGGCGTGGCGCCGGTGTCCTCGGCGACAGTCTCCACGGCGACAGCCTCTTCCGCCTCGCCCTCGTCGGTGGGCTCGGTCCGTACCGGCTCGGGGCCGGGTAAAGCGAAGGCCGCAGAGGGGGCCTCGGCCTTTTCAGACGCCGCTTCGGGAAGGTCGGGGCGTGCCCCGGCCAGGAACTGCTGTTGCGCCGACCACGTCCAGGTGTTCTTGCAGCCCTCGGTCTTGCACCCCACCTGGCGGTCCTGGAGCGCCGCGACTTGGCTCGTGCAGGACGCGCAGAATTGAGGGTAGGGCTCGCCCGTTTTGCCCCGCAAAGCGCGGGCCAGCTGAGCCCCACGCTTCTCGATCCAGGTGTTCTTGCACCCCGAGCGGCGGCAAGGCCGCTCTGTGTCTTTGAGGCCGCTCCAGATCTTGAAGCACTCTTCACAGAGGTGGGCGGGCGGTTTGGGGGCCGGCTTGTCGGCAACACAGGCGTCGAGCTGTTGCGCGCGCGTCCACACCCAGGCGCGCTTGCATCCGGAAGCGCGGCAACGCACGTCGCGGTCGGCCAGCTTGCCAAAGGCCTCCCGGCAGGGTTCGCACATCCGGCGAGGCGCATTGCTCGGTTTGCCCGAGGCGAACGCAGAAATCTGTTCGTCAGCCTTCCAGGTCCAGGTGCGTTTGCACTTCTGGATGCCGCAAGCCACCTGGACGTCGTCCAGTTGGGGGGCTTTCTCTGCACACCGCTTACAGAGAGCTCCTGCCAGGGTGATGCCCCCAGGCTTGCTCTCCACCGCGCCGGTTTCGCCGAGCAGCTGCTGCTTGGGCGTGAGCCGCGCGGCCCGCCCACACTCGGGCACCGCGCAGACGGTCTCGACGGGCTCGAGCTCCTTGAGCTTCTGCTCGCAGCTGCCGCAGAAATGGCTCGGCTCCGGCCGGCCTGCGGCTTGGTTTTCGAGCTGCGCCTGGCGTGACCAATGCCAAGTGCCCTCACAGCCCGGCCGGGCGCACGCCATTTCGCGATCGTTCAACTTCGCCCATCGCCGGCGGCACGGTTCGCACATGCCGCGGGTTTCGTCAGCGCCTGTGGTCGCCTCGGCCAGGGCTGGGTTCGCGGACAGGTCCGTCCACGTGCGGGTGCAACCGCGAACGCGGCATTCCGCCACTTTCAGCCCGAGGCGATCGCCAAGTGTGAAGCCTCCTGCAGACATGTAAGGGCGGTATGGTGTACGACCGGGGCGAGCGGCGCAAGCCGAAAGGCTGATGACGCGTCGCAAAGCCCCCTGTGCGGCCCCAGTTGACGGCGGCGCGGACGTCCTGAATAAACTCACCCCTTCCCATGCAGCTTTCCATCGAAGACATTTCCCCCGTCGAGAAGCGCGTCGATTTCGAGGTGCCATGGGGCGACGTGGCTCCGCGACTCGAGCGGGCCTACACTCAACTGCGTCGCCAGGTGAACCTCAGGGGGTTCCGGCCCGGCAAGGCGCCGCGCGCAGTGCTCGAACAGCTCTACGGGCCGCGCATCGAAGACGAGGTCGCGCGGGAAATCATCGAACTTTCGCTCGGGCAAGCGATCCAGGACAAGCAGCTCGCTCCCGTAGCACCCCCTCGGGTCGACAAGCTGGAGCTCAAGGCGGGTGTGCCCTTCAAGTTTTCGGCCCTGGTCGAGGTGAAGTCGGACGTGACGCCGCGGGACTACGGCGGCCTCGCCCTCAAGCGACGCCCTCCCAAGGTGGACGACAGCCAAATCGAGCAGGCGCTCGAGCAGCATCAGCGGCAACTCACGCAGTTCCTCCCCGTGGAAGGCGACCGAACGACGTGCAGCGACGACGACCTGGTCCTCGTGGAGGTCTCGGGAAAGGTTGGCCCCCACAAAATCAAACGTCGCACCGCAGCCGTGGATCTGGCCGACACCACGCGGGAGCCTCTACCGGGGCTCGCCGCGCAGCTGCGAGGCCTTCCGGTGAACGCGGAAGAGCACGAACTGCGCTACAAGATCGCCGACGACGTCCCCATGCGGGAGCTCGCGGGCCAGGACGTGGCCCTCAGGATCTCCGTGAAGGAGGTCCGCGCGCGCAAGGTTCCGGTCATCGATGACGCCCTGGCCAGGGAGACGGGCGAGGCCGACACCCTCGAGGGTCTCAAGGAAAAGATCCGCGCCCGCCTCGAAGAGGCCGACAAGCAGCGGATCCGCAACGAGCTCATCGGTCAGGTCGTCAAGGGACTGGTCAAGGCCAACGATTTCCCGATCGCACCCTCCCTCGTCGAGCGATACGCACGGTCGATGGTCGAGCAGTTCAAGGTCCAGCTCTCCATGCTGGGAATCGAGCCCGGTGCCAGTGGGGTCGACGAGTCGAAGATGTTGGCCGACGCCATGCCCGAGGCCGCGGAACAGGCCCGCGCTTCGGTGCTTCTCGGCGCCATCGCCGAACGCGAAGGCATCGAGGTTTCGGACGCCGACCTCCAGAAGAAGATCGCGGAGCTCGCGGCGTCTCGCCAGGAGAACGCCAAGAAGCTGCGCGCGGACCTCGAGCGCTCGGGCCGCATCCAGAATCTGCGGCGCCAAATTCAGGACGAAAAGACCTTCGACCTCGTGCTCGCCCAGTCGAAAATCGAGGATGTATCGGCCGAAGAGGCGGAGCGGCTTGCTGCCTCGGGCGCTGGTTCCGAGGCCGAGGGGGCGGGCGCGCCGCGCTGATGGTACACTCGGGGTCGAGACGAAAAGGCCGAGACGAACACCATGATGTCCCGCAAAGAATTCGACGCGCTTCCCCCCACCATTAGCAACTACATCATCCCGACCGTAATCGAGCAGACGCATCGGGGCGAGCGAGGCTGGGATATTTTCTCCCGGCTTCTCAAAGACCGGATCGTCTTCCTGGGCACCCAGGTCAATGACGACATAGCCAACATCATCATCGCGCAGCTGTTGTTCCTCGAGAGCGAAGATCCCGACAAGGACATCATGCTCTACATCAACTCGCCGGGTGGTCTCGTCACGGCGGGCTTGGCGATATACGACACCATGCGATATGTGCGTCCCGACGTGGCCACGTTCTGCATGGGCCAGGCGGCGTCGATGGGCGCGTTCCTGCTCTCCGCAGGCGCCAAGGGCAAGCGCTACGCGCTTCCGCATTCGCGCATCCTGATCCACCAGCCCCTGGGGGGGTTTTCGGGCCAGGCGACCGACATCGACATTCACGCCCGCGAGATCCTGCGCACCCGCGACACCCTCAACAACCTGTTGGCGTCGCACACGGGGCAGCCTCTCGACCGCATCAAGAACGACACGGAGCGCGACTACTTCATGAGCGGCATCGAGGCCAAAGAGTACGGCCTCATCGACGCCGTCATCGAGAAGAAGGCCGAGGAAAAGGCGCGCTGAGACGGCCGGGCGCCCGAAGGCAGCCTGTGGGCGGGGCGGGTTCCAGAAGCCGCCCTACCCCTTGCGCCGGGGTCGTGCTACCGTTTTGTCTTGGTGCCTGATAGGAAACGAGAAGAACACGGAAGCTTGTCTTGCTCCTTCTGCGGCAAAAGCCAGAAGGAAGTCAAGAAGCTGATTGCCGGCCCCACGGTGTACATCTGTGACGAGTGCATCGGCTTGTGCAATGACATCATTGCCGAGGAAATCGAGAAGGAATCCGAGGGGTTCGGTTTCACCTCGGTGCCGAAGCCCGCCGAGATCAAGGCGATCCTCGATGAATACGTAATCGGTCAGGATCGGGCCAAAAAGATCCTGTCGGTGGCCATCCACAACCACTACAAGCGGATCGAGGCCAAGGTCGCGACCGACGACGAAGTCGAGCTTGGCAAGTCCAACGTGCTGTTGCTGGGGCCGACCGGTTCGGGCAAGACGTTGCTGGCCCAGACGCTCGCCCGCATTCTGAACGTTCCCTTCGCCATCGCCGACGCCACGAACCTCACCGAGGCGGGCTACGTGGGCGAGGACGTCGAGAACATCATCGTCTCCCTCCTGCAGAATGCCGATCACGACATCGAAAAGGCCGAGCGCGGCATCGTCTACATCGACGAGATCGACAAGATCGCGCGCAAGGGAGAAAACCCCTCGATCACGCGCGACGTCTCTGGTGAGGGTGTGCAGCAAGCGCTGCTCAAGATCCTCGAGGGAACGGTGTGCAACGTTCCTCCGAAGGGCGGACGTAAGCACCCCCAGCAAGAATTTCTGCAGGTGGACACCACGAACATCCTGTTCGTCTGTGGTGGGGCTTTCGTGGGTCTCGAAGACATCATCGAGCAGCGGATCGGAAAAAAGCAGATCGGCTTTGGCGCCGCGATCACCTCTCAGAAGCAGAGGAAGGTTTGGGACCTCCTTCGAGAGGTGCAGCCCGAGGATCTGCTGAAGTACGGCATGATTCCCGAGTTCGTGGGCCGCTTGCCGGTTCTGGCTCCCCTGCACGACCTCGACGAGGAGACGCTCGTCGACATTCTGACGAAGCCCAAAAACGCCCTGGTGAAGCAGTACCAAAGGCTGCTCGAACTCGACGGCGTGAAGCTTCGTTTTGCCAAGGGCGCGCTGGCGGCGATCGCAGGAGAAGCCATGCGCCACAAGGCGGGCGCACGCGGTCTGCGCGCCATCCTGGAGCAGGCCATGATGGATCTCATGTTCGAGGTTCCCTCGGCTTCGCCACCCATCAAGGAGATCGTGATCAGCGAAGAGACGATCCAGCACGGGCACCAGCCGCTCGTGACGTACCAAAAGGGGCAAGCCGCCGCCGGAGGCGAGCGCACGGGCTAGAAGCCCGGTCAGGGGGCGTATGCGAACCGATGCTCAGGCGGGGCCGCTTACGCGCCAACGAACTTCCGGTCGCTGGCTCAGGCGCGGGCTTTGGGTTGCGCTGGCCGTGTCCTTGTTTTGGTCTTTGGCCTACGTGCTTTCGGTTGGTGCGTGGGGGCAGCTGTGGAAGCGCAACGCGGCCCGAGCGCGGCATGTGGCACCCCTGACCCCTGCGGCCCCTATCGTGCCTCAGGCTACCGGGGTCCCTGCGGACGCCCCCCCAGAGGTGTGTGGGGCGCCCTCGCGGTGGGGGGCGGTCCAGAGGGTGGCTCCCGCGGCGACCGTGTCTCGGTAGGTTCACGTACGAAAATTTCGGCCACCCCCCGCCCGGGGCTACGATCGCGCCTACCATGGCTGACGACCTCCGGATCCGCCCCGCACCGCTTCTGCCCCTGAGGGACATCGTGGTGTTTCCGTACCAGGTGGTGCCTTTGTTCGTGGGCCGTGAAAAGTCGCTATCGGCGCTGGAAGAAGCGATGTCGGCCGGGGGCTATCAGGAAATTTTCCTCTCGGCGCAGCGGCAAGCGGGCACCGAGGAGCCGAGCCCTGGCGACATACACGAGGTGGGCACCCTCGCGGGCATCATTCAGGTGGTCCGGCTTTCCGATGGCACGGTGAAGGTTCTCGTCGAGGGGCGCAGGCGGGCCGTGGTGCGGCGGTTTTTGCGCACCGAGGGGTGCTTCGTGGTCGATGTCGAACCTTTGCCCGAGCCGGAGGAAGATCCTTTGGAGCTTCAGGCTCTGGTGCGTGAGGTCCAGTCCGCGTTCGAGACCTTCGTCAAGCTCAACAAGCGCGTAACGCCCGAGATCTTGGCGTCCGTGCAGACCATCGAAGGGCCTGCGGCCCTGGCAGACACGGTCATCGGGCACTTGCCGCTGAAGCTGAGCGACAAGCAGCAGCTTCTCGAAGCCGTCTCCCCGTTCGAGCGGCTGACGAAGCTCTTCGAGCTGCTCAAGGCCGAGGTCGAGGTGCTCGAAGTCGAGCGTCGCATACGCACCAAGGTCAAACGACGGGCCGAGCGGGTCGAAAAAGAACAGCACTTCAACGACCAGGTGCAGGCTTTGAGCCGCGAGGGCGATGGCCGTGACGAGTTCAAGTCCGAGATCAGCGAGCTCGAGGAGCGCGCGCGGCACAAGGCCCTGTCCGATGAGGCCAAAGGCAAGGTCGAAAAAGAGATCAAGAAGCTCAAGATGATGGCGCCGATGAGCGCCGAAGCGGCGGTGGTCCGTAACTACATCGATTGGATTCTGGCGCTGCCCTGGGGTGACTGTACCGAGACGCACATCGACGTGAGAGAGGCGCAGCACGTGCTCGACGAGGAGCACTTCGGGCTCTTCAAGGTGAAGGAGCGCATTCTCGAGTATCTGGCCGTGCAGTCGCTGGTGACGAAGCTCAAGGGGCCCATTTTATGCCTCGTGGGGCCGCCCGGCGTGGGGAAGACCTCCTTGGCCCGGTCAATCGCGCGGGCGACGGGGCGCAACTTCGTTCGCCTGGCCCTGGGGGGGGTTCGCGACGAGGCAGAGATCCGGGGCCACCGACGGACGTACATTGGGGCGTTGCCCGGGAAGATCATCCAATCGCTAAAAAAGTCGGGCACCGACAACCCCGTTTTGTTGCTCGACGAGGTCGACAAGCTGTCCTCCGATTTTCGGGGCGATCCTTCGGCCGCGCTGCTCGAGGTGCTCGACCCCGAACAGAACGCGGCGTTTGCCGATCACTTTCTCGAGCTCGAGTACGACCTGTCGAACGTGATGTTCATTGCCACGGCGAACTACATGCAGGGCATTCCCGCGCCCCTGCAGGATCGCCTGGAGATCATTTCCGTGCCGGGCTACACCGAGTTCGAAAAGATTGCGATTGCCGAGAGGCATTTGCTTCCGAAGCAGCAGCGTGACAACGGCCTGGGGGGCCTGTCGATCGACTTGCCCGAGGAGACCACGCGGGCCGTGATTCACGGGTACACGAAGGAGTCGGGCGTTCGCAACCTCGAACGGGAGCTGGCCACAATCTGCCGCAAGATCGCCCGAGAGTACGTGAGCGACAAAAGCCGCACCTCCTGGAAGATCACCCCGAAGCGCGTGGCCCGCTTCTTGGGCCCGTCCCGCTTTCGGGCGGGGCGCACGGAGGTGTCGGACGCCATCGGCCTTTGCAACGGTTTGGCCGTGACATCTTACGGAGGCGATCTTCTCAGCACGGAGGTCTCGATCGTCCCTGGTCGCGGCAAGCTGGTGCTCACGGGCAAGCTGGGGGACGTCATGCAAGAGTCCGCACAGGCGGCGCTTTCATACATTCGTTCGCGGGCCCCCTCCCTGGGGCTCGACGTGGACTTTCACAACCGCGCCGACATTCACATTCACCTGCCCGAAGGGGCCATTCCCAAGGACGGCCCTTCGGCCGGCATCACCATGGCCACGGCCGTGGTCTCGGCGCTGCTGCGGGTCCCGGTGAAGCGGGACGTGGCCATGACGGGGGAGATCACGCTGCGGGGCCGGGTGTTGGCGATCGGAGGGCTGAAAGAGAAGCTCCTGGCGGCGCACCGCTCTGGTGTGACCACGGTGGTCATCCCGCGCGACAACGTGCGGGAGCTGCGCGACGTGCCCAAACGCGTTCTCAAGGCCCTCAAGATCGTCTCCGTTCAGAACATGGACGAGGTGTTGCGCGCGGCGCTCGCGCTGCCCGAGCCCGAGATCTTCCTGAAGGCGCCTTCCGAGGCCGTAGACTGGCGGACCGTCATCGAAAGGCGAGGGCGGGGCGACGAGCGCCGCCAAGCTCCGGTGGTGGTGGCCAGCGCGGCACCCCCGTCCGTCATGGAGCCTGGAGGGACCGCGATGCCCGACGGCGCGACCGGGTGAGCGGATCGTTCGCGGGCGTGGGCTCATGACCCCAACGTTGCTCGTACTGGGGCACGTCACGCTGGACCGGGTGCAGGGGCAGGGCCTGGGAGCCCCCGAGCGGCTGGGGGGAGCGGCGAGCTTCTGCGCCCGGGTGGCGGCTCGGCTTGGGGAAACTGTCGGGGTGGTGACGCGCGCCCCGCCTGCGTGGCCGCTCCTCGAAGAGCTCTCTACCGAGCCAGGCGTTCACGTGCATCCCGTGGCCGGTGCTTGCGTCACCACCTTCGTGTTGCGTTACCAGGACGGCCACCGCGATCTGCTCATGCCCGTTCGGGCCGACCCGCTCTTGCCGGATGACGTGCCTTCTGCCTGGCGGTCCTGCCCGACGGCGTTCCTCGGGCCGGTCGCTGACGAAACGCCTCGCGAGCTCGTCGGGGCGCTCGAGGCTTCGTTTGTCGGGATCGGGCTTCAGGGGGTCATGCGGACCGTGGGGCGAGGCGCGCAGGTGAGCCCCCGTTGGCCCGCGGACTGGCTCGCCACGTGGCCCCCCAGCATCAAGGTCGCCAGCTTCTCCGAGGACGATCACCCCGATGCCCCAGCCTTGGCGGCAGCTTTGGCCGCACGGGGGGTGCTTGCAGCGCTCACGCAGGGGCGGCGAGGCGCCACCTTGTTTTTGCCGAGGGCCGGGGGGGTGGTCACCACGCTCTCGGTGCCTGTTCTTCCGGTCCCCGAGGAGGATCCCACGGGCGCGGGCGACAGCTTCGCCGTAACGCTGACTCTGGGGCTGGCAAGAGGCCAAACGCCCCAACAGGCCGCGGGGGAGGCGGCGCGGGTGGCCGCTTTGGTCGTGGGGGGGCCGGGTCTAGGTCGGCTGCCGCCTCGGGACGGCCTGCGGGACGCGAAGTGACGCAGGAGAGCGTTGACCTCTTGTCGGCGTGCAACTTCGCTTGTACAACTATGGGCCCCGCCCGGTCGGGGAACCAGTCGGCCGAAGCCGGTGAGGGTTGGGGGGTACGTCGGAGGAGTGGCCGAGTGGTCTAAGGCGACGGTCTTGAAAACCGTTGACGGGCAACCGTCCGGGGGTTCGAATCCCTCCTCCTCCTCAGACACGAATGAAAACGACACGACAACACGAATCGGAGTGAACGAAGACCGCGGAACTTCGCTACATAGACAAAGCGCATACGGAGAGGTGGCTGAGTGGCTGAAAGCAACGGTTTGCTAAATCGTCGTAGGGGCGACCCTACCGGGGGTTCGAATCCCCCCCTCTCCTCAAAACGAACTCTTGACGGCGGCCGGGCCGCAGCGTAAGAGCGGTGTCCACCGAATCGGTCTCCGAGGATGGTGGGAGAAAACTGAATACTTGCAGATATCTGCGCCCGTAGCTCAATTGGATAGAGCACAGGCCTACGAAGCCTGGGGTTAGATGTTCGAGTCATCTCGGGCGCGCAGATTCCCTCCCCACAAGCGGCTAGCCCGCTTGCTCGTCGAAGCCTGGTGGCTCCGAGCTGGGGCTGGGTAGCGGCTCCGTGAGCCGGCTCGGTCAGAGGGTGGTAGCGTGGCGCGCCGCCGCCCCCGTGCCGTCGGACCGTACTTGACGACAGAGGCCCACATTGTGCTCGATTGTAGTGTCGTCTTTGGTACACTTCGAACGTCAATAAACGGAAGGAACCTGCCGTGTCGAACCCCACCTCTTGGAAGCCCGGACTTGGAACGCCCCCCGAAAGCGACGTGCGCGCCGCGGAAGCGCAAGCCTTGAAAGCCGTGGAGGCCACGCGCGCCCTGCTGACCCGCGCGCGCGCCGAGGCCCAGGCCTTCAAGGAGCGGGTCGACGAGCTCAAGGCCGTCTGCCGAACTCTCGAGGACGTGGCGCGCGGACTTTCGGATGCAACCTTTCGGGCTGCCAGCGCAGCCACCCGTGGGGCCTCGGCCACCCGCGAGCTGGTGTCCTTCGTGGAGGAGCTAGGGTCGCTGGCAAAAACGACCGCCCGCGCTTCCTATGAGATGAAGGCGAAGCTGGGCCCCGAACCCGGCAGAATCCCCGTGACGGACGCTAGCTTCGCCGATGGGTCTGCTGCTCAAGAGCAGCTGGCTCGGCTCGTCCGCCAGCTGGCGGACCGGGCTGCCCAGCCCCGGGCGCCGTCGATCCAAGTGGAGGTGCGCTCTTCGCGTGCTTCGGCGGCTTCGGCTTCCGCCAAGGCGCTCGACGACGAGGCCGATGATCTCGGCTGGCGCCTGGGCGCTGCCCGTTCGAGCGGCTACAAGAACTGAAGCGGGAGAGCGGCCCCACGACGCCAGCGGGTCGTGCCCCAGACCCGGGCGCTGCGCTTTTTGAGCAACCCTTGGCCTTTGCTGCCGAGAAAGAGGCATGAAGCCTCGAAGGGTCCCGAAAGCACCGCCGCAACCAACTCTGGCCGGCCCCCAGGCCGCTGCCCCTCCCGCGCCTGCCGCGCGCCCCCCGCGCCGCCGGCTGCGGATCTGGCCTCCGCCTCCCCTGGGTTGGCCTGCGGCAAGCCCGGACGGGAGTTCGGGGGACTGCCGTCCCAAGCGGGTTTGAGTGCAAGGGCCCGCGAGGGCCAAACCCCACCTGGCGCCGCCACGCCCTCAGACGGTGGGTTCGCCTGTGCGGAGCACGAGGCGGGTGATTTCGGCCTGTGTGCCTACCCGCATGGGAGGTCCCCAGTAGCCTGTACCCGGGCTGACGTAGATCTGGGTGTCGCCCGTGCGGTGTAGACCGTGCACGAAGGGCTGATCCAGCTTGACCAGGTACGAAAAAGGCCAGATCTGCCCGGCATGGGTATGCCCGGAGATCTGGAGGTCGACCCCCAAAGGTGCCGCCTCTTTCACGGTTTTGGGTTGGTGCGCGAGCAGCACCACCGGGCCCTTTGAAGGGCGGCCGTGGAGGGCAGCTGCGACGTCCGTGCCGTGGCCTTGCCCGAACCGATGGGCGCTGGCGTCGTCTACCCCGGCCAGCGTCAGGGTAGCGCCTTCGTCTCCCAGAACCACGTGCTCGTTCCTCAAGACACGCAAGCCAAGCCGTGTGAGCTCGTCGAGCCAGGGGCCCACACCCGAGTAGTACTCGTGGTTTCCGGTGATGAAGTAAACGCCGTATTTGGCTTTCAGGTTCGCGAGCGGCGCCGCCGCCTCGCGGAGCGCCTCGACGCTGCCGTCGACCAAGTCGCCGGTGATGGCGATGACGTCCGGCGTTTCGGCATTGGCCATGGCCACGACCTTCTCGGTGAAGGACCTACCGATCATGGGACCCAGGTGAACGTCGGTGAGCTGAATGATCGAGAAACCGTCCAGGGCTTCGGGCAGCTTGCCGAGCGTGACGTCCACACGACGGACGTGAAGACTGCCGAGGGCCTTGGCCACGCCGTATCCGCCGAGGAGTCCCGCCGTGCCTCCCGCCAGCGCACCCAACACCCGCGCGAGAACGGTGCGCCGCTCGGGGTCCACGGGTGCGGAGGCTCCGAAGGCCTGGCCTGCGTGAACGACGAGGCGGAGCAAGTCCGTGCCGAGCAGGAGCACGAAGAGCAGGAACATGAGACCCATCCACGTGAACGCCGTCCACGCCAGGCCCGCGCGCAGGGGCGAAGGCAGCGCTCGGCCCAGCAGGAACGCCAGCGGCATCGAGAGGGCGAGGGTGGCGAGCCCTGCCGTGACCCAGAGACGCCAGGGCATGGGCATACCGGTGTTTCTGACCAAGCGCAGCCAGAAGTAGAGGTGAATGCCTCCGATGAGCGTCAGGACGACGCTGAGGAAGACGAGCAAACGAGCGAAACTCACGGGCCCTCGGAGTGTAGCGGAGCTTCGGCGCGGGGGCTCGACACCTTGACGCTTCGGCATGGGAACGGACCCCCTGGGGCTACGTGTGGTCATGTGGCGCGTGGTGGGAAACGAACACTGTGGCGTAAACGACACAGACCCCCATCCGCGCCACCCCATGGATGTGTCTGAAATCGTTGGACGGACATCGCCAGAACCTTGGCACTGCTGTTGCTGGTCACCGTGCCGCCACGGGAAAGGAGCCCTCATGTCGTTCGCCGCTACCCCGCTTCGTGTCCACGCCCCTGCTTCGCCCCATCAGCCGAGCGTTCAGCCCGTGCTGGCGGCTCTACGTTGCTGCCCCTTCTTTGGCGCGTGGTCGCCTTCCTCGCTGGCCGCGTTGTCAGTGGCGGGGTCTTTGCGCTCGTTCGGGGGAGGTCAAACGGTTTTGGTGGAGGGGACAACGAACGAGCATGCGGTCGTGGTCGTGCGGGGACGCCTGAGGGCCGTGCGGCGCGCCGACCGAGGCCGCGAGGTCACGCTCGAGGTGTTCCGTGAAGGCACCGCGTGCATCGACACCCTCTTCGCCACGGGCCCAAGCCCGCACGACCTGGTCGCCTCCGAAACGAGCCTTTTGCTTTTCATCCCTCGCGAGGCCTTGCTCGCACAGGTTCGTGTCAATCCCGACGCAGCGCTGGGCCTTGCCCGAGATCTCGAGCGCCGCCTTGCGGGGTCGCACGCCATGACGGCCGGCCTGGCGCTGTCGGACGTCGAGACCCGCCTCAGGGACGTGCTGCTGAGGCTTGCCAACGAAGAAGGGGAGACCGTGCCCGGCGGAACGCTCATTCGCCGGAGCCCCACGCAGCAGGAGCTTGGGACCATGATCGGTGCCTGCCGTGAAACCGTGTCTCGCATCGTGGCGGATTTCGCTCGCAAGGATCTGCTGCGGCTTCGAGGTCGCAAGCTCACGCTGTCGGCAGCGTTTTTCGCTTCCGGCGTCACCACTCCGACGGCCTTGGCTGCGAGTTGACGAGCTTCCGGTCCGACAAACCCCGGCCGGCCGAGACGTGTTCGCACCGTCCGCCTCGCGTACCGCTCCAAGCGGTGACGTGCCCCGGTGTGCCAGGCGAATTGACGCTGCCGAGCCGAGGTGGAAGAATCCCGCCACTTTGACCTCCCAATCACGGCGGACGCCGCTCGGGCTCGCCCCCGCTCCTCAGGCTGCAGAGCCGGGGCCCGGAGGAGGTCCTGCCTGGGTTCGCCAGGCCGATCTGCGGACCTCGATCCGACCCACGGTGGCCGAGATCGATGTGGCGGCTCTCCGGAACAACGCCCGCCGGCTGCGGGAGGTGGTGGGGCCTCAGGTGGCGATCTACGGCGTGGTCAAGGCGGACGCTTACGGGCACGGCGCCGTGGCGGTCGCGCGGGTCTTGGCGCCCCACTGCGATGCGCTGGCCGTGTCACTGGCTGAAGAGGGGCTCGAGCTGCGCCAGGCCGGGATCACGAGCCCGGTGTTGGTGCTCGGCGCGTACTACGGTCAAGAGCACTCGGAGATCATCGAGGCAGGCCTCACGCCGGTGGTCTACGACCCCGCGGATCTCGAGCGTTTCGCCGAGGCGCCCACCCGCAGGTGGGGGGCCTCCCACCGGGACCGGGACCAGGTGCAGGTCCACCTCAAAATCGATACGGGGATGAACCGCCTGGGCGTCTCCGGTACAGACCTGGAGCGCGCCCTGCGCGTGCTCGAGACGAGGTCGCGCTTGCGTCTTTCGGGCCTGTGCACCCACTTCGCCTCGGCCGATGTGCTCGCTCTCGACACCACCCATGCCCAGCTCGCGCGCTTCGCCGAGGCGCGAGCCCGGGTCGCCGCGGCGGGCTTTTCGCCGGATGTGGTCCACGCGGCCAACACGGCGGCCACCTTGCGGTTGCCGGGGACTCATTTTGGAGCCGTACGTCCCGGGTTGGCGCTTTACGGCGCCGTACCGGGCACCCCGGTATCAGCCGAAGGGCTCCTCCCGGTGTTGTCGCTGCGGACGCGCGTCATGTCGCTACACGAAGTCCCCGTGGGTGCAGGCGTCAGCTACGGCCAGCGCTTCATCGCTGCGCGCCCGTCCCGCATCGCCGTCCTGCCCGTGGGCTACGCCGACGGTTACCCGCGGCACCTCGACGGCGCGCACGTGCTCGTGCGCGGGCACCGGGCGCCCGTGGCAGGAGCCGTGTGCATGGACATGGTCATGGTCGATGTGACCGACGTTCCCGGCGCGCAGTTGGGGGATCCGGTGACCCTCATCGGCCGCGACGAGAACGAACACATCACGCTCGACGACGTCGCCCGCTGGGCGGGCACGCTCAACTACGAGATTACGTGTGGGCTCTCGAAGCGGGTGCCGCGGCTCTACCGCGACGGGCAGGTCTTGGGGGGGGAAGCGGACGCGGGTGGTCCTGGGGCACCGACGGATGGCTGACGCGAAAGCGGCGCGCGGCGTGAGCGACGCGAAAGGCCACCCAAAAGGCGGCCAGAACCCGGGCACAGACCGAACGGCCGCGTCTGGGTCCGACGAAGGTGTCTCGGGCCTCCCGAAGGCCGTGGCTTTGGTGCTCAAGCCCTTTCGCGTGTTTCTGACGGCGCTGGGGGCCCACCTTTTGTTGTTGGTCGATGCGGCTGTTTGGCTGTTCCGGCGGCCGTTCCGCCCCCGTTTGTTCTTTGACCAGATGGAGTACATCGGGGTGGGCTCGCTGCCCATCGTTCTTCTGGTCGGCTTTTTTTCGGGCGCCGTCTCGGCCCTCCAGGCCATCAACGCTCTGTCGATTTTCGACCAGTCTCGATGGGTGGGCGTCATGGTCGGCGTTTCGTTGGCGGAGGAACTCGCCCCCGTCTTCGCCGGGCTCATGATCGCCGCCCGCGCGGGCTCCGGCATGGCCACCGAGCTCGGTTCGATGCGCATCACCGAGCAGATCGACGCGCTCACGACCTTTGCCGTCAACCCGGTGCAATACCTCGTCACCCCGCGCCTGATTGCGTCCACCGTCATGGTGCCGGTCTTGACGATGGCCTTCAACCTCATTGGCCTTTTCGGCGCCTACATCGTGTCGATCCTGGTGCACGAGCTTGACATCGGCCAGGTCACGGGACTCTTCACCTACTGGGTGGACATCCGCCACTACGTCAAGGGGCTCTGCAAGGCCGCCGTGTTCGGCTTGGCCCTCGCGCTCACGGCCTGCTACCAGGGCTTCAATGTCAGGGGCGGGGCGAAGGAGGTCGGCTTGGCCACCACCCGGTCCGTCGTGGCGGGTTCGGTGTCCATCTTGGTGCTCGACTATTTCCTCATCGAAATATTGAACGCGCTGTGGCCTGTCGCGAGCGAGTAACCCATGTCTCCTGGAATAGGCGCCTCAGACAATCCCGTGGAGCAGCGTGACGAGCGCTGGCAGATCCGTATTCGGGGGCTGAACAAGACCTTCGGCCCCCAGCACGTGCTGCGAGGACTGGATTTGGACGTCGAGCGGGGCAAGACCAACATCATCATCGGCGGTTCTGGTCAGGGTAAATCCGTGTTGATGAAGCACCTGATGGGCTTGCTGCACCCCGATGCGGGGCACATCTACGTCGACGGCGAAGACGTGGTGGGGCTCGATGATTTGGCGTTGAGAAAGTTTCGTCGGAAGTTCGGCATGGTGTTCCAGTACGCGGCGCTCTTCGACTCGATGACGGTGATGGAGAACATCGCCTTTCCCCTCATGGAGCGCTACCACCTCAAGGACGCCGAGGTGGAAAAGCGCGTATGGGAATTGCTCGAGCGCCTGGCGCTGGCCCACATCCCGGGAATCGACATGAAGTTTCCCGCCCAGTTGTCCGGCGGACAGCGAAAACGTGTGGGGCTGGCCCGGGCTCTCATCGATAGGCCCGAGATTTTACTTTACGACGAGCCCACGACCGGGCTTGATCCCATCGCAACGAAGAACGTGGACGAAATGATCCGCCAGACTGCAGACGAGTTCGGGGTGACCTCGGTGGTGATCTCGCACGACATGGCGTCCACCTTCCGTATCGGCGATCGCGTCTCCCTGCTATACGAAGGGGTGATCGCCGTGTCCGGCACGCCCAACGAAGTCCGCCAGTCCGAGCACCCCGTGCTCAAGGACTTTTTGGAGATGTCGGGGGTTTCGCGCGCCGCCGGGCCCGAACCAGAGAGGCGCTCGTGAGACGAAGTCTGGCGCCGCTCACGGTGGGGCTGACCGTTTTGGTGGCGAGCGTGCTGAGCTTTGCCCTGTTCAAATACGTTCAGGAGCATCAAAGCAAGGAGGGGTATGTCGTCTACGCCCTCTTCAACGACGCCCTGGGTTTGTTCGAGAAGTCACGCGTGCAAACGGCCGGCATTCCCATCGGCAGCATCGTTTCGAAAGGGCTGAGTGGCCGCAAGGCGCGGGTCGACATCCGCATCGACCAAAGCATTCCGCTTTACGAGAACGCCTCGGTCGCCAAAAAGTCTGCGTCGCTGCTGGGAGAGTACTACCTGGAAATCGATCCGGGCACGCCGGTCGACCAACTCACGGGCAAGCCGCATCGCACCCTGACCACGGGTGATCAGATTGCGATCGTGATGGAGCCGGCCACCTTTGCTGACGTCACCGAGTCCGTCCAGGAGGTCATCCCCATTCTCAAGGACATCCTCAAGGACGTGCGTGGGATGACCTCGGGTAGCCTCGCCGAGATCGCCGATGGGCTCAACCAAACGGTCAAGACCAACTCGGTGGTGCTCGAGCGGCTGCTGTCCCGTGCCGATGCCATCGCGGCCGACATCCAGGACATCACCAGCAGCGAGTCCGACGACATCAAGGTGGCCATCGCGAACGTTCGCGAGATCACCGAGGGCATCAAGAGCCTGGTGGGAACGAGCGAGGGCACGGTCTCAGCGACCGGCGACAAACTGCGCAGCTCGCTCGATCGCATCCAGACAAGCGTGGAGACGCTCGAGCGCTCGCTCGTCAACGTCGAAAAGGTCACCTCGGGGATGGCGGAAGGCAAAGGCACCGTGGGGCGCCTGCTCACGGACGACGAGATCGCGGAGAACATCGAAGAGCTCACGGAGGACGCCGGCACCTTCGTCAAGGGCATCACCAACCTTCAAACGATCGTGGGCCTGCGCACCGAGTACAACTACCTGGCGGACACGTTCAAGCAGTACCTCTCGATCCAGCTGTCACCTCGACCCGACAAGTTCTATCTGATCGAGCTCGTTGATGACCCACGTGGATTCCGCGACGAGACGACCACCTTCGTGAACTCGAGCAAGGAGGGCGTCGAGTCGATCAAGACCGTTCGCATCTCCGAGGCGCTGCGCTTTACCTTTCAATTCGGAAAACGGTGGGGCAACGTGGCCGGCCGCTTCGGCATCAAGGAGTCGACCGGAGGCGTTGGCCTCGACGTCTTCTTCCTTCAAGACCGGCTGTTCTTGTCGTTCGACGCGTTTGATACCCGCTCGAACGTCTATCCGCGCGTGCAAGCCCGTGCCGCCATTGCGTTGTACGAACGCAACCTCTATCTGATCGCGGGCGCGGATGACGTGCTGAATCATGACCGGGCGACGTCCGGCGGAGGAGCCTTCATCGACGGGTTCCTGGGTCTGCAGCTGATCTTCAACGACCAGGACCTCAAGTCCCTGTTGCTCTTCGGTGGCAGTGCCGTGGGCTCGGCGAGCGGGGGCAGCAACCGATAGCGCATTGCGCCTTGTCTGCTGCCGCCGCTCCGGTCCTTCCGTTCGAGCCGCGCGGCCGCCGTTTTCGCAGCGCTTCGCGCTGTCATGCAGCTCTGGCCTTTGCTTGACGAGGACGTGGCGGCCCCTATAGTTACGCCTTCCTTGGGGCCGACCCCGGAGACGACGAGCGATCATGCGGTACAAAACAAACGACATCCCCGAAGGGGGCCTCGGCGTGGATGTACCTCTGACAGAAGCGTGGCTTGGGGAAAACTGTGGTGATCTCGGGGCCCGTTTGGCGCCGGGAGGCCTTCGGCTCAGGGGGCGTCTCGAGCCCACGGGTGACGACTTTCTGCTGCGGGGTAAGCTGAAGGGCGCCCTCGAGTTCACCTGCGTCAAGTGTCTCGAGCCCACACGCCTCGGGGTCGACGTGGACGTGGCGGTGTCCTACGTAGAGGGGCCTGAAGAAGACCGCGCCAAGCCCACGCCCCCCGGGGACGAGGACGAGGACGAAGGCGAGGGCGATTTCATCACCTTCCAGGACGGTGTCATCGACCTTGGCCCGGAGATACGGGACGAGATCTTTCTGGCGGTGCCCTACTCGCCGAAGTGCGAGCCTGAGTGTTTGGGCATCTGCCCGATGTGCGGGGTAAACCGGGACAAGACCCCCTGCACGTGCGAAGAGCAGCAAAACCTGGCACGCTCGCCGTTCGCAGACCTCGCAAAACTGAAAAAGTCCTGAACCCGCCCAAGCTTTTCGTGTAACGACCTAGGTCCACCACAAGGAACGAACAATGGCAGTCCCTCAACAACGTCAGTCGAAGTCCCGCTCGCGCATTCGTCGGGCAGAGGTCATGAAGCGCCCCGTACCCGTCGGCATTCCTTGCGCGCAGTGCGGTGAGATGAAGCTTCCGCACCACGCCTGTGCTGCCTGCGGATACTACAAGGGCCGCCAGGTCCTCAAGGTCGAGGAAAAAGCATAGCCACCCGATGTTTTCGCATCGCCGTCGATGCGATGGGGTCTGACGGTGGGCCTGGCGTCGAGGTCATGGGGGCGCTCGAGGCCCTTCGTTCGTCGGGCCTCGAGGTGGTTCTCGTCGGCGATGAAGCCAAGATCGCGCCGCATTTGGATGCGGACGGGAGAGGTGTACCCGCGGACCTGCGGGCGCGGCTAACGCTCCGTCATACTCCGGAGGCCATCACGATGCAGGATGCACCGTCGATGGCCGTCAAGGGTAAGAAGCAGTCGTCCATGCGCCTCTGCTTCGACATGGCCAAGGCGGGCGAGGTCGACGCCGTGGTCTCCGCGGGGAACTCCGGGGCCATGATGGCCTGTGGGCTTTTCGTGTTGGGCCGTCTTCCTGACGTCGACCGCCCCGCGATCGTCACCACCTTTCCCACGACCGGTGGCGAGTGTGCCCTGCTGGACATGGGTGCCAATGTCGACCCCAAACCCGCGGTTCTGGCGCAGTTTGCCGTCATGGGGTCGGTGTACGCACGGCTCCAGCATGGAAAACCCCGACCTCGGGTGGGCCTGCTCTCGAACGGCTCCGAATCGCACAAGGGTACGGCGCTCACGCGCGAGACGCACGCGTTGCTCAAGCGTACCTTGGCCTACGAAGGTTTCACCTACCTGGGCTACGTCGAGGGACGCGACATCTTTCGCGGGAACGTCGACGTGGTCGTCACCGATGGCTTCACGGGCAACGTGCTGCTCAAGGGATGCGAGGGCGTGGTGGAGGCCGTTTTCAAGATGGTCCGTGCGGAGGTCATGGCCAGCGGACCGCTCGTCAAATTAGGTGCTCTCATGATGAAGCCGGCGCTGCGGCGCCTGAAGCGACGCACCGACTACGCGGAGACGGGTGGCGCTCCCTTGCTCGGGGTTTCGGGTGTGGCGATGATCTGCCACGGCGGCTCGGGCGCCAAGGCCATCAAAAACGCTATTTTGCAAGCAGAGCGCTTCGCACAGTCCGGGCTGGACAAGGCCTTGGCGGGCGAGGTCGAAAAGACCTGTTCCCTATTTGCCCCAGCCGCGGTGTCTCACGGCGAAAGCGCGTCATGAGCGGGGCCACGCCTTGCTCGTGAGGCAGGGGCGTCTCGCCGAGGGGCCTTACTTTTTTCTTGAACCTTGGACGGGATGGGAATACTTCGTCGGCGTTGAAGGCCGAGGCCCGTGTCGCGGGCGTTCGGGAGGGGCGCTGCAGCGCAAGTAGCGCAACGTCCTTCCGTGTGGTAGCGCCCGCCATCGAATCTCGATACGAACCATGAAAGCGTTTCTGTTTCCGGGGCAAGGGTCCCAAAAGCCGGGCATGGGCAAGGCCTTGTTCGACGCCCACGACGAGGCCAAGGCGGTTTTCAAGGAAGCCGACGAGGTGCTTGGGTTTCCCCTCTCCACACTCTGCTTCGAGGGGCCCGAGTCGGAGCTCACGCTCACGGCCAACGCTCAGCCTGCCATCTTGACCACCAGCGTGGCCGCCCTGCGCGTGCTCGAGTCCAAAACGGGCGTTCGCCCGGACGTGGTCGCGGGGCACTCGCTCGGCGAGTATTCGGCTCTGGTGGCGGCTTCCGGCTTGCGGATGGCCGACGCCGTCCGCCTGGTCCACCTGCGGGGCAAGTTCATGCAGGAAGCCGTGGCGCCAGGAGAGGGCGCGATGGCCGCGATATTGGGACTCGAGGGGGCCGCGGTGGCCGAGGCCTGCCAGGAAGCCGCGCGCGAGCTCGGAGCCGTGGTCTCGCCCGCCAACCTGAACGGGGGCGGCCAGGTGGTGATCGCGGGAACCAAGGCCACGGTCGACCGGGCCTGTGAGCTGGCGAAAGCCAAGGGCGCCAAGCGCGCGATCCCCCTTCAGGTGAGCGCCCCCTTCCATTGCGCCTTGATGGCACCGGCCGCCGAGCGTCTCGCTGCCGAGCTGGCCAAGGTCGAGGTGACTCCGCTCGCGGTGCCGGTGGTGACCAACATCGAGGCTGCGGCCAACCGTGACGCGTCTCGCGTCAGAGCCCTGCTCACCCGTCAAGTCACGGGCACCGTGCGCTGGGAAGAATCGGTTCAGGCTCTGGTTGCTCTGGGCGTGGGCACGGCCTACGAAGTGGGCCACGGCAACGTGCTCGCAGGTCTCGTCAAGCGCATTGCCCCCTCGCTTGCGGTCACGGGGGTCTCGGATCCGGCCTCTGTGGCCGCGCTGGCCGTCTAGAGCCCCGCGAACGCGAACGTCGCGAAAGGAAAATACATGTCACGTTGTCTCGAAGGGAAAGTGGTCGTCGTCACTGGCGGCTCTCGCGGAATCGGTCGGGCCATTTGCGTGGCTCTCGGCGCGGAGGGCGCCCGGGTCGTGGTGAACTACACCTCGAATGAAGCCGCGGCCATCGAGACGGCCGCGTCCGTGCGGGCCGCAGGCGGCGAGGCGGCGCTCAAGCGCTTCGACGTGGCCGATGCCGAGGGCGTCAACCAGGCCTTCAAGGACATCGCGGCCGAGCTCGGGGGAGTGCACGTGCTGGTGAACAACGCCGGCATCGCCGTGAACGCCCTCACCCTGGGGGCGAAGGATGCCGATTGGCAACGCGCCCTGGCGGTGAACCTCACGGGGGCTTTCAACTGCACGCGCGCCGCGCTTCGCCCGCTCATGAAGGCGAAGGAATCGGGACGCATCATCAACATCACGTCGGTGGTGGCCGAAATGGGCAACGCCGGTCAAGCCCCCTACGTGGCCGCCAAGGCGGGGCTCATTGGCCTCACCAAGACCTGGGCCAGGGAGTACGCCAGCCGCGGCCTCACCGTGAACGCGGTGGCCCCGGGCTGGATTGACACGGACATGACCGCGTCTGAGCTTCCCGAAGCCAAACGTGCCGAATTGACTCAGCAAATTCCGCTGGGCCGGGTGGGCAAACCCGAGGACATCGCCGGCGCTGTGGCGTTTTTGGCAGGTCCGACGGCCGCCTACATCACCGGTCAGGTTTTGCGGGTCAACGGCGGTCTTCTGATGTAAGTTACCGCACCCTGAAGGTTTTGACGCTCTAGGGCAAGTCAAACACCGAGACGAATCACAAACGAAAAAGGAACGACAATGGCCGACAACGTCGAAGAGAAAGTCATCAAGCTCATCTCCGAGCAGCTCGAGGTGGAGCCCGACAAGGTGGTCCCGAGCGCATCCTTCACCGAGGATTTGAAGGCTGACTCGCTGGCGATCGTGGAGCTGGTCCTGGCTTTGGAAGAGTCCTTCAAGCTCGAAATTCCCGACGAAGAGACCGAGAAGATCAAGACCGTCGGCGACGCCATCAACTACATCAAGAATCACGCCTCGTAAGAGGTTCCCTGCGGCCAGGCCCACGACCGCCTCCCGAGCCATGGGCGGCGGCATCTGGAAGACCCCCGCAGGGGTTCTTTGCCTGCATCAAAAACGCGTCTAGAGGAGCACGAGCACGACATGTCGCGCACAGTGGTTGTCACCGGCATCGGCCTCATCACCCCCGTGGGTATCGGCACCGAGGAAACCTGGCAGGGTTTGCTCGCGGGTCGCTCCGGCATTGGGCGGATCACGAGGTTCGACACCTCCAACTACGCCACGCAGATTGCAGGCGAGGTCAAGGGCTTCGATCCCACGCGCTGGATGACCGCGCGGGATGCGAAGTCGATGGACATCTTCATTCAGTTCGCCGTGGGCGCGGCTGCGATGGCGGTCGAGGATTCGGGGCTGAAGATCGAAGGTGAGTTCGCGGAGCGGGTGGGGGTTTTCGTGGGCGCTGGTCTTGGCGGCATCACCACGATCGAGCGCACCCACGACACGATCCGGGAGAAGGGGCCCCGCCACGGGGTATCTCCTTTCTTCGTTCCCGGCATCATCATCAACTTGGCTCCGGGGCAGATATCGATTCGTCACGGCGCCAAGGGGCCGAACTACAGCCACGTTTCGGCTTGTTCGACGGGTGCCCACGCCATCGGTGATGCCATGCGGCTCATTCAGCACGGCTACGCCGATGCGATGATCTGCGGGGGGACCGAGTCGACGATTACCACGCTCGGCGTGGGGGGCTTCAACGCCGCTCGGGCTCTGTCCACACGGAACGACGATCCCACGGCGGCCTCGCGCCCCTTCGACCACGACCGCGACGGCTTCGTGATGTCCGAAGGTGCGGGCATCCTGGTGCTCGAAGAGTTGGAGCACGCAAAGGCTCGGGGTGCGAAGATCTACGCCCGCATGATGGGCTACGCGGCGAACTCCGACGCCCACCACATCACCGCTCCGGCGCCGGAAGCGGAGGGGGCCCAGCGGTGCATGAAGCTGGCGCTCAAAGACGCGGGCCTGCGCCCCGAGGACGTGGACTACATCAATGCCCACGGCACCTCGACGAAGATGAACGACACCAACGAGTCGCTTGCGATCAAGAAGGTGTTCGGAGACCACGCCCGCCGGCTGATGGTGAGCTCCACGAAGTCGATGACGGGCCACATGCTGGGCGCTGCAGGGGGTGTGGAAACCGCCATCTGCGCGTTGGCCGTCGCTCGGGGCGTTGTTCCGCCCACGATCAATTACACGACGCCAGACCCTGACTGTGACCTCGACTACGTGCCCAACACGGCCCGCGAGGTGCCGGTGAAGGTGGCGTTGTCGAACAGCTTCGGCTTCGGTGGCACGAACGCCTGCTTGATCCTCGGCCGCAACGCCTGAGGACAAGCCGGGTGGCCCGGCTCAAGTGTGCCTTCCGTTCGCTCGATGAGAGGCAGGAGGGCACACGATGTCGTCGGCAATCCTGGTGGTGCGGGTCTACGTGACCGAGTCCAGGGCACGGCTGCGCAAAGTCATGAACCTGCTGCGCGAGTCGGGGCGTCTGCGCGGCATGACGGTGTTCAAGGGAATCGCTGGGTTTGGCCCCACGATGCCCGAGTCCGTCGATCCCAGTGAACCCACCGATCCCCCCGTGGTGCTGGAGTTCTTCGATGATCGTGAGCGCGTCGCCGAGACGATCGCCTACCTCAAGACGATGATCGCGCCCCACCACATCATCACCTTTCCCGCCGAGCACCGCTGAGCAAACGACGGGCCCCGCGAGGCCGCGTTCAATGTGCCAGCACGCCGGACATGGCCTTCAAGCCAACGTCCATCATCTGCCAGGCGGCACCGGCATGGAAGGGCTCGCCCGCCCGGAAGCGCATGGGCAGGTAGAGCCCCAGCAGCTTTTTCCCCAGTCGCCACGTGGGACTCGAGCCCACGCGATAGTCGCGTCCAGCGTCAGGACGCACCTCGACGGGGCGTTTGGGATCTCCCGTGAGCCGCAACGGCACCTGAGCGAAGGTCGCTTTGTCGAACTGCTCCATGACACACATGGAGACGGGATCGAAGGTGACGCGCGGTCGCTCGTGACCTAGCACATCGGCTGCGATGTCTTCGGCCACCGCGTCGGCCTGAAGGAACGCCAGGAAAGCTTGCTTGACCGGGAAGTCTCCGGCGTCGCCAGGGGCGTACACGTGCTCGTGTCGTCGTACGCGGCGGCTCTCGAACTCCGTTGCGATGAAGCCTCGGTCGTCGCCGGGCAGGGCCGGATAGCTTACGGCCGCCACATAGGGTGGGAACGAGACCAGTTCGTCATAGGGGATGACGTCTCCGTCGGCGAAGCTCACGCTCGCCTCTGACACCTCCCTGACGACTTTGGCGACGTGACCCTCGATGCCCCGGTTGGCAAACTCCTCCGTCACCAGCTCATGCAGACGGGGACCGAAGGCCTGCACGTAGCTCGATTCCGAGGTGGTCCACACGAGCTTTACGCTCTTGCGCACACCTTTTCTTCTCAGGTGGGTCTCGGTCATCATGACGATCTCGTAAAGTGGACCCGCACACTTGTTGTTCGGAGGAATGAGGAAGAGCATCGTGCTTGCCTTGCCCTCTTGCGCGCGTGAAATGACGCGTTCGATCGCGACCCCAAGCTGCCTCATGGCCTTCGGTGTCCAGATCGTGGCGCCGAAGCGATCGAGCCCAGGGATTTCCTGAGGACGCATGCCGGCCCCCGTGGCGATGATCAGCTTATCGAAGGTAAGCCTTCCCCCGTCGGTGTAGAGCGTCTTCGTGATGGGATCCACGTCCTGCACGGAAGCCTGCATCAGGCGGATGTTCTGGCGGGTCGTGGGCTCGACGAGGGGGATCTTCAGGTCCTGTTCGTCCGAGCCGAAGGGAATGTAGATGCTGTTTGGCCGGAACGAAAAATCGGATTCGTTCGAGACAAGGGTGAGGTCGACCTTCTCGTGAAGCCGGTGCCGGAGGAGAAAAGCGGTCTCGAGTCCGGCAAACCCGGCCCCTGCGACGACGACCTTGAGTTTCGACATGGCGTGCCTCTCGGTTGGTATCCTCCGTGAGGTTCTGCAAAGGCCGTTCCCGGACGTTGGGCCTCTTCGGCTCGGCTACCGGGGTCGAATCGCGAACGGCTTGCGTGGGTCGTGCAAAGGCTCGCAGGATCAGCGCACCCCCAAGAGCAGCTCGGTTGTGAGCTGGTCCAGTCGCTCGTAAGCAAACCCCTGGGTGCGGAGGGCGTCGAGGTCGAACGCGGCATCCAAAAGGCGCGAGGCGTGGTCGCGGCTGTAACGCACGCTTCCGCTCCAGGCGCCGGAGCGGTCCTTTGCGCCGAGCTGGGCAAGGAGGGCCTGGATCTCGGGATCCGCGTGGAAGCGGGCGACCTTGTCCTTGAGAATTTTGTACGTCCGCATGCTGTAGTAGGCGAAATCCCAAACGCCCGCTTCGTCTTCGGTGCGGTAGGCGTGGCTGTCGAAGTGCCGCATGCCCTGCCACTTGGCGTCTTCGAGCAGCTTGACCAGGAAGAAGGCCCCCTTCTGGTCTTCGCTGCCAAAGCGCAGGTCCTGGTCGTAGCGACCCGGCTTTTGGCCGTTGAGGTCGATGTGGAACAGCTTCCCCACCTCGAGGGCCTGTCCCACGGCGTGAGAGAAGTCGAGCCCGGGCATCTGCTCGTGTGCCGTTTCCGGGTTGAGCCCGACCATGTTCGGGTGATCCAGCGTATAGATGAACGCCAGCATGTGGCCGGACGTCGGGAGGAAGATGTCGCCGCGGGGTTCGTTGGGCTTGGCTTCGAGCGCGAACTTGAGATCGTACCCTCGATCGATGGCGTATTCGCACAAATAGTTCAGGCACTCGCGGAAGCGTTTGAGCGCGTCCTGAGGGCTCTTGCATGCGTTGGTCTCGAGACCCTCGCGACCGCCCCAAAACACGTAGGTCTTGGCGCCGAGCTCAACGCCGAGATCGATCGAGCGCATCGTCTTTTGTAGGGCAAACGCTCGCACCCGGGCATCGTTGCTCGTGAACGCACCTTCCTTGAAAGCTGCGTCGTAAAACAGGTTCGTCGTGGCCATGGGCACTTTCATGCCCGTGGCGTCGAGCGCCCGCTTGAACTCGGAGACGATGCGATCTCGTTCTGCGGCCGTTGCGTCGAGGGGAACCAGATCGTTGTCGTGCAAGTTCACGCCGTAGGCGCCAAGCTCGGAGAGCTTTTCGACGATGCGGGTGGGGGCCAGAGGCGCACGGACCGCATCTCCAAAGGGGTCGCGGCCCCGGTTGCCGACCGTCCACAGCCCGAAGGTGAAGTGATCTTCTCGTTTGGGGCTGAACGCGTCCTTCGGGTAGGTGCTGGACATCTCGTGCTCCTTGCCTGCGCTTCTAACAGCTTGCCCCCGGGCGCGCCAAGCCTCGGGGCGCCGCTACGCGGCTGCGTCCTGGTGCACGGCCGCTTCCACGTCGGCCACGTTCTTGGGAATGGCCGCGCTCAGCACTTCGTGCCCCTCCTGGGTGACGAGCACGTCGTCTTCGATGCGGATGCCGCGGACGTCTGCGAAGCGCGCGAGCTTGGCCCAGTTCACCATCTGGCGAAGCTTCGGGTCCTGGCCAAGGTCAGGGTGTTCCAGGATGGCGGGCACTTGATAGAAGCCGGGTTCTATGGTGACCGCCATCCCGGTCTGCAGGTCGCGATCCAGGCGCAAGGTGCGCAGCTTGAAGTTCTTTGTGCGTTGCCGTCCCGGGGCGTAGCCGGCGCGGTCACCCAGATCTTCCATGTCGTGGACGTCGAGCCCGAGGAGGTGACCGGTGCCGTGAGGAAAAAATAAGGACACGGCGCCTTCCTCCACGAGCGTGTCGAGGTCTCCCTG